>DTUY01000293.1 GCA_012963885.1 Candidatus Poribacteria bacterium | reverse complement strand
TTGAGCCCACGCATTCAATGAATTTAGGTGCCTCTCAGCTATAGAATTCTGGTGAGTTTTACTACTTATGCAAGAGGTCTATACTAAAAAGAAAACAGATTAACAAAGGAAGCGTATGAGACAAAAGATTGTTTTAAGTACATTATTCCTATTTCTGTCAGTGATGGTATTGGCAGAAAGCCAACTCATCATTATTACTTCTTTTCCAAAAGACTTGTTTGAAACTTATAAGCGTGCCTTTGAAACCAAATATCCGCAGATTGATGTCGTTGTTAGATCAAAGAAGACCTCAGCAGCGGTCGCTTATATCCGTGAGACTGCTAAGAAACCGAATTCTGATTTAATCTGGGCCAGCGCAGTTGACGCTTTTGCTGTCTTAAAAGAAGAGGGACTTCTAGAAACGTATGAATTGCCAGACGAAATCGGTGAATCAATTCCGGAGAAAATTGGCACTTATCCGATTCACGATCCTGACCGACAATACTTTGGGGGAGCATTAAGCGGTTATGGAATTATGTGGAATGAAGACTATCTTGAGGCGTATCATCTGGATCCACCAAAGGAATGGTCGGATCTGACCGTTCCAGCCTATCATGGACATTTAGCGATGAGTGCTCCATCACGGAGCGGCACAACACATTTGACTGTGGAAGCGATTCTACAGGGTTATGGTTGGGAAAAAGGGTGGGAAATCCTCTTCTCAATGTGTGGGAATATGTCGGTTATTACTGAACGCAGTTTCGGCGTTCCACAGGGTATAATTAGTGGTGAGTTTGGAATTGGCGTGGTTATAGACTTTTTTGGGTTGTCGGCGGTGGCAAGCGGCTTACCCGTCGAATTTGTGTATCCATCAATCACGCCGATTGTTCCTGCCAGTATAGGATTGATCAAGGGTGCTCCCCACATGGAGAATGCTCGGAAATTCATTAACTTTTTTCTCAGTCGGGAAGGACAGATTCTGCTCTTTGATTCGAAAATTAGCCGACTTCCAGTGATACCAGAGCTGTATCAGGCCGCACCCCAAGGATTTCCCAATCCCTTCAAAATGAAAAGATCCGAGACCAAGTTTGACGTTCAATTATCACAGCAACGATACGGCTTGATCAATTCGATTTTTGATCAATTTATCACTTTTCGCTTGAGAGGTTTGAAATCAGCATGGTCTGAGATTCATAAGGCTGAAAAACGGATCGAAAAGAAAGTATCCAAGAATCAGGACGTTACTGCTTTGAGAAAGCTAATTGCCGAAGCCAAGGTATTGGTCACACAGATCCCGGTTGCAGAAGCAGACGCAAATGACCCCGAATACAACCAGCATTTTGCCAAAGAAGCAGACAAGGTGCAAATTCAAGCTGAAATTGAATGGGATGTAACTGCTAAGAAAAATTATAGACTGGCGAAGGAACTGGCCAAGAAAGTAAAATAATGCGTTCCATTCTAAATCAACACAGCAAAGTTGATTTCAGCCAATTTCTCTTCTTTTTGATCCTTATTGGACTTCTTTCAACGTTCATCTTATCTCCTATTTTACAGGTATTGTACGTTGCATTTACTCAGGATGGTTCCATTACCTTATTTCATTTCTTGAGCTTTTTCCAGAGAGCATTGTTTCGAGAAGCATTCTTGAATAGCCTTTTTGCTGGAGTAATGGTTGTCATTTTCAGTAGCCTGATTGCCCTTCCACTGGTGTTCTTCTCGGTACGGTACGACTTCAAGGGAAAAGTTATGATCCAGACTCTGGGCATTCTACCACTAGTCATGCCACCATTTGTCGGTGCTATCGCTATGCAATTGATACTTGGAAGAAACGGTGTTGTCAATCTCCTTTTCCGGCGTTGGTTTGATTTCACCATTCCGTTTATGGATGGATTAATTGGGGTCATTATCGTTCAAACACTCCATTATTTCCCATTTATTTTGTTGAATGCGTCGGCCTCGTTGGCCAATATAGATCTATCACTTGAAGAAGCAGGACAGAGTCTCGGTACTCACGGGTTTCGGTTGCTTCAGAAGATTACACTTCCTCTAATGATGCCGGGATACGTTGCTGGAGCCTTGCTAGTCTTTATCAAAAGTATTGATGATCTTGGCACGCCGCTTTTGCTCAACTACACGAATATGCTCGCCCCTCAAGCCTATATCCGTATTACTAACATTGGTGTCGAAGACAAAGCCGGTTACGTGATCTCGGTAATCCTCGTCGCATTATCGTTAATCTCCCTGTGGAGTTTGATGCGTTATCTAAGATTATCTGAATATGCAACACTTCAACGCGGGGCAACTGGTGTGTCGATATCCAAATCGATCGGTAGCCTAAAACTATGGTTGGTGGTTGGGTTTTGCACTGTTATTCTTCTAGTGAGTTTGTCACCACATATTGGGATCTTGATCCTTTCATTCGCTAAATTCTGGAGTTTCTCGCTCCTGCCCAAAAGTTATACGCTGTCCCATTATGCTGAGATCTTTCTTGAAACACCATATATGATTTGGAATACGCTAATCTTCTCGCTTCTGGCTGCAGGAATCGATGTGATCTTAGGAGCTTTCATCGCTTTCTTGCTGATCCGAGGCAAAATAGTAGGCAAAGGGATCTTAGACCTGATAGCCACTCTGCCGCTCGCGATTCCCGGAGTTGTTCTCGCCACTGGCTACTTGCGTATGTTCCATGCGGTAGATTTACCGATTATCAACAAACCGCTCACCGAAACATGGATAATTTTGGTAATTGCCTATGCTACTCGTCGGTTACCCTATACACTCAGATCTTGCTACGCTTCAATGCAGCAGATCCATGAATCTCTTGAAGAAGCTGCCTTAAATTTGGGGGCGAACCGTCGACGCACCTTCATTAAAATTACGTTTCCGTTGATGATCAAAGGTCTCATTGCTGGTGGAGTGATATCCTTCATTACGTCATCCGTCGAGTTAAGTTCAACCATGATGCTGGTTCCGACGAAAGAACTGGCTCCGCTTTCCTATGGAATATACCTTTATATGCAAAGTGCAACTGGACGGGGACCAGGCGCATGTTTGGGAGTGGTGGTGATCGTGCTCGTTGCTGTCGGGACTTATATTGTTAATAAACTGCTAAGTAGTGGTTCGGAAAGTTTTTTTAGGTTGTGATAATGGATTAGCCTGATTCATAAATAATTTAGAATTCAAGAAACTATCGATTATTATAATATACATGATAAAATAATTAATTACTACCTTTCATAAATATTGAAGAAAAATCATATTTAAAATGCAGAGGGAAGTCGAATGAACATCTTAATGTTACGTCATTCAGCAGGTTTTGAACATAGCTACTTACCAGATGCTGAGGTTGCTATTAAATCTTTAGCCCAAAAGAATAAGTGGTCAGTCAATACAACTCATCTGTGTCAAAGAATTACGGCAGAGAATTTAGAAAAACTGGATATACTCATTTTTGCTACTACTGGTAATTTGGATTTCGATGCGGATCAAAAACAAGCACTCCTCGACTTTGTAAAAGAGGGAAAAGGCTTTTTAGGTATTCATAATGCGACCGATACCTGTTATGACTGGCCAGAATACGGCGAGATGATAGGAGGTTATTTCTCTGGTCATCCATGGACACAGGAAGTTAATGTGATTGTCGAAGATTCCAACCATCCATCTACCCAATCTCTTGGCAGTTCTTTTAAAGTTTTCGATGAAATTTACACTTTCAAGAACTGGAGCCGTGATAATACGCATGTGTTGATGAGGCTGGATAATGACTCCATTGATCTGTCCAAAGGTAACCGAGATGACCATGATTACGCACTTGGATGGTGTCACGAGTATGGAAAGGGACGGGTTATGTATACAGCACTTGGTCATCCAGATGCGTTGTGGCACGAGGATTGGTTCTTAGAACATATTGACGGCTGTATTCGATGGGCTGGACGCTTGGAAAATTAATCAACCATCCTACTGATAAAGTTGGGTATCTACTTGCTATAAATATGTCTAGAAAGTGACTTCTTTGAGACAGTGAAGGTCGAAAATAAGTCTTCCAGTTACATGTTTCCCACAATAAACGGGTTTCAACTGGAAGTACTTACATAACAGTTGTACTGGTGATAATAGCATCAAGTTTAATATTACAAACTATATTATATTTGTCTGAGGAATGGATATATGAAAATTTTCTTTTTTCTTTTTTATTTTATATTGATCATGGTTTCTTTTGGTATAGCACGTGACGATTTTATTTTTCATTACGATTTTAATCAGGAGACGGCCGGCAAACCGCCTTCGGATCCGTGGCAGCCGACAGTAGCAGGAGAAGTTGTGGTCGAGAAATTTCCGGATGAAATTAACAAAAGTGTTCGAGTCACCGATCCAGACGGAGGTGGTGGTATGGCACTGATCTTAGATTCACCGATTACTGGTAAGATTATTTCGCTTGAATTCAAATGGCTTCTTAAGGAAAGTTCGGGTTCTGAAGTGGAGGTCTTTTATGTGCTGAACCAAAAATGTGTAGACCATTGGTCGGGGGTTTGTGTCGCTATGACAACAGGTCCAGGTGCAGTTTTGCAATATCATGATAAAGCTTGGGCAAATTCCAAAAAAATTGTTTTTGATGCTTGGCATGAGTTTAAATATGTGATGGATCTGAAACGGCTCAAATATCATTTATACTACGATGAAAAAGAGATTGTTAAAAACGCCGAATTTCGGAAATATGATGGAGTGAAAGGCATTGATAAGTTCAATGTAGCTAACGTTGGAAATGGAGGTACGACATTCACCATGTATTTTGATGACATTGTACTTTATGAAGGCATCGATCGCCCCAGACCGGTTAAGCCAATGTCGATGCTAACAACCAGATGGAGCCTAATTAAAACCATGAATTGATTAAATTCATGGTTTTAAAGTTGTTCGAAACATAATGCCCAAACAGGTATGTTATTCATGCCAAGAATTGCTGCAAGCAATGATTGCATTCAACACGGTCAACTCAAATATCTCCGGTGAACTAGATGCGGAATTGGCACTATCACAGTTCCTTGAGTCGCAAGCAAATTTTCTTGGCTTCTCCACTCAGCGCTTGCCGATCAAAGGTCAAAGTTTTAACCTGTTGGTGAGTTATCCGGTTTCCCAAGACGCACCTTGGTTACTATTTGAAAGTCACTTAGATACGGTCAGTATAGAAGAGATGACGATTGATCCGTTGGGCGGGCAGCTAAAAAATAATCGCATATATGGTCGTGGCGCATGTGATACTAAAGGTAGTGGTGCGGCGATGCTATATGCGTTAAAGCGTTACGCTGAAGAATCAATCGCCCCCAATAATATCGCCATCGTTTATACGGTTGATGAAGAAGTCAAAAAAACGGGAGTTCGCACGTTTATAGAGAATCACTTGTCTTTACTGGATTGGAAACCTGTTGGGGCAATAGTCGGTGAACCAACACAACTCAAATTGGTTATCGCGCACAACGGAGTGGTTCGTTGGCGGATTCAAACGCAAGGTATTGCTGCGCATTCTTCTTCTCCCGAGCGGGGACTGTCAGCGATCAGCATGATGATGAAGGTGGTAGATGCACTGGAATCACGCTACATCCCAGGTCTTGATGCTTCTCACGCACTGACTGGCAGGGCACAATGTAGCGTTAACGTCATTCGTGGTGGCACACAGGTTAATATCGTACCAGCGAGTTGTGAAGTACAGGTTGATAGACGGGTTGTGCCTGGTGAGAAGGCACAGTCTGTCATCCCTGCTGTAGAAGATGTGCTCAACGAATTACGCAGAAACGATGATAAGATGAACGTATTGCAAACTGAACCAGACATAATCTTTCCGCCTCTAGATCCCACCGGTAACGAAGCTTTTATCGCTTTTGTCCAAGGAAAATTAAAAGAGATGCAACTTTCTTGTGAACCGATGGGAGTTGGTTTCGGCACAAATGCAAGCAGTTTCAACGGTACTGGAATACCAGCAATTATCATTGGACCAGGCGACATCGCTCAAGCCCATACCAGCGACGAGTGGATTGATCTAGAACAACTCCGTCAGGGCGAGGCTGTGTACCTCAACCTGATGCGTTCTCAGATACGTTTAGAAGATTGACAATCACTTGTCATCTGTTACCAATCTCATAAGAGTGGGAACGTAAAATCAACAGGGGTGTGGTAATTCGAGACACCAACAATGGAAGCGTGTGCTAGATGAAGCCTGATCCTGTGCATTAGATCTATTTGTGGGTGAAACATAGAAACAGCGTAACCGTCTGCTGCCTCACGCATCAAATAAAATAACGCCCCTGGCGTTTTTTCCCGCTTCCATATCTTCAAATGCTTGATTAATTTGATCTAGTTGGTAATTTTTTGTGATCAACTCGTCCAACCTGATTTTGCCTTGATCGTACAGTCTCAGGATTTTGGGCATATCTATTCGTGGTACTGAAGACCCGTAGAAGGATCCAATAATTTGTTTTTCCTGCCTCACTAACCATTGAGCAGGTATGCTGATTTTCGCTTCATGGTGAGAAACTCCGACAATAATAACCATACCAGCAGGTCGGATCATGTCATAGGCCTGCTCGATAGTTTTAGGATTACCAACCACTTCGAAAGCGTAATCAACACCCTTGCCATTTGTTAAATCATGTACCTGATCAACCGGATTCGCTTCAGAGGCATTAATGAGATCTGTGGCACCAAAACTTTTTGCCAACTCAAGTTTTTTTTGGACAAGATCTATAGCAATAATACGTTCTGCCGATGCCAGCACCGCACCTTGAATAGCGTTGAGTCCAACGCCGCCGGATCCAACAATTGCTACCCAACTTCCTGGTTTTACCTGAGCTGTGTTGAGTACTGCCCCAATGCCTGTTGTGACACCACATCCAACCAGTACCGCTGTTTCCAGAGAATATGCTGGATCGATTTTCACCAAACTTTGTTCAGGTACCACAGCATATTCCGACATTGTACCGATTCGAGCCATTTGTGGTACCGGTTGCTTAAGGCTATTGTGAAGCCGACAAGTATCATCAAGCAAATAGCCGACTTTGGCGGAAAAACCTTCGCACAAGGAGACCTTATTCATGGTACACATTCGGCATTGACCACAATAGGTAACAAAGGAGAGTAAAACGTGATCGCCAACTTGAACATAGTTTACATCTTCACCAACTTGCTCGATAATACCTGCGCCTTCATGTCCAAGCGCGACAGGTGGATTGTAATGGATTGCTCCATTAACGACGGACAAATCGGAATGACAGACTCCGCTGGCATTCATGCGAATAAGTACTTCCTTCGCTTTGGGGGCATCCAATTCTAAATTGTCAACAACTACAGGATTGTTATGCTCGTAAACAACAGCAGTTTTAGTTCTCATGTTTTGAATTCCTCATGATTCTCAACTTTAAATTACGCTTGAAACAATATAACCTTAAGTTTGAAAATTAACAGGTAACCCATCGTAAATTAATTGTTGCCCATTTACGATGCTCCAATCCAGAATCTCGTCCCCTTTCTGCCGGATGACAACTTTTTCTGCATCCGATATTACGCGACTATCTTCAAAGCGGCGACCAGCAAGATTAAAATAAACTAGGTCAGTTTCATCATCCTGAACAAATTTCACACCATGCAGATCATTTTGAATAATTGGTTTTATTTCGTACCGATACTTTTCTTCCTGAGGCAACACGGTCAACACCACCATAAATTGTAGATCCCTGTCGTATAATAGGCCATGTGATCTCGGATTCCACTGAGGATATGGTGAACTTTTCGGTGATACGTTCCAAAGGTGATGCCACTCCGGACGCAAGCTGATGGCGTGGATTTCTTTCCCCGCCTTTCCTCTTTTTGGCAAACGAGTTGGCAAGAATTTAATTGCGTATGGCAACGGTAGGATTGGATGAATGACTAATTTAGATTTCTTACCTTGGACTTCAAGTGTTCCATCGTTGTTATCAACAATTGGGAAACCACTATGTAGAAGCCATTGGTAATGCCGTTGTGTCCGGACTTCTCGGGCACGAATAGAATCATAAATGACAAACCGATTTGGTTTAAGATAAACGATGTGGCGGAAAAATCGATCAAGGTAATCACCATAAGCAGTTGTGGCATCCCCACAAATCATCCCGATCTTATAGCTGGAGACCATATCAGTTAGGCGACAGTACGCATCGCCACCTTCTTCCAGATCAAAACTCATTCGATATCGTGGTGGCTGCCTTTGATCGGCATTATCAACCAGAAGAGTGTTGTGCCAAGCCGTTGATACTTCTGGATCAACGCTGGTAAAGTAGTGGGACGAATAATCACCGGGACCTGGGTCGACAACTAAACGCTCTCCATAAGCATCTATAAAAAAACTGTTCAGATCCAAGTGGCAATGTGACCAGGCATTAGAGCCGCCTTTCAGAATGAAGAAGACGGCGTCTTCTTCCCAACTTGAACGAAAACTTGCTAGATGTACACTTTTAAAGAATCGATCGGTTGGCATATAATCGGGTGGTGTTGGTTCCAGATTGGGATTATAATAAAGCAGATCCCATCTTGAAGGGGAATTGTTGACTGTAATTTGATTCCCAAACCATTGGGCTAAACCATGATCTAAAGCGTTGGCGATGGCATAGAAAAAATAGCTCATTCCTAAACCTTCACCGGTATCCCCAAAGTTCATTAAACTTGATTTATCAGGCCGTGACATATATAGGGGAAATTCGACTGCCCGTTGCCAGAATGGATGTGAATACCAATCATCCCAACCGATGTTTCGGGCCGCTTCTGTCCATTCTTGAACAGATCGATAGCACCCACACCAATATCCGGTACCTTCAATACCTGCACCTTCTTCCCCTGCTAGGTCAAGCATTCTTAGCAATGGCCCTGTTGCAGCATTGATCCATTTTTCTGACAAGTCTGGATCATCTTCCATCAACACGATTCCGGACAAAGCCAAACCAGATAAGAGATGACTACACCAGTTGGAGTTGGGAGCGTTACTCCACCAGGCACCTGCCAGTGTGTCATGGTAGATGATACCAGCACCTTTCTCAACAAGTTGGCTGAAGATTAATTGCTTATCTGTCGATTCAAGAAGTGGATGGAGGAAGTTATAGGTGTAAGCCAGTTTTTTGCATGCGCTGGCAACGGTCAGATCTGCTTCTACTTCCGGGTACATCTCTTTGTGAATAGCACCTGCTGGGGGTATGTACGTTGGAAGTGCCTTCCGAAGTGAGTTTAACGCTTTTTGACCTAATGCTTCATCACCACTAATAGCATAGGCAAATGCAATCGATTCGATTTGCTCCATTAAGTTATTGGACAGTTCTAAGGTCTGTTGAGATTCTACGAAAGGCTTCCACCAACTGGAAAAGAGTGGGAGTTTTGTTTTTTCTAGTAGTGCTTCGCGTCGTGACCATATGTTACAGAAGTCAAATTGTTGTTTGGTTGAACCTTCCACTCTTACCTCCACATCATCTTTTTAGCAACTAAAGTTAGTGACAGATTCCCAATTTATTCATAACCAGGAAGCGTGCTTGACGTAGGATTGCTGAGATTAACTAGCTTGTTACTATCTACAAATCCTTCTGGCCGATCTTTTAGTTGATTAATTAAAATTGAACGGTATTTGTCAAGTTCATCAACGTAGTCCGGATTATTGGTCAGATCATTCATCTCATTGGGATCATTCTCCAAATTAAAATACTGTTCCTGTCCCAACCCCGGATACCAGATGTACTTTGATTTACCATCAGTCAGATATTGCATCCCACTATTAAGTGTTGGTATTTTCGCACATTCCCCATGAATATGGTCACGCCACTGCATGTCTTCACCACAGATCAACGGCAATAAACTATGACCATCCACACTGTCTGGAATTTCAACTTCAGCAATATCAAGTAACGTCGGCATGACATCCATCAATTCTACTGTCTCATCAATTACCTTTTCCTGCTTGATTTCCATGTTCTTAGGCAAACGAATTAGAAAGGGGATATGAGCTGATCCCTCGAAAGCATTGCGCTTCCGAATCCACTGATGTTCTCCTAGCATTTCACCATGATCGGAAACAAAAACGATGACTGTATTCTGAGGAACATGTTCCAAAACGCGTCCAATCTGGTTGTCAATATGATTAATGCAGCCGTAGTATCCGGCTTGCATCTGTTTTTGGACATTAGGTTCCAAATACACCCGCCAGGCATTTACTGGTAATCCTCGCTGTGGTTGATCATAAATACGTGCCCAATCAGCTACAGTTGGTTCCGGTAAGTCCATGTCTATATACCGTTCATAGTAGCAAGCGGGTGGCGTCAATGGCTGGTGGGGTTGATGGAAACTGAGTTTCAGAAAAAAGGGTAATGTTGGATCTCGTCGTTCCAAAAAACGTATTGCATTATCAGCACACCAGTTGGTGAAATGGAATCTTTCTTCTAAATGGAACGGTCGCGCCGCGTACCCATTTGCGCTCATCCCGTGTGCCAACCCAGCTCTCGGTTGCATAACACGCTCACTAATTAGAAAACGCTCATAGTCGTCCATAACTACATTCGGAGTTGGACTGTCCGCCCAATCTGCTGAGTTAAAACCGTACAATTTTCGGCACGGATAGAGGTGCAATTTACCAACAAGATGGGTTTGATACCCGGATCTTGAGAGTTCGTCCGGCAACGTAGAGCCATTAAGAATCGAATGATGGTTCATGAAAACACCATGGGAAGCAGCTTTCTGGCCAGTCATTAAAGTTCTACGAGCCGGAACACAAACCGGACAAGCGCTGTATCCACGGCTAAATCGTATGCCACTGGTAGCAATCTCGTCGAGGTAAGGCGTTTGCAAAACAGGATGCCCACTGATTCCCAGACAATCACCACGCTGTTGATCCGTTACAATCAGCAAGATATTGGGTTGGCTCATATTTGTTCTCTCAATATACCCTCATCAAAATAATTTACGCGTTAAGTTCGCCTTCTTGGAAGGATTGTTCCAACCAAGGATCTTCTGTTTTTTGGCGAAAGGTTATTACTTTCTTCCGCATGTCATCGATTACATCTGTCAACTGCGGATCGCTAATGAGATTTGTCGATTCTGCCGGATCATTTTGGATATCAAAAAGTGCTTCCCGATCCTGATGGAGAAACCCTTCTTCTGAACGTTGACCGAGCATATCAATGTTTGGATCCTGACGTATAGCGGTCCAGGAAATTGACCGAAACAGATCGCTGGGTAAAGGTGTAGTGAGTTGGTAAGCTAGATTCCGAACGTACTTGTAGCGTCGACCACGTAGAACACGATACGGGTAATAATTTGTTACTTCGTGGAAGCAGTGTGAGAAGAACGTTTCCTCCCACTCTCCAGCACCTGGACAGTCGGATTCATCTTCCAATATTGGCAAGATTGATTTCCCGTATAGGGCTGCTGATCCATCTGGATGATCGGTATCACACCACTCAAGTATGGTTGGGCAAAAATCGACCCAATTCATTAATGCTTGGCTTCGAATTCCACGTTTTTGTTGAGCTGGATTGCGTATGATCAAGGGGCAATGATGTCCACTATCAAAACTGGACGCTTTTGCGCCTGGGAAAGGCATAGCATGGTCAGTTGTTACAAAAACTAGCGTTTCGCCAGCGCGGCCTGATTGATCAAGCGCTTTCAAAACAGCGCCGACAACCTGGTCCCACCGAGACACGCTTTCGTAGTAATCAGCTAAATCCTCACGAATTGCGGGGATGTCGGGCAAAAAGTTGGGGACAATGATGTCAGATGGCTCATATCCAACTGGTTCTATGCCTGAATGTATTCGTTCATTTCCATACCCCTGGCCTGCACGGTGTGGATGCCCGCTACCGACATGCAGATAGAATGGTCGATCTGAATGCTGCTCAAGGAATTCAAGGGATTTCTCCGCCATATCAGCCGGACTTCGTGCATTTACCTTCGGTTCGTAGTCGAACGGATAAACATTGGGTGGTTCCACATGTTTTTTCCCGATACAGGCGGTTACGAATCCATTAGCTTTCAGGGTCTTGGGAATTGATTGCATGAACTCGTGCGTTCGAAACCCGTGAATCCCATGACAATGACCATATTGACCGTGTGTATGACTATGTTGACCGGTAAGGATACAAGCTCGGCTGACTGCACAAGACGGACTGGTGCAAAAAGCGTAATCGAAAACTATCCCTTCTTCAGCCAAAGCATCAATATTCGGTGTTTGGATCACCTCATTGCCATAACACCGCGCAATTCGACTCCAATCATCAGCAATCAGAAAAAGCACACTCTGTTTATCTCTCATCTAAAGATGTCTCTCCATTCTGATAAAGTTATGTTCTTATTTAGCATTTTTTTACCTGCTATCTTCTGGATAATTGATGACCTAATCCGGATTGTTAACCGTAAAGGTGAGACTTCTTTCCTCACTTTCCTTATAACCGATGCGGACAGCTTTCGTTCTTAGCGTTTTTGTGCCCTCTTGGAAACGTAACGGTTTTGTGTATAACCGCCATCGTGCCTGTTGATTTGCTTCCGTGGTGTAAGCGATGGAAGCACCCTGAGTCGCACAGTGAAGTTGTATTATGGCAGGAGAGGTAAGCGTTTCATCTTCAGATGCTGTGTTCATGCCCAAATTTGAATTGGAGATGGGAATAAAGATTGGTGCCGCCGTTTGGGGTTGTACTCCGTTAGGCCACCATTGACGAACCATCTGTTCTTCGGGGATCTCTCCCATATCACCAAATTCAGCACGCCAATCATCTAGAGCTTTTCGCAACCGTTCAAGTGTTGATCTATATTCCGTATTCTTAGCAAGATTATCAATTTCATAGGGATCGTTTTCCAGATCATACAATTCTTCAACTGGTCGTGGGTGTTGAAACATAACATTTTCTGACCCTTCCAGCTTGTCTTCTGCATGCAATCGCCACATCTCTTGCATTGCCGGATGGCGGTTTCGATAGGGAATCCAAAGCAGGTAAGGTTTCTCAGGATAGAAATTCCGAATGTATTTGTAGCGTTTATCCCGTGTAGCACGAACCATATCATAAGATTCGTCATATCGATCCCGCGTTGCAAACACATATTCTCTTTCGGTTGCTTCTGAGCCGAGGAAGGGCTGGCCCTGTAGATGTGAAGGTAAGTCTATTCCAGACAACGAAAGTACGGTTGGACCTAGATCTACTAAACTTATGAGATTTTCTGATACGCTGTCAGCCGTTAATTCTCCTGGCCATCGAACAATCAACGGAATACGAATGCCGGCATCGTAAGTCCACCGTTTTCCGCGGGGTAACCCTTCCCCATGATCACTCCACAAAAACACGATTGTATTTTCGACCAGTCCGTCCTCTTCCAATTCTCCGAGAATCTGACCGACTCGCTGATCTGCCAGCGTCAGGTTGTCGTAATGGCGTGCTAGAGCTTGGCGTGTTTTAGGCGTATCTGGCAAGTACGGCGGTAATGTCACTTGATCCGGGTCGGTAGGATCATCAACAGGAGGCCGATTATTTGGCCACATACCGCTTTCGTGAGTTACTGTTGGATTAAAGACCGAAAAGAAGGGAGAACCACCAGAGCGATTTCGCCAATGTGCCTGATTGTTACACTCATCCCAAGCCGTAAAAGGGGATATAAATTGGTAATCCGTCTTTTGGTTGTTTGTACAATAGTATCCGGTCGCTCGCAGGTATTCGGTAAACGTTTTGACGTGTGGTGGAGGAACAGCGGAATATGGAGTTGGCATCTCAGGAGTATGTTGATTGGTGTGTGCTGTTCGCATGTGGTGTGTACCGATAGAGGTTTGATACATGCCAGTAATGATTGCTGATCGACTGGGTGCGCAAACTCCAGCGGTTGAAAATGCATTTGGATACCTCCTACCCTCTGCTGCCAGACGATCAATATTTGGTGTCCGCGCAATTCGATCTCCATAACAGCCAAATCGTGGACTGGTATCTTCTAACGAAATCCATAGGATGTTTGGTTGGTCCAATTCCTGTTTTCTGAAACTCATAATTTCCTTCTCTCGTCTGGAACTTGTAAATATTATCTTGGAGTAAGTAATAACCCTTCTGTATTCAAAAACTCTGAAATCACTTTTGCTACCTTTTTATGTGCTAAAGGTTTGGGATGACAAAGATCGAAGAACAGCAATTCTCCAACCATTGTGTTCCAGTGACGAAAACTCAGTAGCAAATTAAGAAAGGGGATAGATCTACTTTGGCAGATCGTGGACAGATGTTGCTGTGGTTCATCTGCAGATAGGAAATCCGATTCCACTTGAACGCTAACCGGAAAACAGACAACCGCTAAAGGACAACCAGCCGATTGTGTGACTTCCTGCATTTCTTGAATATACCGATTAATCGCTATCCACGATTCCGGTTTCCAAGCCACTCCCCAATCCAGGTCAGCGGACTCGATAAGTTGCCTCATTTCACCTTGATTCGTTACCCATTCTCGTTTTGCAAATGTGTTGATCCAACGGAACCGGCTTGATGCATTCGGCTTCATGACACCGAATTTAATTAATACTTTTTTAGCAATAACTTTTGTTAAAGGTACCAAATTGGCAATTTGGCGAAAAGTGTACCTTCGATGAAACCATGTCGGTTTTGATTCATTGGGAAATCCGCCAATAGGCCGGGCATCATTGAGGTAAAAACCGAGAAGTACAAGATCTGGTTGAAAATTTAGACCAACCTGTTTTAGGAGTTTTAACTCTTCCTGTAACCCTAGATCTTCAATACCGATGTTGATGACTTCATAATTTCTGTTTGGGTGTTGTGTCCTAAGAATGGTTTCAAGCTGTTTGACATAAGTTTCATTTAACTCTACACCCCATCCAAAAGTAATTGAGTCTCCAAGAGCAACAATCCGAAACGTGCCTTCCTGTTTCTCAAAAGGTATTTCCCTATCACGCCAACCCAGAGAGTTAATCTGTATTGTTATCTCTTTGCCATTTTCTACGAATTGTTTTTTGCAGACAACCCCCGGGATCAAATACCGTTCTTGGGTTTTCTGATCAATTCTGAAATAGGCTTTTGAAGAGCGTATAAATCGATAAACAGAGTAACCAACTTCAATTATCAGGAGAGTCAGAAGGATTGCTCCTACAGACAGCAATAAATTAGTGAAGTTCCGTTTGAAGAAGCTAGTAATTCGAGTCAAAAAACTTCCTCTGCTTTATCTCCGTCATAGCAGCATATCATCTTAAAATTGATTGGCAAGAAGCAATAAACTCGGTTGAGGAGGATGTGTACCCAACAATATGTTCGAAATTCCGCAACATAATTTTCCGTAACCAGCCTTTCTCAGGTAAAGTTTCGTCCACTGTATCCGGATACTCGGCAGAATGGGTGCAGTCTCGTAACATAATGACTCGATAATTAAGTTCCACAGCACCTGCCAGCGTTTGGTACAAACATGCTCTCTGACTGAACCCGACAGCAATCAAGGTTTTGATGTCATAACACCGTAGATGATAATCAACATGAGTTTGATGAAATCCGGACCATTCCCGTTTTGGGAAATCAGGTTCATGCAGTAACGGTTGGATAGACGGAGAGTAATTGGGTTGATGAGGTTTCCGCAATGGCGGAGGACGATCTTTGGCGTCGGAAGTCCCCCAGCGTGTGCCGTGAATTTCTCGTTTAATACTGCCAGGCTCATCAACCAGCGAAAAATCGTTATGGATGAAGATAACACGCATCTTGACCTTGCGAGCATTAGCCAATGCCGGTGCAATTCCTTCCTCCACATATGTATTGCCACTACCGCAATCACTATCTACAATCATGAAAGCAGTCTGCCCAATTTCTATCTCGAGGGTCTTATATTCCGTGGTGTTGCTGTACCAACGAACAGGAAGTTTTAATGTACTCATAAACATTGTCCAGCAGCTTGATCAAAAGACCTAGTAACTTGACGGTTTTGGGGTGGCAGGTGGCCAATATCCATTTGGGGCTTCGTCCCACACAGTGCCACACAATCGGGAAATTACACACCATTCTGCTGACGTTAGATGTGCATGATTATGAAATAGAAACCGCTTAAGTCCGACTTCCTTAGAAGCTTTGAGAATCCTGGACAGGTCGCCCGACGTCATGGGATCACCACCATGCGGCATTCGACCGGTATCTACCCAAGGAACCACCTTCTCTGGACAACTGACGGCAGCCAGTGCTCGCTCAGTTTCCAGCTTAACCGTTTCACCAAAGAAAGCTGGCGGGAATCCGAGATCCATATCAGCTAAAGATTGTACTTCTGGTAGATCTATACCCAACCAAGCCTTTACAATCGTAAAGCATTCCTGTTCGCTCAAGTCAGGATTCCATTCATGAACTTGTGATATCCATCTAGCCACAGTCCCATACATACCGTCAAAACCCCGGTGCCAGAAGTAATGTTTAACCAGTAAAATATCTACGATCTTATCCCAAGAGGAAAAATCAAGCGCAGTCATCCCGGAAAAGACGGCTGAGCGCGGACTATTGCCCAGTAGGAGTTGACGGGGAAGTTTATCTAGTTCTCTTCGGAATGCTTCGCCTGTTTCGATGCTGTCTTTTCGTCTCCATCGAAGCCAGTAGACAGCATCTTCATTAATATCAAACAGATTCATTTCAGATAATACGCCGTGATGACCGTAGTAACGGACTTGAGAGGATGTAAAACTCTGGAACCGCTGACGAAGGTGCTGCATTCCTCTTTCCAGCTTGACGGGATCATAACCTCTGATGGATGCTGTTTTCTTGGTGGCATCGGAAATATCGGCAAAAACCGCATTCCCATGATGCTTAACGAGTTCATAGGCCGATTCTGTCCAACCGTCCATGATGCCGCCATCCACTTGCGGAAATGCGCTGAACACTTCAGCCCACATGGTTGCAGTGGATATTGCACCATAGGGATCTTCTTCTAATGAAAGCGGTTTTGCTCCTGTTGCCCCGCTTCCGGGAGCAAAAATGAAAATTGTCCAACCCCGTTTTTTGGCATTGTCCAACATGGTATGGAGCAATTTTTCTTTAGTCGAATCGGTTTGGGCTTGACGCTCGTTGGGAACTAGTCCACGGTCACGGTAGACTTGCGGATTGGAGGCGAAGGCGGGAATAGTGAATTGGCCTTGCGAATCCGCAAATAACGTGCGTCCAAAGACGAAACCGCGAACTCCACCGTCTTCCCAAGCATCGAAAATGCGTTCATAGTCGTTAATCACTGGTTCAAGTGGCTGGCCAATACGCATCCAAGCTTGCATTTGGTTGACTTTCCTAAATGTTATTTGATTACATACACAATATTTCAATCATCTGTTGATACACCTTAACTGCTTCAAACAGTTGACTAATTTCAATGTACTCGCCAACCGTGTGCGCCTGCTCGATATTACCAGGGCCAAGGACGACCAATTGTAGAGAATCTTGGAACGAAAAGGCATCGGTTCCGAACGGTACCGTACTCGGTTTGGATATCCCTGTTGCTTTGAGTCCAGTTTGAACAATTTCAGTTTCAGGCGAGATATAGAACGGTTGACCTTGACTCGATGTCACTTCAAAATTATACTTCTCTGCCTTTTCCGTTACCATGGCAATTACGTCTTGGCTTCTATCATCCGGCATCGGTCTGAAACCAAGGGTGCAGACGGTTTTGGCGGCTGTAACGTTAGGTTTGCATCCACCGTCGTCTAGAATCATATTAAACCCGTTAGTTGGTGGATCAAATTCGTGATTCATAAATGACTTATCGGTCTTGCATAGTTCGGCCACTTCGACCATTTCAGCTAAGAAAGGTGCAATCAGAAAATTAGCTGAAATTCCCTGATCGGTGCTGGTATGAGCTGATCTGCCATAGGCGGTAACGACAATTCGTGCGCCACCCTTATGAGCATATACGGGGGTTAACTGGGTGGGTTCGGCAATCACACCATGCGCAGGCCGAAAAGAATTGAAAAGTACCGATTCCTCGGCAACTTGACGGGCGCCCATACCGGAAATTTCTTCGTCGGCAGTGATGACGATAAAAAGCGGTTTTCCTAATTGGGACGAATTAACTGATGCACCTGCCACAATGGTAGCGGCTAAAGGTCCCTTCATATCGCAACTGCCACGACCAATAAGGCGATCATCTTCAATCGCAGGCGAGAACGCATCCCAAGCCCATTCGTCGCCGGGCACTGTATCCGAATGGGAGAAAAGCCCAAAACCACCTTTCCCCTCCCCCTTTTTGGCGACTAAACTGACTTTAGATTCGCCGCTCTGATCGATAAATTGCAAACGCTCGACCTCAAACTCGCACTTCTTTAACGTTTCTTCTAGAAGATCAGAAACCGTAGCGTTACTTTGATGACTAACAGAGCTAATTGACACAATATCTTTGGTTAGTTGAATTACATCTAGTTTCATTAACAATTAACTCCCATCTAAAAATAATATGTGTATTCCGTTTACACGCTTGAATCCGTTTCCAACCGTTAAGTTTTGCACATGATTGGATAGATTCATTGAACTCTGGCCGTAGTCAGAGGAGCAATCTCTAAACAGGTCTTCCGCTCAACTTCTTCAGCCAGTGTTTCTTTCATGCATTTTCCAACTTTGTCCAAAACGTTCTCAATAAATACGCGTTCAGATTGTGATGAACCAATGGGGGACTGTCATCAACGAGAACCATGATTGGTATGCTTGTCTGCTTAGATGGCTTCTCAGCAAATATCATTGACCGAGTAAAATGCAACATTCAGCTTATCACGAACTACCTGTGCTGTCAACGCCAAAGCATCTTCATGGTACTAGTGAGATGTCCATGATTAGCAGGATGAATGTTTGGCCCTAAACTTGGGGAAACGTCCTGGTTCAAATCAATGAGTTTGCAGTGAAACAGAATATAGCTTTGAACCCAGTTGATATTGGTTTCTTCAGTTTGAATTACGTGGTATCTCTAGGCTTTTCCCAAATTCTGTCCAGAAATTGTTTCAGGGATTTAGCCAATCCTAAACACCTTAAAATTTTTGTTAGATTGCTCTTACTTAGGTTATAATATTTGCTCAAATCAAGCGTTATACTTTCGAATAAAAGCGACTGTGATTCGACTATAAATCCACCAAGATATCATCAGGTTCATCATATCAATTTTTATTAATTGCCACTCAGAAAAATGACTTTAGGCCAGCATGATAATGAATAAAAAACACGCGCAGATGATGTTTGATTATCATCAAGCAACCAAACATAATTTTAACCGATTTGCCCGATCCTTAGGCTATCTGGACTGGGACAATCAGCCGAATCCTTTTCGCTTTTATGAGGAAACAAAAAGAATTCGTTTGCCTGGGGTTATAGAGAACTCCTTTATACCTTACAATAAGTTATACCAATCCCAAAAAGAAAGCCATCCTTTTAATCTGAAAAGTCTGGGCAACTTTCTAGGGTTATCACTTGGTTTATCAGCTTGGAAATCCACCGGCCAAAGTTCATGGTCATTGCGTATCAACCCGTCAAGCGGTAATCTTCACCCGACGGAAGCTTACTTGGTAACGCCTTCAATCGATGATCTTGATGCGGGTGTCTATCATTATGTTTCTTATGATCATTGTTTGGAATTAAGAGCACAAACGCCATTGACTGTATGGCAGGATTTGGATACTCACTTCGGGACTCAAGGCTTTTTAATTGGGTTAACCAGTATCTTCTGGCGAGAGTCATGGAAATACGGTGAGCGTGCGTTTCGTTACTGTAATCACGATGTTGGACACGCTTTGGCATGTCTCAGTTTCTCTGCCAATCTTCAGGGATGGAGATCAATTTACCTGAATACGCTGTCTGATCAACACATATCAGATTTACTGGGATTTCATCAGATAGAATGGTTGCCTAACGAAGAGGAACACACCGATCTAGTTTGTTTCGTGGGCGTTACCAATTCCAGTAACGATATTCCACGAAGTATTCCTGGTTCAACTGTTCAAACTGTGGCTGAACTTGAATTCCAAGGGAGACCCAATCAGCTGAGTAAACAGCATATGAAATGGCATCTTATAGATGAGGTTGGGGAAAGCGCAAAAAAACCAGGGACACCGCCTAAAACTTATATGTATGATGTAAGTCCGCTTCGATTTCCTGATTCACTTCCGAACCTATCTGCCACGCAAATTATTCAGCAACGGCGAAGTGCGGTAGATATGGACGGCATCACTTCTATATCTATGGATCAATTCTTTTGTATGTTGGATAAGACCTTGCCTAGATGCCGCCATTCGCCTTTCAATGTTGAACTGGGGGATCCGAATGTACATTTAATGTTATTTGTTCATCGGGTTGATGGAATAGTACCTGGGGTTTACTTTTTTGTTCGCAACCATAGAGACTTATCTGAACTCAGGGCTTTATGTAAGCCCGATTTTCTCTGGAAGCCGTTAGATAATACGTTCCCATTATTTCTCTTAAAGGAAGTTGATTGCCGGCGTGAAGCCGTATTGGTTAGTTGTCAGCAGAATATTGCTGGGGATAGCGCTTTCTCTTTAGGGATGATTGCCCGATTCAAGGACACAATTCAGAACTCTCCCTATTTGTATCGTCACCTGTTTTGGGAAACAGGACAGATAGGCCAAGTGCTCTATCTAGAGGCAGAAGCTCATGGTATTCGTTCTACCGGAATTGGCTGCTTCTTTGATGATCCAGTTCATGATATGTTAGGATTATCAGATAGCTCCTACCAATCCTTATACCACTTTACTGTTGGTGGAGCGACCGAAGATGAGCGTCTGACTATGCTGTCTCCTTATTACCATTTGGATTCGTCGCTCAAATCGTGATATCAGATGAATCATCCGGGTATTTTGAGCTTAGGGTGAAATTACCTTTAAGTCTTTGACCAGTAATTGGAAAATAAATGTGGGTTTTTCTTTTAAATCGTTGACGATTATCGGTTTGTTATTATTACAGGTTATGTTTCTTTCTTCCTTCACCGACTGCAGCAAGATTCCGACTGCGGTTGGAGCTGCTTCCACTGCCCTAAAATCGGTGCCCGTGTATACCTATAAAATCATGAATACTTATGTTCATGATTACCGAGGTTTTACCCAGGGATTGGTGTTTGAAGATGGTTTTCTATACGAAGGAACGGGACTGCATGCTCAATCTTCGCTACGGCGTGTGGCGCTAGAAACCGGTGAAATTTTGCAACTTCACCGACTGCCATCTCATTTCTTTGGTGAAGGAATAACAGTTTATCAGGATAAAATCATTCAACTGACGTGGAAATCCAACACTGGTTTTGTTTATCGCAAAGACAATTTTGAGATGTTGCGAGAATTTAACTATTCAACCGAAGGATGGGGGATAACCCATGATGGTCAGCAACTGATTATGAGTGATGGAACATCAACACTTTACTTTCTCAATCCAGAAACGTTCGAGGAAGTAAGGCTAATCAAGGTTTATGACAGTAACGGACCAGTAAAACATTTGAATGAACTGGAATATGTTGAGAAGCAGATCTATGCTAACGTTTGGCAGAGCAACCGGATTGCCAAAATTGATCCCCAAACCGGACAGGTTGTGGGTTGGATAGATTTAACTGGATTACTGAAGCTCGAAGGTTATCGTCTACCAGTCGACGTTCTGAACGGTATTGCCTATGATCAGACAAAGAAACGACTCTTCGTTACCGGAAAGTTGTGGCCCAAACTTTTCGAGATCCAACTGATTCCGGTTCCAGAATCAAAGAAGCCGTAGAAATCGGATTTATAGGATTATATCCACCCTTTGGCTTTGGCTTCTTGGTATCCTTTAGCCCGAAGTTGGCTGGCAGGATTATCCAGAGTACCATATCCCCACTCATTAAAATCGGTACGGTTGCCATTATAATCAGTATGTGTTTGGTGAATAATAATTTCAAGGCAACCGAGATCCTTGGCCATCTTCCAGGTTTCAGCTTTGGTTAAATACATCAGCGGTGTATGGATCTTGATCTCAGAGTCCAATGCCAAACTCAGCGATTTCTCCATGGAATTGATAAAAACTCGACGGCAGTCAGGATAGCCAGAATAGTCGGTTTGGCAAACGCCCGTCACGATATTATTGATGCTCTTATTGTAATCGAAGCCAGCAGTGACACTCAAAAAAACAGCGTTGCGTCCAGCGGTAAAAGAAGATGGCAGGTCTGGATTAATAGTATGTTGTGCAGAGATATCCTGCTGGTAGTCAACCAGTGAGGAATTGGCGAAAACACCTTTTAGATCAATGACAGTATAACTGATACCCAGGTTGTGGCAAATTTCCTGTGCTACTTCCAGCTCAATCAGGTGCTTTTGCCCGTAATCAAAACCAATTGCTTCTACATGACTAAACTCTTTTAAAGCCCAGTATAAACGGGTTGTAGAGTCTTGTCCGCCGGACAGCATTACAGTTGCACTAGACATATCAGTTTCTTTTCAATTTATTGCATTCCGATCAGATACAAATCAATCATGCAATAGAGTGGATCTATTCACTATCGTACTTGCTTCGGTCAAAACTCTTACCATACCAACCAGGAAACGTTATATCCTTAGACATTTGCCAAGCAGTTAAATAAAGCTGTGCGGTAAACTGGGTGGAGGAAACGGCCATATGTTTGACAAATTTAGCCACTTCTGGGGATAGAGTCGGATCCGCCTCATTTTCGGATGGGAATTGATCTGCTAACTCATAAAGCCTTTCTACTTCGGAATGCTTAGTTTGAACAATCGCTAAAACACCTTTTCTCAGATCATCCAGAGCCTGAATCTGCAAATCTTCTGTCAGTTGGTCGGAGGTAAAGCCCACATGCTCAATAATTGCGTCGACTTGGTAATGTATACCTTTGTGGGCTATTACTTCTCCATCTGCATTGACGCGCCCATTATGGTGCAATGTGACATGAAGAGGCTGACAAACATCCTCACTGTAGTGTCCAAGCAACCCAGCATATACCAAGCATTTTTGTTGAATGTATGGGTTCTTTGGGTACCTTCTGTACTCAGCAAAAGAGAGTGCTAACCGTTCAGTGGATTCAATGATTTCATAAGGTAAGAATCCCACCTTTTCCGGATCCAGTTTGAGCTGGTGACAAAGGTTGATTAACCCATAACGCGTATCAGGCAAATTATTACCTTTGAGTAATTCAAGATCCAAATAGTGATCAGGATGTTGTGCGCTGCGAAGATGGGGGACATCCCGGTTGTTTGCAATGTCGGGATCTGCAGAGCAATGGGCGATCATAAAACCTGAACTTCTGAAAAAGTCAGGGACATCATCAGGTAGCGCGCGTACGGCTGCCTTTGATAGGATGACATGACCGCCTGTCCACCATGCTGATGCAGAATCAACCATTAACATCAATAACAAAATTAACCAGATGGTAGTGCTTTTCTTTACTGCCATCATGTAATCAAAGGGTTTCGATACGAGGATAAAATTCATTGATTTCCTTCTTTCTTTGGGTTAACTGGAGAGATCAAAAATCTAGCGGATAATGTTTTTAAGGTTTTTTGAAAAATTAAGAATATGTAAAATCAGATGGGTATTGTTTCTATTATAAATAAATGAACCGAATTTTGCAATACTGAGGAAGGTTTTGTATCAGATTGTTGCAAAGGAGTACTTGATGTCTCAAGCTGGCTGGAAAGGAAAGCAGGCATGATCTGCTGAGGAGCCTTGACTCAGACTGAATACAATCACTTTGGGAGAGAGCAAGTTTGCCTGACTCGTTCTGCCAGTTGCGGCATGAGCGTAGAAGCCTTTTTTCTTGGTTAAATTTTTAACCTCTCAGTCCAGGATTTAAATTTAAAAAACCGTTTAGTTTTTGATTAATAATCTGTATGCCCGCTAGCGCTTCTCTGATTGTATCTAATAACTTTTTTCTTGCCTTATGCCTCATGAATTTGGTTTCCTTGAATTTTAGGTTGATGGTAAAAGTATGAATAAATCAGTGAATCGTTTCCAAAATGATCGGCTGCTAAACTCTTCAATCCTATGACGTGCTTCAGCTAATTTCTGGTTCAGCGAAGTCACACGCATCTCTCTTGATTCCAATAGCTTGTGTACTTGTTCCAGGTAATTATGGATTGTCCTAATTTGAGCGTTTTTTTCAGACAGTTGGTTGTCTTTTTTTTCAATTTGTTTCGTCAAGAATTGAAAAATTTTGTCGAACTCTCCATCTACTGAATTTGCGCGGTCAATTTCAGATTTCTTCATCATGGATGATTTATAATCTCCATTTGAATTCGTATCCATTTCTTTTCCTTCTTTTGAAGCTATGTCTTTGTTTTCATGCACCCAGAGACGAAGAATTGTATGTTCGCTGACCTTTAATTTTGCTGCTATCTGTGATATAGTCATTGTCTGTTCCTGTTCCATGTCGAGGGTAACGCTTAAAATGATGGACGAGTTACGGATAATCCACCTGACATGTCAAAAGTTGATGTATTCTCAAAATGAGTTGTTTGCAAAAAAGGATTTGAATAATGGTCGAGCGTCCCAAAATCGCAGCTGTTGTCACAATCTATCACAAATATTCTCATGCCCAGCACATCGTTGATCGGTTCCTGGAAGGTTATGGTTGGGAAAGTCGGCATCACTATCCAGAGATGGATCTTGTTTCACTCTATGTCGATCAGGTTGGAGATAACGATCTAAGTCAGGAACGTGCTAAACGATTCCCATCGATGAAAATTTATCCGACGGTTGCTGAAGCCTTGACACTAGGAGGTGACTCGCTGGCCGTTGACGGGGTTTTGCTTATTGGTGAACATGGTGATTACCCAACTAACGAAAAAGGCCAACGTCAATATCCCCGTTACGAGCTATTCAAACAAATCACCGACGTATATCAATCCAGTGGTAAATCCGCACCCATTTTTAATGATAAACATCTATCCTGGAAATGGGAGTGGTGTCGAGAGATGTACGATCTTTCGCAACAGCTAAACTTTGCTTTCATGGCTGGATCGTCATTACCAGTGACTTGGAGAACACCATCGCTTGATATGCCATTGGGGGCAGAGATCGAAGAAGCAGTATGTGTGGCTTATGGTGGTGTTGATGGGTATGATATTCACGCACTTGAAACAATTCAGTGTATGGTCGAGCGACGATACGGTGGTGAATCTGGTGTGGAATGGTTGCAGGCCTATCGAGGTGATAAATTTTGGGAAGCCCATCACCAGGGTGTTTGGTCGGTTGAGCTTTTCGAGTCCGCACTGTCCCGCAGCCACACATTAAAACCGGCACGAGCTGGATTCAATAACGTCTTTCCTACACTTCACGAACTTAAAGAGATTGTGAAGGATCCAATGGCGTATCATTATCAGCATGTCGACGGATTGAAGTGCAGTATGGTAATGATGAACGGATTGGTGGATGATTTTAACTTTGCGGCTAAACTCAAAGGGCAGTCTAAAACACTGTCTACACAGATGTATTTGCCTATGCCGCCAGCCCGCACGACGTTAGCAAACTTTTTCACCCCTCAGGTCAATAATGTTGAAAAGATGTTTCTGAGTGGCAACCCAACCTATCCTGTTGAACGAACTTTATTAACCAGTGGACTGGTAATTGCGGGTGTTGAAAGTTTGGATCAAGATCAATCTCGACAGGATACGCTAAATCTGGCGATTTCTTATCAACCGACATCTGAATCTACTTTCTGGAGAACTTAAACGGAGACATGAAAATGGCATCTCGAAATCGACCAAAACGCATTGCCGTGATCGCAACAGTCTACACCTACCTTTCTCACGCACAACATTTTGCTGATCGTTTTATGGTTGGCTACCCTTATGAAGGCCGATGGCACACGCCAAACGTTGAAGTGGCATCGTTATATGTTGAACAGAAACCGGAAGGAGATCAAAGCGCGGACCGGGCTCAGGAATTCAATTTTGAGGTTTATCCAACCATTGCTGAAGCGTTACGTTGTGGTGGAGATAAATTAGCTGTTGACGGCGTCCTAATTATTGGTGAACACGGGAATTATCCCAAAAACGAATTGGATCAAATTCTGTACCCGCGTTATGAGTTTTTTAAAGCCTGTGTCTCGGTGTTTGAAAGTGATGGCTTCGCGGTCCCGATCTATAACGACAAACATTTGTCATACAGCTTTGAAAAGGCCAAAGAGATGGTTGAGAATGGTCATCGGTTAGACTTTCCCATTTTAGCCGGCTCTTCTCTTCCTGTGACTTGGCGTTTACCAGATCTTGAACTGCCGATTGATTGTCAACTGGAAGATGCATTAATGGTTGGAGTGGGTGGTTCAGACGCCATGGACTATCACGCGCTGGAAGCCATGCAGTGCATGATAGAACGACGAGAAGGTGGTGAGTCTGGTGTTAAAGCCGTTCAGCTGATTGAAGGCGATGCTGTTTGGGAGGCAGGCAAAAATGGACAATGGTCGATGGAATTACTCGAAGCTGCACTGTCCCGTAGCGACACCCCTTGTGGATTAACAGATGAAGATGGGCGTACACAAGATTTGATTGGCACTGGTGAATTGTATAAGCTTGTCAAAGATCCAGCAGCTTATTTAGTTGAACATAATGATGGATTCAAAAGCACTCTCTTGATGATCAATGGTGCTATTCGCGATTATTGTTTTGCCGGAAAAATAACTGGAGAAACGAATCCTGTGTCGAACCAATTTTTCCTGACACCAACGCCAAACGTAACTTATTCGGCTTGCTTAGTTGCCAAGATTGAGGAGATGTTTGTAACCGGTAAGGCACCTTTCCCCGCTGAACGAACACTGATTGTCTGCGGGACATTGGAAAGCTGCCTGCAGTCACGTCATCAAAACCATCAGCGATTGGAAACCCCTCATCTACAGGTACAATATCGAGCTCCTACCGAGTCGCATCATGCTCGAGCGTAGAGTGTTCATACGCAAATGAAATTGAATTAAAAAATTTTGCCTCATATATGGTGCCACATGAACTCTTTATACTCGAACTGACGAGACTAAGCAGTAGAGCTAAACCTCAAGTATTACTGAGGTAAGAGTTCTATCTCACCTAACCAGTCATTAATTTCTGTATAGGCTTTGGTGTTTAGAAGCTATTTGAAAGAAATTAGAGACGTTTGAGTATCAGTTGAATCATAGCAATATAGATCATGTTTTCGCAATGTCGACTTGTGCCTTTGTAATCCAAACTCAATTCATATTTCTTTTTGGTTATGGTGCCAAGTTCTTCCTTATTTAATTGAACAGCAACTGGTTTTTCTACATTTCTGTCTTCTTCAGCCTGAGCTGAACCCACCCAAACAAATTAGTTCAATCAGTCAAGAAAATCCTTTTGTCTCTCCTCGTCAACTTGGTACAATGATAGTGGGTGTGATAGCCGCCAGATGGAGGTCTGTTGTTGATTAGCTGGTGGTAGAGGTCTAGCCGCTCGGTGCAGACAATGGTCGATCATTGGTCAAAGACACATCCAGCCTTAGTATCAAAGTCCAACGTCTCAAGATTTCCGGAGACCTGACCACAGGTGGTAGTCAGTCCGTAAAGGTCTGCTGTTAGCCTGAAGCGCCTGTAATCAGCGTACCATGCGCTCAGCGCTGGCGCCCTTTTATTTTCACGGTTGACTGGTGTCGTGCTGAAAAGCCTGAGTTAACCAGTTGTAAGTGAGGTTCGGTACTTCGCCAACTGTCGAAGTTGGTTAGCTTACCGCATGCTCTATCTCGTCTTCGCTAATGACGGTTTTTGGTGGGGAAATCTCCCCACCATCCTCAAGCTCCTGTATAAAATTTTGAGATGGTCACTAATTTGGAGTTTCAATAAGGCGTGGGAAAATAAAACGGTTTGCCCGGGGCCGTATTTTTAAAAATATTGGTTTGGTATAGCAGTAGATATTGTAACGGGGCGATATTCGGGACAGTTACTCGTGCATACGTCGGGGACTGTTTGCCAGCGAGAGGTATTCTCAACGTGGGGTTAGTACCACATCGAATCAGATTCGCAGCACAAGATGGATAGCTTCTCTGTTCTATATCCTAAGTTGAAATGCCACTTTCAAGCAGTTTCAGGTTTGATTCTTGATGATAGGGATTATCTGCTGGAACTGGATTATCCTCCTCCTTTTCCGTGTTACATTTTATTATTTATAAATTTTTTGCTGGTCGGGATGATCAATGCCGAATGATGGGTTGGTTGGTGACAGTGAACCCTGGACGCTAAAACTTGCATGGTGGTCTATTCTAACCTCTGGGTTACATGTATCAAACCGTTACCTGGATGGACACGATGAATACGGCGTAGCATAATGATAACGCCTGCCTGTTCGGTGGTGATTTCCGCCAAAACATCACCAAAGGCGTTACAAATGGTACCGAGTTGTTGACCGACGTTGACATACTCCAACAAATCCACCTCTGCCCGGAAGTAGCCAGCGACAGGGGTCGTAATCACGTTATCCAAATTGCCATCCCCAAGCAGGTGGTGTGTCACAGGCTGTAACTGCGGTTTGCCTTCGAGCATATTGAGATGCTTCATCACGTTGAGGACACCTGTGGTGAAGCATCTCACATCTTCTGTACGCGAAAATCCACCACCGGGAGCTTCAGTGTAGAGTGCGGGTATGCCCAAGTCGGTGGCGACGGTAAGGCTCCGCCCGGGGGGTACTGGTAGCGGATGTCCCCACATGACAGCGGTGCCGAATGCCTCCGCTCCCGCCAGCGTACGCTTGCCTCGCTCGTCGTCGCTGCGAATGTAGCCGATGAGTGTCGGAATGCGAGCGGCTATGCCACCGCTATGCAAGTCGATGAGGAAATCAGCTGATTTCAGCAACTTTTCTGTCAGAAAGCAGGCAATTTGCTCAGTGATTGTGCCGTGTGCGTCACCTGGGAAGACCCGGGCCAAATTTTTACCATCGATGGTGCTGTTGCGAGTAGCTGTTCCATAAGCTGGGACGTTACATATCGGTACCATTAGCAACGTCCCACATAAGTCGTCGGGTGTGAGTCTACGAAAAATCCGGGGGATCGCCTCAACCCCTTCATATTCGTCGCCGTGTACAGCTGCCAGGACCAGTAGTATTGGACCAACAGTCGATCCTGTTACATAGAGAAACGGTAACTGCCAGTGACCACCATCCGCCCGTTGGGCCACTTCCAGCCATACAGTCTCTTTGGTATTTCGAGGCAATCTTGAAACATCGAGGTCTTTTAAATGCATGGCTGATATTCCTAGTGTGATTTGTCCTTAAATGACACCCCTTTTTCCAACCGTTGCAGGATTAACTTTAAAATCCGGTCTGCGGTGCCAGCCACAAAGTGAGTCGAAGACGATGTCGCCTCATAGCCGACCCGGTCATATTCATAGGCCAGTGGCAAATATCCTTGGTATCCACCACAACACGAAACAAGTAGGCTATTTGGGAATTTCTGTTTCATCTTGAGTCCAATTTCCGCCAGCACTTCAAACGGCAACCCTACGAACACGGTATCGCCGATCTGCATAAACTGGACATTGATTTCCTCCCTGTTTTCAGGGTATTGCCTCGCCCGGCTGCAAACCATCATTTTATCTCGGAATTTGTTCAGCAACTGGCGGTAGGCTTCTCCTTTTTTTTCTTCTTTTGTCAGGACTTCCTGTCTGGCTACTTCGTATTCTGCCTCTGCCATTGCAGGATCCGTTTTGATAATTGTCTCCACCTCCACCACAATCGAATCAGCTGACAGTGAGGCGGATACGTCGTTCTGAAACAGTCGTTCGGCTAGGATTGCCGTCTGGCCCAAGACGTCTCCGATCCGCTCGCGGCAGTCACTTCTGCGGTTGATAGGGACCGCATCACCCGCGGCACCTAAGGTGAACAACACCGGGCACTGCCAGGCCTGCGAAATTGTCTGTCGTGCATAGTAGGGATAATCGGCTGAAAATCGATAGTAGTCCTCATCCGGTGAACATCCTGCAACTGGATGGCAACCGAAATTCAGTAGCACTGCCTGGTGTCCGCCCTCATCGACTAAACGGTGAACGGTCAGTTCATCGTCCACCGTGCTGAACGTATACGGTGTCGGATCATCGGGGTACAGCAGGTTCATTTCGACCATGCCGTCGGATTTTCTGACAGTTCTTCGGTTAAACAAGACCTGAGGTACTTGTACCCGCGCCGTTTCGATGCGCATGGGCCGCAGGTTGCCTAGTGCTTCCTTTGCCGCTTCGATCATCTTTTGCTTAAACTCACTCACATAATCCGGATCTGGGTCGATAAACGCAACTTCCGGTTTACTGGAAGTCGTTCCGTGCAAAGCAGGTGCGAAGTGGGTATGAGATCCTGATATCAGGATATTTGGATAACCCACGCCCGTCTCCTGTTTCAGTAAGGCATAAAGCTCTTCACAGACATCGGATCGTACCCCGATCATGTCCAGAGCAAAAATCAGTACCTGGTTTTCTCCGTTGCTCGCTGCTAGGCATCCCAGCGACAGAGTTTCTCGCATACCACTTGAAGGATAGGTCCGGCTTGCGTAACCATGCGCCCAAACTGGGTAATCAGGCGTAATATCGCGCACTGCCACGCCGAATTTCAGTTTAGCCATTGCTCATTGCCTCCCCTTGCTCTTTTTTTTATTTGCCTGATGATAAATCACAACTTTGGGGTCGAAGTAGGTGTTGTTGGGGTAAAACGCGGGTAGTTCTGTACGATCTCCCTGGCTTGCAGCTTCCAGGTGCAACAATGCCAATGGCAGCGCCGAATCGATATTGGTTTGGCCACTTCTCTCGCCAGAAACCATCAAACCATTGACCTGATACCGACGTTGCAGGTGTCGACCCAGCGATGTGGCCGACTGCAACAACACTTTCTCCCCAATAGCCGTGTAAAGCTCCAGCAACCCAAATAGCGCGCAGGCATCATTTTGCCCGGCGTTCGCCCAGGCCTCAGTGCTTTGAGGCGAGGTGTGGGATTCAAAATCTACCGCAGATTGCAAATTCCCCCATCCCATACCTTCTGCCAGGTGAAAAGCCATCTGTCGAAAAAGCTCCATACCAGTAACTTTAAAAGCGCGCGCGTAGGACAAAAACATCAGCCCTTCCGCCGGCACCTTCCTCAATTTGGCAGGAGAACAATATCCAACCCCTTCGTTGGTATTTTCTGGGTAAAGCCGAGTGCCATCATTGATGGCCGGATAAAAACAATAATCGTCCCAATTATAACAATGCTCTACCAGTGCCTTCAGGTCAGCAGTCACCAGGTCACGGAACGGTTTGGCCTTTTTTTCGGCCAAGGCTTCGGCTGCATTCAGCCACGTTACGGCAGCACGGCCATAGCGGACTCGGATTACACCATTAGTCACAACCGTTGCTTCATTGAGATCTTCGCGCTGGTCAAAGGGCGGCTTGAATGAGGCACGTACCCGACAGGGTTGACGATGATTAAACTGATATCCGGCCAGCCCAGTCTCAGGATGCCGGATATCGTCGTATCGTGATAGCAAGTGCTGGGCCCAACGCAGCGGCGTCTCATCCCCGGCAAGCGCGTGCAGCATTACCCCACTTAAAATCAGATCACTTCCTGTATTGACGAAGGAGAGTGCCGAATTCTCTACGATTGGTAGAGGACCGCCTGTAAATTTAGTTTGCCACTTTTCTTCCCACGATTCATAGTTCCCATGGCGGTTAAAAAGCAGGGAGGACCAGTCCCAAATATGTGTGTGCCAGAAAGCTTTTATGAATTGGCTGGTGCTGTCCGCATCCATTCGGTAGAGATAGGCATAATGTGGGTAGACACACTTCATTTCGTGATTGCCCAACACAGGCTTATCTGTTAATAAATCGTAACTGGTGTGTCCTCCCCAGTAAAACAGATCTGACGCTGAATCGCTCAACTTCTCCAACGCATATCCAATCCATCGATTCGCCTGTTGGTGATATCGATTCTCCCCGGTCAATGTTCCCAGTGCCTCCAGTGTCCGTAAGACATTCTGCTGACAGGCTAGGTTTGAGAGCAGATGCCCTTTCCAAACTAGCGGTGCTCCCGTTTCTAAATCCAGCCCATCAGCTAGTAGTGGCCCCTTCTCATGTGAACAACTCCCAGCTACCCGATTGACATGTTCTTCGACTGCATCAATAAACTCCGATGCTGTATTCCTGGTCATGGTCAATTCCCTATTTGTTCCATACTGATTTTTTCCTAATCGACTGCCAATCTTGTTAGCAACGCGACCTCCTTCCAATCAACTGAAAAAATCGACGCGCATTAACAGCGGAGATGGTGTGTTGGCTAAGCCTTTGTGAATAGGGCACATTTTAATTTGCCAGTAGCGAAGAGGGCTACTCTTATCTCTTATTCATTCAGCGATAGTCTCTCTGCTAAATAAACCAGTAAGAATATAAACTAGATTGTTTCAACCGAAACCCAAGTCTGACTTCTTTTCCTATTAGTTCTTCTATCGAACGATCGAAGGTGACATTCAGATCTAAATGATCACCTGTCACCTGGGGAGAGGTATAGCCGTCTATCCGGTGCCCCTGATCATCAGTCACCATGATGATTAGATAACCGCGACTTGCATCTACGTTGATATGAAGTTGTTGACTGTCGATCGTCAGTGGTTTGGTTAACAGATATCCCTCTTCCTTGTCTGCATCCAGGGAGACAAAACCGTCACGCCGGAGTGTTGCCAGCCCTAACATCGGTTTGTGAACTCGCTCAACTTGCTTGAACTTTTGGCCGGTATGCGGACTATTGACCCCACCATAATAGAGAAGAATTTGGTCGCCAACGGCAATGAAATTTTGGCTAATCCGAACCATCCCATCTTCCCAACTACCGGGCTTCCCTAGGGAGAGGAACGTCTGTCGATCCAGAACACGTTGCCAGTGGATACCATCTCGACTGGTGGTCAGCGAAGTATCGATTGTGCCGTCAACTCCTTCTCGATAGATCCAAGCCATGCCCAGATACAGGCCTTCGTAGAGATTAATCGGCATGCCATAAAACTGTGTTCCGGCTTCATCAATTTCGTCACACTCAAACACCAATTTTGGCTGACTGAAGTGAACACAGTCGTCACTTTCGGCCCTCGCAACTTTTCGTCCTCCAGCTCCGAATCGACCAAAGACAACATATTTCTGAATCTGCGGATCCCAAACCAGCGACTGGGTGGTGTCACTGCCTAGCTCGATGACCGGATTGTGTTCGTAATTGGTCCAGCGAACTCCATCTGGTGAAAAGGAGATCCACATGCCATCGCCTTCACCCTCTCCCCACAAGGTTCGTCCATCCAGTTGAATGAATTCGTCGATGCCGCCATGCTCCCAATAAAATCCTTTATAACGCTGATCAGGATTTGGATCTTGCGGATCGTACAGAACCGCCATGCCTTCACAATTTGTGCGGCCGATATCGATTAGATTGTTTTGCTTGGAATCCTCAACATCGAGTTGATCCAGAATCGGCTTGTCCCAATGCACCCCATCGGTGGAAGTGGCATAGGCTAGCAGTGTGATATTTCCCAGCGCCTGTCGTTGCCGAACCTGGATCATTCCATCGACGTAAGGACCTGTCAGGTACCACATTTTGAACAGGTTTTCCTCTGGATCGTAGATAACGGTACCGTATAGGGATGCCACCGTTTCCCAAGGATTCTCACCTTTGAGGATGGGATTTTTTGGGTGACGTTGTGGCTGATGTATCCGACGATAGAGTCGATCCATCCGAGTAATATGATCTAAGTTTAGAAACAGGCAACGGTGTTGCATACAAGACTCCTTAGCATTCATTGACTGCGTTCAGTGTGAATCGAATTTGGTCAAATCGCTTGACTAAATCGATTACCCGTTGCTTGATGGTATCAAGATTTCCCCTCAGTGCATCAACGATGCAATCGGCAATGGCAGAAGCGTCCGTCTCGACCATACCTTGTCGGGTTATCTCTTGGACGCCAATCCGTAGACCGTGCGTTCCCAATTCCTCGGACAATCGAACAGCACCAGTGATGATATTACATTCTTCCAGTTGATCAGCTAATGTTTTAGCTTGGCCAAATTGACTGACCACCAGTATCAAGGTGTGGGATTCAGTGAAGCCAAGTGTCGAGCCAACCAGCGGAACGCCCCGATTTTCAAGTGCTTGTCCTAACGACTTAGCATTAGCCACGATGGCCGCGGCATGCTCAGATCCATACTCGGCCCATTCCATAAACGTGGCTGCTAAGGCCGGCAACCGGCCCAAGTGATGATTACTAACCAGTAACGGTGCTATGGCGGGGCCAATTCGTTCAGCGATAGATTTGTCATTGGTCAGAACCATACCACCTTGAGGACCAGCCAGCGTCTTGTGAGTCGAAGAAATGATCACGTCCGCGCCTTCCTCCAGCGGGGATTGAAACTGGCCACCGGCGATCAAGCCAATCACATGTGCGGCATCATAAACCAAGTACGAATCTGGATTGACTTCCCGCATGGCCTGTTTCAGAGAAAAAACCGGTTGTTGAAAGAGGAAGATACCCGAGCCGATATTAACCATGCGGGGTCGATGTTCTTTAATCAATTCGATCGTCGCTTGCAGATCGATATTGGACCTTACGGAATCCCATGGAATCGAAACCGACTTCAAATCCACTTTCAAGCCAGAGGAGGCTAGCTTATTCGCGTATCGGTGACCATTGTCAACTTCCAAGACAGTATCGCCTGGACGGCATAAGGCGAGAGTCGTGGCTATGCCGGCGATATTTCCTGACAATGGACGTAAATCGACGAAGTTGGCTCCAAACAAATCCTTTGCCAGTTGGTGGGCATAGGATTCAATTTCGGCGATAAATTTATTGCCTTGGTAAAATCGTTCACTCAGATCGATACCAAGGTAGTTGCCATAGCGCTGATCCAGTTCCTCAACCAGGTAGCTTTCCACAAGTGGAGAGGGAACGTTTTCAGAGGCGATCAGGTTCAGGCAGTTCTGACGGAAAGATCGATGCGCCTCCAATAGAGCTGAGAGGTGTCGATGTTTGTCTCCTATTTTCATAGTTAGAAAATCCCATTTAGCGTTGTGTCATGTAGATGTGAGATAATTTGTCTGCCCGATTATATCGCCAAGAATTCGGCACTATCTCCGTCAGCGTTAATGTTAATGCGAAGACGGATCAGATAAACCCGATTCGGTGCTCTCCCGCTCTCACAATAAGGAATCAGCAGGCTTCCATCCTCCATTAACCGCCCACCAGGATAACCGTAGCAAGATGAATCTAAAGAAATCGGAGTCCAGTTTAGTGCCCGTTCAGCCCCCCCACGGCTCAAGAAAAGGTGGAGGCTGCCCTGGTAAGTGGCGATGCATGCCAAGGTCTGGTCCGGAAGCACAATTAAACGTGGCGCTTTTAGGACACCGCTTTCGACAATTCGTCCCGATTCGTTCCAGCTAATCCCATCGTCATCCGACAGGAAAATACCTCCATCTGGGCGCGAAACCATCACCAGTAACCCATCCTCAAAACGTGCAATCGCCGGCTCGTCAACATCTTGACCCCGCCTATGAATGGTCGAGATCGTTCGCCAGGTTAGACCCGAATCATCGGACCGATGCACGGCTCCAAACAGTTGTTTTTTTTCCTGATCGGCGCAGTAAGTCGGCCAAAGAATACCGCCATCGGGTAGTTGAATCGCTTGGGCATGACTCCGTTGGTAAAAAGCACCGGGGCTATCAAACCAAAGAGGTTGGCTCCAGTTTTCTCCACCATCAAGCGAGCGAATCACGCACTGCCGGGTGTTTAATCCTGCCAGGTCGTTTTTGAACATATCAGGTGCCTGGCTGAAGCCATACCAGGAGGCTTGTACATTAATAAAGCAGAGAATCGTTTTGTCTGGACAAACAAATAGAGTTACCGGAGAATCGTCTAAGGGTAAATCGGTGATGGGTTTCGGTTGACTCCACGTTTTCCCTTCATCCTTGGATCGGGTCATCATCGACCGTCCCCCGGTAGGAGCATCATGATCGAGCGGCCAACCTTCTGCTTCCCACTTTTTTCGCGTTTCTTGATGAAATAATCTGGGCGTAGCAAAGGAGACGTGCCAGTAGCCAGCGGAGTGAACCAGCAGCAAATCTCCGTTAGGAGCACGTTCAATTCCCCTCGCCCAACCAATAAAGTCACCCAGGCCGGGAAAATTGGCTGGTCGGTTATGATCAAAACCGGTAACGCATAAGCGTGCTTGCTCTACTGTTAACATTTTTAAATCCTCTTGATCGTGTCCAATAAACGAAAGGCTTCAAGGTTTAAAAGGCTGACCTGTTCGACGCAGTTCTTTGGTTACCGCAATTTGACAGGTCACATAACCTCCTGATGAAGATCCTCGGCTATTTAGCATCCCAGCGGCGTATCCGGGTCGAGCATCGCCAATCGTGCCGACAATCAGGTTGGCGTATTCGACAGTGGTATCGTAATGGTCTGCGATCAGTCCAACCATTTCACTCCAGGCGATTTTCAGTGCCTCTTCCCAGTTAGCCCCTCTGCCGCTGGTTAGAAGTTCTGCCGTACTTTCCACCACCTGGCTTTTTTCCACTACTGGACTGCTGGTTGGAAAACCTGGGGATCGATCAACCTTGAGGGTGACCGTCGAATCGATCTCAACACCAGTGCCCGTCAATTCACCATCTCCCATTCGGGCATGGACATCGCCCAAAGAAAGATAGCCACCCGGTTTCTGCGCCCTGATGTGAACGGTGCTATTAGGCTGAATTGAGTTGAAGTCCATATTGCCACCGTGATCGATCTGGTGCGGAGCTACCGATTCTAATTCAACCACTCCTATCATTGGTCTTATAGGCACGATAAAATCGGGAGGGAAATGAATTAGCCCATCCCGCACAGCTGCCGCAAGTCGGACGCTCCCCCAGTGCGGTCCACCATTACGGTAAAAGCCGTAAGGACCAACTTCCATGTTGATGATCTCAATGGAGACCCAATCTCCGGGTTCGATTCCTTCGATCAAAAACGGGCCACCAGGACGAGAATACCGTCGATGGGTGGTTACATCCAGTACCTTGCCCGGTATAGTATCGCCTGCCGCCTCATAGTCGTGGTCATGGCCTCCTACCGTTTCGATCACCACCGTTTCACCAGGTTTCAGGGTTCCCCGCACCTGACCTTGCTCCGGATCATCTGGCCCGGTATAGTACGGTGTACGTGTGAAATGTCTCATTGATTTTCAACCTCGCTGATGGATACGTCTCTCTAAGTTGCTGCTACACTCTTCCTTATAGGTTAGGTTTCAAAATCACTTGCCTGATCTCTAATTAATTTGCACGGAAGGTCCCTTCTTTTTGCACCCGCTGGTAAACTTGATCAAATTCCTGAGTACCATCATCTAGCCACAGTTTGGATTTGATCCCACGAATAGTCCCTTCTTCTCGGCCAGTTAACTGGGTTGGCGAAATGTAACTGCGTCCGTAGAAAGTATGTCCACCCGGCATGTGCAGAATCCCAACATGTTTGGGTATCTCTATTGGTTGGTTGGCCGCTAGGCGCGCTAAAGCACCTTCGTCGACGTCAACTCCCAGTCCCGGCCCTTGTGGTACTGTAGAACTTCCTGCAATCACCGGAATTAGGGTCGCGACATCTTCGTTCTCTGCGTACTGATCGTCTAAGTTGATAGTATGGGCTGTATGCGTTGGTAGGACGGCAGCCATATGCAGCGCAAAAGCTTTGGTCAAGGTTCCGCCTGTTAACTGAATTAGTGTTTGGATGTTGCCTTTACCAAAGGCAAAACCAGTTGTCAATGTATTACCCACACCGCTTTCCAGCATATAGATGTCGGCTATTCCCTGGAGTAGTTCTTGAACCCCTCCCAATGGTGTCCCGTGCATAATAATAGGAAGGCCAACTTGGTTGCGTAGTCTGTGCCAACCGTCAATGTCGTTTTTGACCAAAGGATCTTCGATGTAGCCGACAATTGGATGATCTTTTTCCAGTTGCTTAATTAGTGGTAATGCTGAGGCTAAACTCCGATTGCTATTTAGATCGTAATGAATCTGAAATCCTTCGGGAGCGACTTCTTCGGCCAAACGCGTTTGTTCAATAACATCGTGATATGTACAGGTGTGCATTTTAAAAATGGTGTAACCTTCATCTACCGCCCGAAGGATTTCTCCTCGGAAATCTTCCGGTGAAGCCGGTCGGGTCCAGGCGGCTACCGGGATCTGATCACGTACCTTTTGCCCCATCAGTTTGTAAGCAGGAATTTCCAGGTATTTTCCCATCAGATCATAAAGTGCACCACTCAAACCAGAAGCTAAGTTCTGGTTAATGTAGTCGAATGGGTTATGACCAACCAGCGGATCTACACTGGATTGGGCCGGTTGACCACCCGGACGCACACGTTGGTCACCGTAACCGACCAATCCATTATCCGCTTCAACTCTAAAGATGGTGCGATGATCAATACCATATAGATCAACCTGACGATGTTGATATCGTTCAGCTAACTTGGGATAGATTGGGATAACCCTGATGTCTTTGATTCGCATTGGAAACTCCATGGTTTAATCGGATTGAGTTGGGTTTCCCGTGACGTTCTATCGAAACGGGATAGTCTGATCGTGCCAGGGAAAGGCGTAACTGGGCTGGTTACAGAAACGGTCAATCCCTATGTGTAAATTTATCTCTGTTCCGGGCAGAAGATGGACTTGAAAATGGCTGTCATTTACTGATGTTAGATTCCCTGTTTCAATATCTTTAACCTGTGTGAACTGATGTTGCCGAAAACTGCCAGCGCTGATGATGACTTCGCGCACCGCGTGCGCACTCAGGTTAACCAGTGTCAGGTCGATACTTTCTGCATCCAGTTTAGTCACCAGCGCGGCTACATCTTCTGGTAGACCAGGACGTTGCTGCTGCGGATCAAAATGACGTACCTGTCCTTGAGTCATCCCACCCCAGTAGATGGTTTGGGGGGCACCTGTCGTCAAATGTTCCAGAGCCTCAGTAAGCACCGGATTTCGTTGTTGCCAATGATGTTCATCGATTTGAGTTAGATCAGCTTCATCGTTCCGGATCATGTCAACCCGATCACATACCTGGCGGTAATTTGCTTCTAAAATCTGTTGGGGGTAGTTCGGACATGCACCAGCCAGGAATTGTGTCCATGCCCGATCATCTAACGACCGTGGTCCTCGTGAAGTCACTTGTTGCCATTCGTTCTGGTTTCCCTTTCTCAGCTTTTCCAGACGATTCCAGTCGTGATCAGCCTGTGAAACTGCCCAGAGATGGATTGGTGGTTGCGGAATCATCGGACGATAATCGCACCAACCATCATCAGTATATTTATGCGGAGGCAGAATTTCCCCCTCTTGTTCAATAGCCTGATCGAGAACCAGGTCTAATTGAGATCGAAGCAGGTGTAGGTAACTTGCATCACCCGTAATGAGATAAGCGCATTCCGAGGCCACTGTCATGGCACTGAACATCATTTGGTGGGAGAATGTTCCGGTCCAACCGTAGAAACCTCCCCACCATTGTCCTTGGCGATTTTCACCTATTTTTCCGTTTAGGCCGATATTGTCTGGAATAATGCCGTTGTTCTGTTCCACACGTTCCAGCCAAGCTTGGACGTAATCTACTACCCAATCTCTGTATTGATCCGCTTGCGTGTACAGGTATGCGTTAGCAATTAAAGCCACGGCACCCAAATTGACCGGGACATCTCCTTGCATTACCACCTGATTAAATTGAGAATGAATCTTTTGCCGCAGACCTTCATCGTTATACCACCCTGAAGGGGGAGCCTCAAAATCCGGACCTAGCGTGGCATGACCGTGCTCAATGTTATATTGCACATCGGCATAACGGGCATGGAACAGCGGTCCTTTACTACCACTAAACGGCGATCGGATAATCCGGTGTTTAGAATCGTAGTTGGGGATGCTCGGATCCTGATTCATGTAGAATCCAGCAAAACGGCATGCCCGACGCATCATTTCAGCGTTGGTAGGATCTGCTAATCCTAAAGCATAAAAATAGATGTAGTTTTCGCTATTGTGAAACCAGTCATCGTTATTAATGAATTCTTTGTAGGCACGGCCGTAGTCATGGGTAATTTGACGCGTAATGGCATTCCATTGGTGGAAGGCCATCTGTCCTGTATAATCGCTCCCACCCAACGCATAGTAGAGCGGCCAATTAAAAAACGATTCATACAGATCGTCCGCCCATACCCCATCTCCCGGATAGTCTTCCCTCCAGATGAGCGTTCCGCCAGGACGGGTATATTTCTGGATAAAGATCGGTGCGGCTTGATCAATAGCCTGGATCAGTTGGCGTTGCAAAACAGCCCATGCAGGTGGCTGGCTACGCTGGCTACTTTGGATGTTTGTCCACACTTTATTAAGATCCCGCTGCGAAAATTAGACCTGGCAAATTATGACAGCATCTTAAAACTAATTGTGTGCTTTGTTAATGGTGTGTAATCGATTGACAGGGTGTACATAATCAGTATGCGCCTACCAAACAACTTCGAGTTCAATCGGATCTTGATCCTGACGCCATTTAGTATTAATAACAGGTTAACTTAATACTGTCAATCCTGTTTTGTGGATCTAGTACAGAAAATAGTTCGCCTGACTTGGTTATCTTAATTCTTCTTTTTTGGTGTACAGAAGATTGTTTTTCCTATCTCCGTAGAGAAGTTTTAAAGTTTGCCTGTTGGCTGAGATGTCGTATTCCGTGACTGCTTGCAAGGCCTTAAAATATTCCTGTTCCTGTTGCATGGTGCCGTCAGGAATTGCACAAAACATTCTGGTGGAAGCAACCGGCCCCATAGACAATTTACCGTCTTCTTCTTGGTAGGAGCTGAAGTATCGGTTGCAGCCGCCGGAACCGGATACCCGATCAGTCATAAACTGTAGTGTGATCTCCGTTTCCGGAATAGTTTCTTTCTCTGATCCGATTCGACCGTAGGTCTGTAATACCCACTGTTGGTCTACCACCTGATCTATATTTATTGGATCAGCCTTTGGGGGTGGTGGGTCGGGATCTTCTGCGACTGGTTGCGGACTGATAGGCTTTTCAGATTGGCGACAACCGATAATCAGGCTAATCACAATCAAGGTTAAAGCTAGCTGAGTAAATAGTCGGTTCCAATTTCTCATCTTACCACTCTATATCTATGATGGATTTGGTTTCAACTTAATCAAAATCTGCGCATGCATCCAACTGATTTCCGTTGGTGAGTTAACTTTAGCTAGAAAGAATATCTGGGAACTCCCAACATTCGTTCGGCCAATCCATCAAATTCATCATCTCTCAATCCGTATTCGGATTCTAAATAATGCCCGATAGCCATGATGAACCGACATAGATCTGCGCCGATTGAAGTGTCTAGTTCTATTTCCAGTCCATTGGGTGACAGGTGTTTTACATCTCCTGTTAACAAGTTAAACAGGTGCGACCAGCAATCACTGGTTTTACTCTCCACATTTGATTGCTGCTGGAAATTCCATCCTCCGGAGTTGACTTCAGTAAAGGTCTTTTGAAGGTCAAAATCTGGCAATTGACTCAGATAGGCAGGAATGAATCTGACAGTCAGGAGGCTTAAGTCTTTTATAACCGCTTCATGATTGCTGGAATTGTAATTTTCCGGTGTTACAATCTGGTATTTTTCTGTCGAAGGGCTAAATAAACATCTCCAAAAGGTATCTTCACTCTCCGAATAACGCTAACCAAATCTTCGGGCAGGTCATAAACGCTGATGATTTCTTCTTCTATATCGATACCCATCAACCCAGAAAAATCCCAAGTTTTCGCATCGTCGGCACCTGACACTTTCAGATACTCGTAAAGAGGCTTCAGATTTCTGTTCTTTGCTTTTGCTCGTTTTTTCTTGGTCATACTACTCTTTATGAATCTAATATGAAATGATTGTTCGGGGTTTCTCAGAGGATTTTTTTATTCTTGATTCACATTCACGTATGTTAGCTGCCCAAGTAGCGCCGTTAATAGTAACATCATTGGATGCCCTGACCTTCAGAATCGCCTGCCGTGTTGTCCGTGCCTTCATTTTAAAGGTCCTGATGGTAGCCATCAGTATTGATTGCCTATGCTATTCCCCAACGAGGTGAGGATAAACAAGGTTATGCGTTTCACCCTAGATTGTTTTTTCATTCTCTTTAATTTCTATCGGATTGCGAATACATATCTTCCATTATTATATCATTGCAAGTTAAAAATAGACTATACCAATGTAAGCATACTACAGACGGAAAATCATTTTCAGGTCAAAAAAAACCGGTGAGAAATCACCGAGGCTTAGGGGCGACAGTTAACTTCTGTGAGTTAAGTTGGTGGGAAAGACATAGCGGTGTATGGATACGCGACAAAGGTAAATGGTAGATGAGTTCTAAGTATACGTCTATGCTATAATAGCCAAATCTCTGATGAAGATAAAAATGTAGATGAAGGAAGATGCAGAGTAGACCAAAAATCCTCGTATTTGGGAAGTTCTTGCTGTATTTGGTGGGATGTTATAATATAACCTGTAAACCAAAATTTTCCAAACTGACCAAATTCCTTTCCTGTTTAGTGCTATTCCTACCCCCTGATTGGTGGTGAATTCTTTCCCTGATTCAAGGGGCCCGCGTTAAATTGATAGTAGAACAGCTCACTGACTATCAAAATGCCTAACAGGGGAGTGTCGAATAATTTGAGACGATATCATTTGGCTCTATATTAAAGATAATTTGCATAGAGAATGCAGATTTCATAACTCCAAACGATGTCTGTCAGATTTGGTTGATGTGAAGGAGAAAGAAATTAAATGAGAGAAGTTGGTTCCGCTCAATTTACCTATCGTGAAATCAGAGACTGGGGAGAGTTCCCACCTGGATGGACATTTGAGGATACTCCCGGTGTGGCTGTGGATTCACAGGATCGTGTATATGCCTTCACTCGGGAGAAAAATGGCATAGTGGTTTTCAATCCTGATGGAAGTTTGTTAAAGTCTTGGGGAGATAATTTATTTAAACGTCCTCACTGCATATTTATCGGATCAGATGATACGGTTTTTTGTGTTGATGATTTTGGTCATGCGGTCCATAAATTTACGGTGGATGGTGAACAGTTGATGGTAATCGAAACTGCGGATAATCCTGCTGATACAGGTTATGTTTGGGGAGATCAGCCATCAGCTATTGTGCGATCAGGACCACCTTTTAATTTTCCGACCTGGGTTGCGCTGTCACCTGAAGGGGAACTATACGTGACCGACGGGTATGGGAATGCACGCGTACACAAGTTTACGCCAGAAGGGAAACTGCTTCTCTCTTGGGGAGAACCAGGTGATGGGCCCGGCCAATTTGAGACGCCGCATAGTGTACACGTGGATAAAGACGGTTGGGTCTACGTAGCTGACCGACAGAATTGCCGGATCCAGATTTTCAGTTCTGAAGGAGAGCATATTGAACAATGGAGTGATGTATACTGGCCGTGTGACATGTGTGCTGATGTTGACGATAACCTATATGTGGCAGAAGTCGGCGGCATATTTATGAATCTGGAAAAGGAGGCCGATTTTACTAGTCCAAATGCCCGCATAACTATAAGGGATATGAGTGGAAATATTAAAGTCGAATGGGGAGAAGTAGATCCGGCTGGTAGAGGTAGATATTTTTCGCCCCACAGCATCGCTGTTGACTCACAAGGTAATCTGTATGTCGGTGAAGTTTCGACTTCCTATCCCGGAGGACAAGCACCTTCGGATTGGCGCGCTTTCCGCAAGTTCGCCCGAGTTTAACAGACAGTACGATTGGCAGTATAAGTTGAGATTTGGATGACAATGGAAAAATATCGTTGCGCGATTATTGGTTGTGGTGGACGCGCACATGGTCATGCAAAAGCGTATCAGTTGATCAATCGGGGTGTCTTAGTCGCTTGCGCTAATTTATCTAATGCCGAACGCCGCCAAAAATTTGCCCTGACTTATGGCATTACCGGTTATGCAAATGCGGTGGAGATGATAGAGAAAGAGAGACCAGATCTGGTACACATCGTGACCATGCCAGATCAATGGGTTCTTTTGATGCAGATGGTATCGGATCTTGGTGTTACGGCCTGTTTGGTTGAAAAGCCCATTGCTTGTGGTGTTGAAGACTGGCAGGAGCTGTGTCAATTAGAAGCTAGATCAGAGACCAAGTTCGGTGTCTGCAAGCAGTTTCGCTGGCATCCACGGATGGTGGACTGCCGTCAAGCACTTCGCTCTGGAAATCTCGGCGACTTATTGTGGATCAATTTTTTCGCTCGGATGAATCTATCCGCTCAAGGAACTCACATGATTGACTGGGCTATGTCACTTAACGATGATTCGCCCGTGACGCAGGTTTTTGGCAATATCAGTGGTGCAGGAGGGTTTGACAGCTCATATCCTGCACCAAACGCCTCAGTTGCCCAAGTGATGTTTGCTAATGGCGTCTGTGGGCTATGGAGTACAGGTCTTACAGCACCAGAGATTATGGATGATTCGGAGATTTATAAGCACACCCATGTGGCTGGATATGCTGAGCGAGGTCATGTTATTTTTGAGGAATTTGGTCGATGGTCAATTTCCTCACCTGATGATTCTCGGGGTGGGAAAATCTCCCTTGAAGATCGAAACCGGTATAACGATATGGCTCAAGCCAATCTAACCAATGCTATGTTTCAATGGATTGAAAACGATGCCAAACCGGTCGAAACTAATCTCAAAATTGCACTCCACCAATGGAACGCGGTGTTGGGATTGTACGCTAGTTCTATCTGTCGACAACCAATTGATGTTCCTTTTAATCCGCCTGATGATTTGTTGCTACAATTACAAACAGCATTGGAGGAAGAAAAGCTATCAAACCGAACCCAGAAGCAAAAAACCGAATAAGAGACTGCGGATTGAGTCTAAATACAAACATGGTTGTGTAATCAGAAAAAATCGAATCAGGATAACAAGTGAAGGAAAAAGTAATTCTCGATCCACATGGACGTCAGTTGGATAAGATATTTCTGCCAGAAGATTTGGAACGACTCCGTTCCTCGGCTGACTTGGTATGGGGAAAAAACGAACCGATGCCCATGGAAGAAGTAGATATGGTTAGAGACCAGGTGGTTGCTATTATCACTGGACATTGGCATTATGGTGATGTTTCAAAGTTTCCACAATTGCGAGCTGTTTTAGAAGTGAGTGGTGGATTTCCGTCTCCCAAGTGTTTAGACTATGCCGCCTGTTTTTCTCGGTGTATTAATGTGCTTAGTTGTGCACCTGCCTTTGGACCTGCTGTAGCTGAGATGGGGTTAGGAATGGCAATCGCTGCTGCACGCCAAATCGTCTGGAACGATGCGGCTTTCCGTCAGGGGAAAGCTAACTGGAGCCACTTGGAATTTGGTGAGACATTTCTGTTATACGGCAAACTGGTTGGTTTCATTGGGTTTGGAGGATTAGCACGTTCCTTGAAGCCTTTACTGGCGCCTTTTCGCTGTCCAATACAGGTATATGATCCGTGGTTAACAGATACTTACCTGTGTACTCAGGATGTCACACCGGTCAACTTAGATTTATTGTTAGCTACCTCGCGTATCATTTTCGTTTTAGCAGTACCGGCGACCTCCAATCGGGTACTCTTGAACCGAGAACTCTTGAATCACATATCGGCTGAGTCTGTGTTTGTTCTGCTGAGCCGATCGCATGTTGTTGATTTCGATGTTTTGACTGAGATGCTGGTCGAAGGGCGTTTCAAAGCTGCCATCGATGTATACCCGGAAGAACCATTACCGCTTGATCATCCCATCCGTAAACTGCCAAATGTCATACTTTCATCTCATCGCGCGGGTGCCATAGGTGAAGCACTATATAACATTGGCCGTATCATTACTAACGACCTGGAAGCAATTCTTCAGGGACTGGTTCCGCAAGAAATGCAGATTGCCCAACCAGAATCCATTCAACTTCGTGGATAGATATCAACTTGGGATATGGAAAAACCGACAATTGAGTTATCACAGTTTACGTTCAGCAATCTCCTTTCAATTGCGTGGATGAAACTATTATGTTGAAGCAATCTGGTAACATCATGGCATCGATACAAAACCGATTTGAAGATTTGAAACGGAATGTTCGAACGCGTCACAAAATCGTTGGTATCCGGACATGGCACATCAATCTCAATCCAGCGACTATGGCATCAATGGCTTTTTCTTCACCCAAGGACCAATCTAATCTTGTTGTCTCCTCAGTTCCCAATAACCATGTTGATTGGCGTGGACCTTTTGCGACCCAAGCAGGAGCACTGATGGTCGAAATCACTACCGACAAAGGATTAAAAGGATATGGCCTGGGCGGCGGCGGTTTGGCGGCGTCACTAATCATCGACCGCCATATTCAGTATTTTGTCTTGGATCAGGATCCGCTTGAGGTAGAATCAATTTGGGATAACTTGTATCATATTACCTCGATCTATGGTCGGCGGGGACTGGTAATCTATGCTCTAAGTGGTATTGATCTGGCTTTATGGGATCTATGCGGGAAAATCTTGGATATGCCAGTTTACCGTTTAATCACTGATCAACCCAAGTTAGCCATCCCTGCCTATGCAACAGGTACAGATCCCAAATCCTATACGGACCAGGGATTTGCAGCTTGTAAGATTCCTTTGCCAAATGGTCTCCCCCAAGGAGATAGCGGCTTTTCTGAAAATCTGGATACCATACATCGTGCCCGTCAAGCAATACCGGAAAGCGTGGAACTGATGGTAGATATCTACTTGCGGTGGGATGTCGATTATACACTTAGGTTTGCCGAGGCAACATCTGACCTTGGCCTCAAATGGATTGAAGAACCCATTGCTCTGGATGATTACGAAGGGATGGCCAAACTCGTTCAACAAGTTGAGGCCACTTGGATCGTTTCAGGTGAACATGAATTCACCCGTTATGGGTTCCGCGAACTTCTTCGTTGGCAAGCAGCCGACATGATACAACCAGATGTTAGCTGGGCGGGTGGATTCGGTGAATGCCTCAGGATTGCCTTCGAAGCAGCTGAAATGGGCATTCCAACTTGGCCACATCAAGGAGGTACTCCGTGGGGATTGCACTTGATCGCTTGTTTGCCAATGTTTTGCATGGCAGAAACTTTTGGCTTGTCACAGCAAACAGTTGAAAATGAGTTGTTTCGATTGCTGCGGCCAACCCCGGACAACGGCTATTTTTCCTTAACGGATACTCCGGGATTCGGTTTGGAAATTAATGATGAACTTCTGGATGTCTATACGGCTGACCGACTCTGATATTCAGAGAATGCAGCAATAAACATCCACTTTTTAGGGCTTAACGTTACCTTGACGTTCATAAGATCCACTTTCAAACTGTGGCCAAAATAAAACGATCAATTCCGGAAAGATCTGGAATGATATTGCATGCGGTGTAGGCAGGATTTGAATTGACCAAATCTTGAACTTGCTGACTTTGGTTATGACTAATTTCAAGCATTAGTTTTCCTTCAGGCTTCAGAAATTCTGGTGTGTCGGCAATCAGTCGTTGAATGATATCCAAACCACTACATCCAGCAAATAAAGCCACCTCAGGTTCATTGTCCCTAACATCAGTGACGAGCTCATTAATATCTGTAGTTCCTATGTAAGGCGGGTTTGAAATAATCCAATCGTATTTGAGAACATCCAGTTCTATAACCGGTTCGAAAAGATCACCATTCAGGAAAGTGATTCGCTCCTTGCATTGATGCAGTTTTGCATTATGAAGGGCAACATCAACCGCTGCTTTGGATATATCTGTAGCGATGATTTTCCACGTCGGCTGATTCACGGCCAAACTAACAGCAATAGCGCCACTGCCCGTCCCGATTTCAAGAATATGACATGGCGTTTTTTGCAAACCCAAAACAGTTTCAACCAGTATTTCAGTTTCCGGTCGAGGAATCAACACCCGTTCATCAACATAGAAACTTAGGGACATGAATTCACGGGAATTTGTTAAGTAGCTGATTGGAACCCGATTTGACCGCTTTTTGATGAGTGTACGAAAGGCAGAAAGATTGGGATGGAATACTGGCATATCGAAACCAAGATATAACTGTAGCCGGTCTTTCTTCAGAACATGGCTGAGTAAAAGTTCTGCATCCAAGCGGGCGCTCAGAATACCAGAACTTTCAAAAAACTTGGTTGTCCACTCTATAAGCTCAATGACGGTCCAAGTTTTCACGCTTCCAGATTCTTCAGTTTCTCCGCACCTTCAGCTGAGATAAGTGAGGATATGAAGGGGTCAAGTTCGCCATCAAGTGTGCTTTCAAGTTGGTAGATACTTAGACCTATTCGGTGGTCTGTTACACGTCCTTGAGGAAAGTTGTAAGTTCGGATTTTTTCGCTCCGATCGCCACTACCAATCATTGTTTTTCTTGTCTCTGCCCTTTCAGCATCTTGTTCAGATTTTGTAATCTCTAGCAATCGAGATCGCAAGATCTTCATTGCCTTAGCTTTGTTTTTGTGCTGAGATTTTTCATCCTGACAGGAAACAACCAGATTGGTTGGCAAATGAGTAATCCGAATAGCTGAGTCAGTGGTGTTAACGCTCTGCCCTCCAGGACCGGAAGACCTAAATGTATCAATTCGCAAATCGTTCTGATCTATTTGGATATCTACTTCCTCAGCCTCAGGCAGGACAGCCACAGTTACTGCCGAAGTATGGATTCGGCCGCTCGTTTCGGTGGCGGGCACTCGTTGAACCCGATGCGTCCCACCTTCAAACTTGAGTTTACTGTACGCATCCTCTCCTTCAATCAGGAAAACGACCTCTTTGAAACCTTTCAAACCGGTTGCACTTTGGCTCAACAACTCAACTGTCCAGTTGGATTTCTCAGCATGCCGAGAATACATCCTAAAAAGTTCCGCAGCAAATAGGCCTGCTTCCTCTCCTCCTGTACCTGCACGGATTTCTACAATAACATTTCTATGGTCATTCGGATCTTTAGGAATCAGCAGGATTTTAATTTCTTCTTCCAGCTTTTCCTTTTGTATGACAAGAGTTTCCAGCTCTTGTTTTGCCAAGTCTTGAAACTCATCATCATCTTCCTCGGCAATAATCAATTCAGCTTCTTCAATGTCCTCAAGCAGCTTTTTATAGTCGGTATAGATCGACACGATAGGGGCAGTGTCCGCATGCATCTTGGAAAGCTGATGAAGGCGTTTCGGATCCGCTATTTGATCTGGATCTACCAGATTTTTTTCAATTTCTAGAAACTTAGCTTCAATTTCTTCCAGTTTACTCTTAAGCATTAATCATCCATAAAATATTCTGAGTTGGTGCAAAAAGATTGCCATAATTTAAATAAAAGCGTTGCGCGGAACGCCTTGTGCTAGAAAACCTAACTGTCCACAGATTCTGAAGAATGTAAGGTTGCAAATTGCTTGAAAATTTTAGTTTGTGTCTTTCTGCTCAGTATCAGTGACTTCTTCTGCCTCAACATCAATGACAGTTTCATCTGCACTTGGATCTGGATCTGGATCGCCACTGGGGCCGTCGCCACTAGTACCTTGTGCTTGTGCATCAGCTGCTGCTTTTGCATACATCGCTTCTGCAAGTTTGTGGGAAGCGGTAGTCAGAGCCTCGGTGTCTGCCTTTATAGCTTCGATGTTTTCGCCTTTCAGAGTTTCTTTCAATTTTTCAATCGCGCTTTGAATTGCTTCTCGATCTTCTGCTGATACGCTATCTCCATATTCCTCAAGAGATTTCTCGGTTGAATAGGCCAGGGAATCCGCATTATTGCGAGTCTCGACAGATTCCTTCTTAGTTTTGTCTTCTTCCGAATGAGACTCAGCATCTTTCACCATTTCGTCAATTTCTACATCGGATAACCCACTAGAAGACTCAATTCGGATCTTCTGTTCCTTGCCGGTTCCCAGATCTTTTGCTGACACGTGAACAATGCCATTTGCATCAATATCAAACGTGACATCAATTTGTGGTATACCTCTTGGTGCAGGCGGCACACCAAGTAAATCGAACCGACCAAGTGTACGATTGTAGACGGACATTTCGCGTTCGCCTTGTAAGACGTGTATGGTTACAGATTCTTGATTATCAGCAGCAGTTGAAAAGGTTTGGCTTTTCTTGGTTGGGATTGTAGTGTTTCGTTCAATTAAACGGCTGAAGACTCCACCGAGAGTTTCGATGCCTAGCGAAAGCGGAGTAACGTCGAGAAGCAGTATGTCTTTTACCCCTTCATCTCCAGAGAGAACGCCACCTTGAATTGCTGCACCTATTGCAACGACTTCATCGGGATTTACACCTCTATGACATTCTTTTCCGAAGAACTCCTCAACTTGCTCTTGTACTTTTGGCATTCTGGTTTGACCACCAACTAAAACAACTTGGTCAATCTCGGATGCATTAAGTTCAGCATCTTCTAAAGCTTGCTGGCATGGAGTAATTGTTCGCTCAACTAAGTCCCCAACCAATTGTTCAAGTTTCGCTCGACTCAGGGAAACATTCAGGTGTTTAGGACCACTTGCATCTGCTGAGATGAAAGGCAGGTTAATTTCTGTTTGTAGGGTGGTTGACAATTCGCATTTCGCTTTTTCTGCTTCGTCTCTAAGACGTTGCAGAGCCATCGCATCATCACGAAGGTCAATTCCATTCTCATTTTTGAATTCTTCTGCCAGCCAGTCGACAATTTTGTGGTCGAAGTCATCGCCACCCAGATTTGTATCGCCGTTTGTACTTTTGACTTCAAAGACCCCATCACCAATTTCAAGAATCGAGATATCGAAGGTTCCTCCACCAAGATCATAAACAGCAATTTTTTCCTCAGCTTGATTTTCCAGTCCATATGCCAAAGCAGCTGCAGTCGGTTCATTGATAATTCGCAAAACTTCAAGACCGGCAATCTTTCCTGCATCTGTAGTGGCTTGGCGTTGTGAGTCATTAAAGTATGCTGGCACTGTAATCACAGCCTGCGTTACTTCTTCGCCAAGGTAGTCTTCGGCTGTTTCCTTCAGTTTGCGTAAGACCATAGCCGAAATCTCAGGGGGTGTGTGTTCCTGATCCCCCATCTTGATTTGTACGCTTTCATTTTTCCCCTGTGTCACTTTGTATGGGGCCTTGCTTATGTCCTCTGCTACTTCGTTGTACCGTCTGCCTATAAAACGCTTGGTAGAGAAAATAGTATTTTCTGGATTGGTTACCGCTTGGCGCTTAGCTGGCTGACCAACTAGACGCTCTCCTTCTTTGGACATAGCGACAACCGAAGGTGTTGTTCGAGCACCTTCGGCGTTTTGTATTACGTTGGGATCTCCGCCTTCAAGAATAGCTAGGCAGGAGTTTGTTGTACCAAGATCAATGCCAATTACTTTACTCATCTGTTGTGTCCTCCTTTTCTTCGGATACTTCTTCTTTCGTATCTTCTTCATCTGTTTCTGGACTAGATGACCCTTGTGAGATCGAAACCATTGATGCGCGTAGCACGCGGTCGCGCAACTTATATCCAACTTGGAATTCTGCAACAATTGCATTTGTTGGAAGATCTGATTCAACTTGTGCGATCGCCTCATGCAAATTCGGATCGAAATTTCCCCCAACAGCATCAATGGTTGAAACATTGCTTCTTTCAAGAACATTATGAATCTGTTTTTGAATCAACTTGATTCCCTCATGAAGAGAGTTGAAATCTGTCGATTCCTTCGCTGATTCAATAGCGCGGTTCATACTATCTATCACTGGTAAGAGGTCCTTTATAACACTTTCAACTGCGTACTTTTGGAATTCTTCCTTATCACGAATAGCACGCTTCTTTGCATTTTCATATTCGGCAACTGTGCGTAGCATTCGATCAAGTTTCGCTTCATACTCTGATTTCAGTTGGTCAATCTCGTCTTCGGCAGAAGGTGGTGTTTCGTCCTCCTCTGATTCCACTTCTTCCTCAGAAGGTGGTGTTTCGTCCTCCTCTGATTCCACTTCTTCCTCATTTACAATCGTTTCTTCATCACCTTCAACAATATCTGTTTCGTTTTCCTCGGCAACATCTGATTGGTTTTCCATGCCTGTTTGCTGTTTTTCTAGCATATTAACCTCTTAAACTTTATAGTTGAATTCCTAATATCTTAAAGGTAAATGATAAAGCAGGTTTTTTCTTAAATACCCCATCCGAGCTTATGAAAGAGGCAACGATAATTAATTCGTGTCGTAAACTAGTCTCATAACTTGTATATAAAATACTAATCGAACCTCCAATTTTTTCAATAGCTGAAAGGCTTAAAGTACCATTTTAAGCGAAAAAATGTCAAGTAAAAATGGACAGGAATTTTGAAAGTGAACCTTTAGGTACAATACAAAAACTTTACCCGACACGTTAAGGAAAGTTTGTTAGTTGAAAACTATCGAATTATAACTAAATTTACAAATTTGTAGTGTATGAGGATACTCTTTTTTTGAATCTCCTGGGTTTGATGTGTTTTTGTTTAATTTCCATTTTACATTTATTGTCTAGCCGGATCGAGCAATTAAAATGCCAAAATATAAAGATTGAGTGTCGTAAGAGTTTCAGTTGAGTCCTTAGAAAAGTATGTCATTTTGGGAATGACACGTTATGTGTCCGTGTGCCAAAATGACATGCTGCTTTGATATGTATAACGATTAAGGCTTTAGTTAACAGGGTTCCCTTATTAGCTTAACGCAATAAGGCAAACTTGGCGTCATTTTACTTTACCTGAAACTTAGTAAAAATTTGACAAACTCAGATGATTAATATACACTCTACCAAATTTATTTATGCTTTTCACTGGAGAATAGCTAGAATGTATTCGCAGCCAATCCCAGATAAATATTATAAGCTAACCGAGCAAGAAGTTGACGAACGGATATATAAAGCAAAGGAAGAGTTAGGAAATCGACTTGTTATACTAGGACACCACTATCAACGTGATGAAGTAATTCGTTTTGCTGACTATCGTGGCGATTCACTGAAATTATCCCAGCTTGCGTCAAGCCGTCCGGAGGTAGACTATATCGTTTTTTGCGGTGTACACTTTATGGCAGAAAGCGCTGATATTCTTAGTGAAGATCACCAGAAAGTGAACTTGCCGGATTTAAATGCCGGTTGCCACATGGCTGATATGGCAGATCTAGATCTTGTGGAAGAATGCTGGGAGCAGTTAAATGATGTTGTTGGTGATAAAATTATGCCGATTACTTATATTAATTGTACTGCTGATTTGAAAGCTTTCGTCGGACAACATGATGGTGCCGTATGTACGTCGTCAAACGCTGGTGCTGTTCTTGAATGGGGCACGGTACAAAAAGGACAGCTTCTCTTTTTCCCTGACCAACATCTTGGTCGAAACACTGGCGTTAAATATGGCATTGATCTTAGTGAAATGATTCTCTGGGATCCATATGAAGACCTAGGTGGGAACACAGAAGAAGAAATTGAGAAATCGAAACTTATCCTCTGGAAAGGCTGTTGTCCAGTACACCAACTGTTTACAACTAAGCAGGTAAGAAGACTTCGTGAGCAAATCCCGGACATCCAGATCCTTGTGCATCCAGAATGTCGTTACGAAGTTGTCCAAGAGTCCGATTTGAATGGATCAACTGCTTTCATCATAAAAACAATTGAGGAGGCCCCAGCTGGTTCATCTTGGGGAATTGGTACGGAGATGCATTTGGTTAACCGACTTGCTCAAGAACATCAAGATAAATTTATTACTTCAGTTGATCCAAATATGTGCCTTTGTACAACCATGAATCGGATCGATGCTCCGCATCTACTTTGGTCTCTCGAGAATTTGCTTGAAGACGAGGTTGTGAACCAGATTAGCGTTCCACAAGACATCAGCTACTGGGCAAAAGCATCACTTGATCGAATGTTGGATATCACATAATTTCAGCTCCTCCTTAAAAACGAGTTCGCTTCAATCTCAAAGTAGACCAAATCCTGCTTCCTCCAAAGCTTACACAACCCGGATTCTTAATTCTGATTCCGGGTTTTTTTATGCCGATTAACGAGAAACTCGTCGCCATTCGATGATCATATAAGTGCCTATTTCGGCCGATTGCATCTCTGATGCCAGTTCAATTTCAATCGCGTCGTTATATTTGGTGATACTGACACCAAGTTTTCGCAACTCGGTTGCCACTGCGTGAATGCGGTCGGTCTCCTGCCAGCAGGGACATGTTCAATATTTCGGATCAAGGTTTATACTACTTGATTTAACCGTTTGCCATCGTTAGATTTCTTCAAGATATTTCAAGCGAGTTGGGCGGCGGAGTTTGTCGAGGGCTTCTCCCTGAATCTGGCGCACTCGTTCTCGGCTCAATTCCAGTATAGATCCAATTTCGGCCAAGGTATATTCATGGTTATCGGTTAAGCCGTAACGAAGCTGAATCACTAGTTTTTCACGTGGTGATAGTACATTTAAGAACTTATCTATCACTTCCTTCTCTGAAGTTAAGAGTAACTCCTGATCGGGTGAAGTCTGGTTCTCGTCCAGCAAGAAGTCAGAGATTGTGGCATCGGGTGAGGAATCTCTAATAGGCGAATCAAGGGAAACCATGCCGGATGTAGCCTGTAGAATTTCAGCCGCACGTGTCTGGCTCAGGCCGGCCTCTTCTGCTAATTCTTCCATGTTTGGATCTCTCTCTAACCGATGGAATAATAGAGACTGTGCCTTGCCAATGGATCTTCGAGCAGCCAGCAAATGGCCGGGAACGCGAATTGTCCGGCTTTGGTTATCCAACGAGCGTATAATTGTCTGCTTAACCCACCAATAAGCGTAAGTGGAGAAACGACATCCTTTCTGCAAATCGAATTTGTCTGCCGCCTTCATCAGTCCGATGCTTCCTTCCTGCATCAGATCCAGAAAGGAGAGCGGATTCCCATTGAATAGATATCGTTTAGCTATGCTAGCTACCAGAAGAAGGTTGGCCTCTACAATCTTCTTCTTCAGATGGCACATCCTTTGGGTGGCATCGTTTAATGCCATCCAGAGTACATTTAAGCGTTGTAAGTGTTGACTTTCCACAGGATAATCTAATACTTCTTGACTTCCTTGTGTTTGAATTTTCTGGTAAGCTTTGATTTCTTGATGAATCTGATCTAGGATGGCGGTAATCTGCATCGAACTCCACCACCTACCTTCTTGATCGGAGTCAAAGATCTGCTTAGTCTTCGGTCTTAGGTTACGCTTCTGTTTGAATCTGAGTTGAACCGACTGCAGAGTAGAAGGTGGAAGCTGGTGAAATAATTTCGTGACTCGTTGTGTGGCATCCTCAAACTTCTGGAAGAGTTCAACTTCCTGCTGTTGACTTAGCAAAGGTATTCTGGCAATTTGCTGAAGATAAACAAAGGCACTATCCGTTGGCTCATTAGTCACCTCTGCTGGTGATTGAAAGGATTGAATTGAATAATTATGGTCAGAAGGTTGCAGTGCCTGAATCTGCATATCACCTGATTCCTCAGCTGGTAGCAAAGCTGACAGGGATTGGGCGTCAACTTCATGACTGTCTGTCAATTGATCACCAACAGGACTATATATGAATTCATCTTGATTAGGCATGACATTCCTTATATTTTAAAACAATGTCGAATATTACCTTCGACTGACACCTAATTCCCAATTACTTTATCTACCTGCCAACTTGTAATTTTCTATCAGCCCCGGTAATTTTCATTGTATTCTTCTCTCATTTTAGTCTCTTG
>DTUY01000292.1:5418-5702 GCA_012963885.1 Candidatus Poribacteria bacterium | reverse complement strand
GCCGATGTTGATAGCGATCCACATGGCTTTGGTAGCCGTATAAAAGACTTGCTTGAAAGGTTATCGATTTTATTACCGTTTGTCCTTATTATTTACTTTGTTCCAAAGACTTACAAGAAAATTTTTTCATATATCGGCGATTAGCATTCTTCCTATTCACGATCGCTTTTCTTATCTTTTCATGCAATTAATCAATGAAATATACTGTACGGGAGTTGAACCTGTGAAGATCGCTACGCCCTCTTGTATTTTAGTTTTAACTTAAACAAACTAGCCACTTCAGG
>DTUY01000292.1:0-5408 GCA_012963885.1 Candidatus Poribacteria bacterium | reverse complement strand
CATTGAGCAACCTTGGTACACAACAACTACACTATATGCTTCAGGACTTTGTAAAAGGTTGTTCACAGGTCTACCAACCTATGCCTATCATTACTTCATCCCTTCCCAGTGTAGTCAGCTTATCTACTGAAAATACCGCGATTACCCCACCTACCGGTAGAGATTAACCAGTTAGGTGCAGAATATCCTCAAGCATATAGTGTAGTTGTTGTGTACCAAGGTTGCTCAACGAGCTTAGGCTTTCTCATAGTAACATGATGGAGTATATTCTTCAAACCCAGTTGCTTCCTTGTCCGCAGTAGAGGCTGAATATGGTTGCGGATATAGTCCTACAGATGGAGTGCGGTGCTACGCTGTCTTGACACCCGTTCTTTTGCGCTGGAAAATTATCCGACGCTTTGTCTGTACCGCCGTGGCGTATCGTAACTGGTGGGGGAATCACCCCTTGACGCGGCACTGCCACCAACGGAAACAGCTGCGTTAGTAGTGGTAGCCAATCTGGTAATGAACTACGATGGATTCTACATGAAACGGTAAGAACCCGAACAGCATAGATGTCAGATAGATATAAATGAAAAATACCGGGTTGCGCTGATCGTTTTACATATCCTACCTGTTTGGTCCTTTAAGGACTTCCCTTATCAAGATGGGCTGACCCAATTTGCACAGCCTACCCTATGAGTACATAGGTACTTCGTCATCCTGAAAGCCCCGCATGCAAAGGAATTAAGTCTACTATTATTAACTCGACCTCACCTCATTCCCACACTGGATTTCACATCTGTTCTTACCATTGCTGGTAGAGTCTTCTAGTTTTTGCACTAGTCACCTCCGCCATCGCCGCCATTACCGATCCCATACGTAGCCATCGCAATTAGAAATAATGCGCCACAATTCTTGCGGTAGTTTTGTTTGAACTCATCTTTCCCTCCAATTTAAATTCTTATGTATAACATCCCGGTTTTCTTGTTTCCCAGCCCTCTTCAAACAAGCGCAAAAAATTCTTCTCGTTATAGGGGTGTTTCACCGCCTCTTCTTCATTCAAATCCACTACCCGAGCCACGCCTGGCAACAAATCCCGTGCCCAGGATTCATTGAAATCATCAAAGTTTTCCTGAATCAAAAATTTGAAATCGACGCGTGCACATGCGCATTCACCATCGTACCTAGAGGACTGTGCGCCGTATGACACGCCACAAGCGCTTCAGCGGCTTCGGCAATTCCACACACCCGTTTGATGTTCGACACGCCAATACTCAACACCTCAGGCTGAATGATATCCACGACCTTTGCAGATAACAAATCCACAAACATGCCCATTCGTTTATATCGTTCACCCGTTGCAACCGGCACAGGTGCAATCGCTTTGGCCACTTCAATGGTCGCGGCAATATCACTCGAATGCACGGGCGTTTCCATCCACATCACCTGAAATTCCTCAAGTATCTTGCCATCCGAATCGCATGCGTCACCGTAAATCGATCATGGGCTTCGATACACAAATCTACATCCAGCCCCACTGTATCGCGCACCGCACGAACAATATCAATCGACAACCGTTCACTTTGCCGATCAATGGCCCGATGTGCACCACCAAACGGATCAAACTTCATCGTGGTATACCCCTTGCTCAACCAACTCACTGGCTTTCTCAGCGAAAAAGGAAGGGTCACGTGGTCCTTGGTACCAGCCATTGGCATACACACGCAACTGATCGCGTTGTTTGCCGCCCAGCAGTTGCCAAACGGGCACATTGAGGCTCTTGCCCAAAATATCCCAGCACGCCATCTCAATACCATTCATTCCATTCGAATAATTGGCAAATCGGCCTTTGTACATCTTCTGTCACAGCTTGTCGGGATGCCTAGGATCTTCGCCAATCACAAAACGCACCAGCTCTTCCACATCACCCAGGATTGGCTTCGTAGCCAATCCACCGGTCGCTTCGCCTAGTCCGGTTATCCCTTCATCCGTATACACCTTGATAAAAATCCAGTTCTTCTTGATAAAAATCCAGTTCTTCCACGGATTGCCCACCAAAAACGTCTTCACATCCATAATCTTCATCACAACCTCCTACTAACCTGCCCGATCAAATGTATCCACGCTGCTGTCATTGCTGGCTGTTGAAACTTCCTTTGCTCCTATAATCCACTCTGGTGTTCCATAAAGAATCGGTTCTTCTCGCCACGTAAACAGCGATTCCAGGTCTTTCAGAATATCATCCAACGCTTCATGATCGTATGCATCCTGAGTTGGATAGCTTGTCGTCAGCCGACTGCGCGAACTTTTGATCACTTGTCGTCTCCGCAAGACTTCGGGATAAGACGTGCCTTTCAAAGTCTCCAAGGCGAACAATGGTGCCATCATCCCATAAACTCGTTTTGCTTCCTTCAAATCGCCAGCCTCCAACGCATCCCACAATCGCACGACCACATCCGTCACATGACACCCTGGCATCTGGCCTACAACGCCACGCGGATGTTCGAACAACAGATAACGACCACCTGCTCCACCAAACACACCCTTCAACTTTGGCCCTGCTTGTTCGATCAACCCCATGATCACATGCGTCACCGGAAAGGTCTCTTCTTTAATGTATTCCACATGCTCTACTTCATTCAGCAATCGTACCATCGTGTTAATCAACAACACACTTCCGCGTGCATGATTCTGAATAAAAATCGGCACATCCACTTCGCGATCAATCGCCTGAAAATACTGAACCAGCGCCCCTTCATCTTCCAGTTCCTGCACATAAGGTGCCATTGCAATCACGCCATCGGCCTTCAGTTCTTGTGCTCGCCGACTGAACATCGCCGCGTGGTGGCCACTCACACCCTGCACACCCAAAATGACAGGTATCTGCCCAGCAGTTTGCTCAACTATAACCCGCATCCCCTGCAACCGCTCCTCATCCGTCAACACAGGAAATCCACTCGCATTAACTGGCCACACGATCCCATGTGCACCACAGTCCACACAAAAATCAATCACCCGTTTTAGATCTCCCCACTCGATATCCCCATTTCGATCAAACGGCGTAGAAGGAATGGTAAACACACCGCGAAATGCACCTTGGCTCATATTGAATCCTCTTTGTTTTTTATTCGCACACCATACTTAAAAGAATGTGCCCTTACAGTTTCACATACTTTCAAATGATACTATAAAAGAAAACCTCTCCCGCCTCAAAATCTGCGCTTCTTGATGTTCGGAATGATCACGCCATGCTTTCACGGCGGCCAGATTTTCAAATTCAATAATGGAAACACGCACGCCATCATCTGCGGTAAAGCTTTTGAATGAATGGAATCCCGGCATGTCCCGTGCAAGCTCAAGCATACTGGGTGCAAGCGTCCGATATTCTTCAAGAAAATCATCGCGAAGCCAAGAGCGAAAAATTACCACAACCATGCCATCTCTCCATTATTCTTTAATACACCAGAGAAATTGAAACTGGACGGGGTTCGACCACTACTGATCAAGGCAACGGGTCGAGGCCAACGTCAAATCTGCGATACTGATAAATATGGGTTCACTTTCAAGAATCTGGGTTGACGAATCGAGCAGGCACAAAATAACAACAGACGATTTGGCTAACAACCACCCCGTCTATCTTAGGCTACACTCGTCTGCATAGTGAGATGTAATATGGTGTTACGCTGTCTTGGAAGCTGATCTTTGCGCTGGAAAATTATCCGACGCTTTGTATGTACCACCGTAAGAGGAATACCCCTCGTGCGGGTATCGTCTGATTATCTCTATACTTGGCAGTATAACCCACACTCTCTTAGGGTTTAGTATTAGTGTCTCCAATAAATCTGCTCAATGTCTCTCTTTTTGGACATGTTATTACTTTTGGAATTGTCTGCTCATACAACTGACTAGATTCTGGTAATTTTGATTCTAATTCCTCCGCTGTCTGAATTATCCACTCACTCTCCTTTGGTCCAAAGGGTTCCTTTAGATCCCAAGCTGTATATATGACCCAGTATGCGTATTCTTGCAATATTACTCGGTTCCTTACTCCGACTTCTTCTATTTCTGAATAATCATCTACCTTGTAATATCCTTTTTTGATGGCCTCTTGCGTAATTCTATAGAGACTTGAGGAATTAGACAAGCCCCATTCTTCAGACATTGTATGATGCAGACCCACATCGCTGATATGATGTAGGATATGCTCTACAACCTCGGTAACCTGACCCGACACGCCTTCCATGATAATATCGCACATACTATTTTCTTCTCTAGTTTGATCCATTAAGCGTTCTTCAGTTAATGAAAGATTCCAATCCTCACCCAGAAATATCGGAATCACCGTCCGATAAAGGTATAGACTGGTTAGCAACTCTCGCTGTAGGGCTATATCTGTCCCATCATGTATGATAAACATATCAGCAATGGTTTGAGCTACGTTTTTCATAAACAAGTTGCTGACATCATCACGGGCAATAAGGGTGATGCCACAGACAGTCAGTTTTTTAGTAAAAGGTGGATAATGGGATGTTTGCTGAATGGAATCTAGAAGATACAGATCTTCTGGGACATGACCTATGGGCAGACTCTGAACACAATCTAAAGTTATTTGGTTACTCAGCACGATGTCTTGACTACAGCTTATCAAAATAATAAAGAATAACAACAACCAAGCAAACCTTCTCATTTTAGAATCTCCTGTTTACGCCTCATTTTTCTCAAATTTGAAGCTTTTATGATTCTCCTTCAAGGTTTGTTCGACCTAGTTAGCAACAGGTTTTATCTCATAATCTTTGACTATCTGCCCTTCATCTAACTCAGTCGTGCTGAAAATTCAGGTGAATCATCTTATCACGATTACCACATCAGGATAAATAGGGGCGGATTCACTGACATCAATTGGTTGTGACAAATAGTGAGGGCACACAGTGACAATAGACGGATCGACTGGTGACCAATCCGTCTATATCAGGTTACACCCTTCTGGATAGGGAGATTAGAATAACATAAATGAAAGCAGCAGAGAGTAGGAAATGAATACGTCTGACATAGAAAGTGAACCAGATAATTTGCATAACCATGATAAAGAAATGCAAATGACAGGTCAATAGAAGGAGATTGGAATAGCTTGAGGAAGAAGGAAAAAGGGTGCTAACTAAGGGCAGTCGATACCCGCCTGATTACCCCGTGAGTTATCTATTGCATGGGTATCAGTGAGTGCGTAGTTGCTTAAACTTTTATTTGATCGGTCAACGAGCTTGAATCCAGTGTTAGTCTAACCTGCTGTTTTAATATCAATCGTTTCATCAAACTCCTTGCACCCCGCTGGCGATCTCCACTGGTGGGGTTTTCCTTTGGCAGTGTGGCTACTAAAACCGTTAGTGGCTGGATTGAAAGCGCTGTTTGTGGCGGAGTACTAGTGGGGG
>DTUY01000291.1 GCA_012963885.1 Candidatus Poribacteria bacterium | reverse complement strand
GGCATCGGCATATCTGACCAATCCGTTGAGGCATAGAATGCGTCAATGAATGTTCCATCTTCCCTGTCTATCAAATGCAACGTGTGTTTGCCAGACGAAAGGTTCAAAGGAGTCGGCAATTTGCCCTCTTTCCACGCATACTGATCAAGCTCTTTACCCGGAAACGGATTTCCACTTCGACTGGATATTCGGAACCACATCCAATTGGTTGTGTAGTGTACGCGTAGACTTTCAGCTTCAAAGAAATCCCAGATGTTGCAGTTATCATCATCCGCGTTCTTTGCATCTCCATCAGCAATATCAATGCCCCAGTGAACTGAGTTATCTGCCACTGAAGGTGCAATGACCTTTCCCCATAAGTACCAATCGCCTCCCACCGGCACGCTAAATTCGTATTTCAGCCAGGAACCGTCGGCAGCTACTCCGTTGTCCTGCCCAACAAACGATCCTCCGGAAGCTTGAGAAATAACAAAGTCTTTCACATTCTCATCAGGATTCCCCTTGGCTTTGAAACCGGCCTTGTAAACCTTGAGAGAATCTCCTTTTTTCTCAATAAATTTCTCTGCTTCCCAACTAATTTCCGCTGTATACGCTTGACTTACAAAGCAAAGAAGGACAGCAATACCCAGAAAAACAAAAACATGAATAGATCGCATAACTTTCTCCTTAGAAATTAATATATCTGATTTGTTAAAAAGAATCTTAAGATCCCAATCAACACCTAAACTGAATATACAATATAACACTGGCAAAAAACACGCAAGTGTTTTTCCTACTGAATTGTTGTTATTTACACAATACTTATCATTATAAGCATTGGTCCTCTAGATATCTGTAGGAACTTAATCATTTCAAGGATTTTAAATCTCCCCACACGGCTGGTAAGCGCATCTCTGTTTCTACCGCCAATTTTGCCCGAAGACCAGCCTTATTTACATCGAATCGCTTATCTGTTGTGGCGAAAAACGCATCAATAAAAGTACCGTCCTCCCGGTCAATCAGGTGGAAGGTATGTTTACCTGCTGCTAGTTCTACAGGGGTGGGGTTAGGACCATACTGGTCGAGTTCCTGTCCTGGGAACGGATTTCCACTTCGACTGTTCAAGCGAAACCAGATCCAATTGGTGGAATAGTTTTTTCGGAGTTCTTCTTTCTCAAAGAAATCCCAGATGTTGCAATTATTATCATCCGCGTTCTTTGCTTCACCATCAGCAATATCAATGCCCCAGTGAACTGAGTTATCTGCCACTGAAGGTGCAATGACCTTTCCCCATAAGTACCAATCGCCTCCCACCGGCACGCTAAATTCGTATTTCAGCCAAGAACCGTCGGCAGCTACTCCGTTGTCCTGTCCAACAAACGATCCATCGGAGGCCTGAGAAATAACAAAGTCTTTCACATTCTCATCAGGATTTCCCTTGGCTTTGAAACCTGTCTTGTAAACCTTGATGGAGTTACCCTTTTTCTTAATAAATTTCCCTGCTTCCCAAAAGATTGAGCGCCCACGTCCCCCTGTTGGGACTACGGTTGGTGGCGGTTCAACTTTTTCCACCACTGGTGCAATAACTTCAAAAGGAACAACGTGTGAGGACTCCATGATATTACCAGTGAGATCCCTAATGCCAATAATTGTCAGAGTATATCTTCCTGCCTTGATCGGATTTATCGGTTGAAATATCGCCACGGCACCGGAAACTTTCACCACAGCTTCAACACCAAAAACCACGATCCCCGCCTGTGCGGAGGAAATATCTATTTCTTCATCGAAACGTACCACTAAACTGCCTGTCGTCTTTACAGACTGCCCTGCAGCAGGCACAGTGCTTATTACAGTTGGCGGTATAACGTCCGCTGGCGTTTGGGTAGTATCAATTTCGACCGCGCTAAAGAAAATTGAGAAGGGGGTCATTAAAATGTTACCTTCTATGTCCTCAATACCGAGAACAGTCAAAACATAAGCTCCTGTGGTCATTTTACCGATAGGCGTAAATTTGACTTCGTGTCCTTTTTGTTCAAGGGTGATCACACCCTTAATAAGCTCAGCGTCAATGCTTGAACGAACTGTTATGCCTCGTTGGGCAGAGGTGAGATTCACCTTCTCGTTAAACACCAATACAATCGGTGTATTAACGGGAATCGGTCCTCCCTGTACATTGGTACCAGTAATTGTTGGTGGTGTAATGTCCTTGACAATTGCTGGTGCCAGCGACTCATCGTCCCCGCAACTGGAGAGAAGACATATGCCCATGCTTATTAATAGGATACTCCGTTGTTCCATAATTTTAAAAAGATTCATATATAGATAGTCTCCGGCCTAAGAAAGTGTTTGAAAAGTACGAGTTGATTCATAGAGTTCCCATAGGGCATCCTGTAAGAAATTTATCAACCAAGGATCTTCTATGGGAAGTCTTCTGCAATTGTGTCACAATTGTGCTACTAAGGCAAGGTCTCCATCTCCAGACGATTTAGATGACCTGCAATGGCAAATCCTTGCGCCGTTAATACCTGGACTCAAACCCGGTGGCCGACCTGGAGAAGTTGACATCCGTTGGGTTCTTAATGCGATTTTTTATCTCCTGCGTGTCGGGTGTGCGGGGCTTTTGTTACCACACGATTATCCACCTTGGCAGATGGTCTATTATTACTTCCGGATGTGGTGTATTGGTGGAACAGGGGAAAAAATCAATACGGCCTTAGGAAAAAACTGCGGACAGTCGAAAAGAGAGAGGAACAATCTAATGTGGCTTTTTAGAGAGCCAAAGTGTGAAAACCACTGCCATCAGAGGGCCAAGAGGTTTGATCGCCGCCAATTCGGGATGACTTCCCAAACTGGGAAAAGTAGAAATTGAGAGAGTTGGAACAAAGAGATTCAAAATAAATAAAACGGGTAAACCGATTAAGGTCAGTATCCATAGATGATGGGAAATCGTTTGTACATTTTTCAGTCGTTTGCTCACTAACCAAATGAGTCCCGCTAACAACGTCCACTGCCAGGAACAATTAACCAATGAAATCAGGACTTGTTACTCATCATTATTTCCTCGGGGCTGGGAATCCTTAATCAGTTGTTGCAAGCGGTTGTGTTCTTCCGGATTAGCTTGCCTGATTTCAAGCAAAGTGTTGACCAACTTTTCGGCTGAATTGTCGAACAGCCGTTCCAACAAATCGCTGAGCATGGAATGGGTAATCTCCGATTCCTTGACCAGCAGTTGATAGAGGAAAGTCCGTTCCAGCACCGTGTAGGACAAAAAGCCTTTCCTGGCCAGATTTCTCATAGTGGTGGCTATGGTGGTATAGGCCAGTTTACGGTTAATGTTATCCAACACGTTGTTGACCGTGTCCTGCTCTAGTTTCCATACCTTTTTCATCACTTCCAACTCTAAATGGTGCAATTTATTATCTTTCATCTGATCCTATCCTTAATCCGATCTATGCTCTCTTCATTCTGGTTTCAACCAGAATGAAGAGAGGAGTCCTACTTAACAGTACTATTGGTTAGTATTAATGGATAATAAACTACCCCGCCGCAAGCGGACGGGGTATTAGAACAAGGATAATTAGCGATCTTTATGTAACTTCTGATATTTCTTGTCCTGCTTTTTAACGTAGTCGCCAATAGTATTCTCGTTCCCATGTTTGCCGACAGTGCTCGCGTAGTAACCGTCTGTCCAAAATTCGCCACCCCACAGTTGTTTCTTCACTTGGGGACAGCGCTTTAAAATTTCTCGTGCGGTAAGGCTTTTTATCATTGTTACGATTTTTGTCACATTGTATGCTGGAATAGATTGTATCAAAAAATGGACATGATCCTGATCGGTACCAATCTCTAAAAATTTCACCTGATATCGCTTCTCGATATCTAGACAAACTTCCTTCAAGACCTTATCCACATGCTCTTCAAAAACCACACTCCTATACTTGGCTGGAAACACCAAATGATATATCAGTACTGTAACATTATGGCTCTTATGAATAGACTCGCTCATCCCTCCATTTTACGCCGCAAGCGGCGGGGAATACAACCCCAAGGGATTAAATGGATTCTGGCTTTGGTTGTCAAGTGGAAATGTATTTCTTTTAAATTTAAAAGGTGTTGTTTCGAAGATCTATTGACTGATCAGGAGATTAACCTTAGCTCCATTACGGAAAAAGAACTCCCAGCCATCGGTGGCAGCATCTGTTGAGTATCTTTGAAAGCACATACGTAAACGGCTGGAGACGACTGTCAGTCAAATTAACGCCAAGTTACCCAAATCGATTCATGCCGTTACAACACGAGGTTTTGAGTCAAATGCTTTTCTCCATCATTGCCTTTGCTTTCACTGTTTATAAGCCACAACTTGGGTTATAATAAATTTAGGAGAAGAATTCAAAACCAACTTGAAAGCTTCGACAGCAGCACGAGAAGCGCTGTTGCCGCTGATACCGTCGAATTCGCCGGACTTTCCCGTGGTTGGCGATTTGAAGTCCGGGCAAATTTGCGTTGAAAAGAACGGATCGATGAATCGTATGAAGCACAAATGGAAGGCCGCAGTATGAACCGCTCACCGTCAATCGCTCTTGCGCTCGTGATATTCCTGACAACAAGCGCCGCCTATGCTGATGATCATACGTCGCTGGTTGCGCCCGGCGCAAAGGTGAAGAAGCTCGCCAGCGGCATGCAGTTCACCGAAGGCCCGGTGTGGCTGCCTGATAAGAAGAAGCTTATTTTTTCCGACATTCCCAACAGCAAGCTTATGCAGTGGAACGAAGCAGACGGCTTGTCCGTCTTTCGCCAAAGCGACCACGCCAATGGCAACATCCTCGATCTTCAAGGCCGGCTCATCTCGTGTCAACACAGTGCCCGCAACATCGTTCGAACGGAGACCGACGGCAGTATCACTGTGATGGCGGAGAAGTTCGATGGCAAGCGGTTCAACTCGCCCAACGACGTGGCAGTGCGATCCGACGGGATACTGTGGTTCACTGATCCCCCATGGGGCCTGTGGGAGGTGAACGAACCGCCAGAGATTCCCGGCCACTGGGTTTACAAGCTCGATCCAACAACCAGGCATGTCGAAGCGATCGTCAAAGATCTTGCCATGCCCAACGGCATTGTCTTCTCACCGGACGAGACTCGCCTCTACATCGCAGACACCGGCGGAAACAAGAAACACCCGGACCCCAACTTCCGGAAGCTCTCGGCTGGTATCCACTGCTACGAAGTGAACAAGGACGGCAAGCTTGGCAGGAAACTGTTCCGAACCGAGGCAGGCAGTGACGGGATGGCCGTCGACATCAAGGGTAACCTGTACACAACGCAGGGAAGCAAGGTCCACATCTTCAATGCCGACGGCAAAAAGCTGGAGCAGATCGACGTGCCGGAGAGTCCCGCCAACGTCTGCTTCGGCGGCAACGATTACAGAACGCTGTTCATCACCGCTCGCACCTCGGTTTACAGCGTTCGCCTGAAGCATCCGGGCGCGAAGCCCAAAGGTAAGAAGTAATGATCGAAATGAATCACATTTTCACGACCACCATGATGAAACACGTACTTGCTTCTGTGGCTCTGATGCTGATCACTACCGCACCAACAACGCAAGCGGCCGAGGGCGAAGATCACATTCTCAAACCTGGCCAGTTCCCGCCACCGAATAGTGGAACATACCTCGCCGGGGCGGCTTGCGCCTGGATGGGGACCCTGGCGGCCATCATCACGTGGAT
>DTUY01000290.1:523-5745 GCA_012963885.1 Candidatus Poribacteria bacterium | reverse complement strand
CTAGGTTATTAAACACTTACCGATACCCCACAATAGATAGCTCGTATACGGAGTATCTTGATTGGTGGAGGCCTACTATCCCCACCAACAGTTTTCCCCACTCTCTCCCCAATCCTAAACATGTTCGCCGTCTGGAGTACGGAAGGACAATAGACTTGCTGGACTGGCTCCGACTTGTTAGAATGGTAAAATGCACACATGGCGATTTTCTTGATAGTGAAGTACGTTAATCCAACTATGGCGAAACCCAAACTGACTATTATGCCAGACAAGGCTCAACACGTTGAAATAACATCACCGAATGACTTAGCTCTGAACAAATTGTGTGAATTGCTTCGTGTACTGGCCAATGATCTTGAGTTCCCCACTGCTGACGGTGAATATCCATGGCCTCAACCACAACTTGATTTGTGTGCTCAATACGGCGTGTTTAAGTGGTTTTTTGAAGAACAATATGGTGGCTTCGGCTGGAGTGAACATGATCTGACTCTTGGCTATTTGGCACTTAGCGCAGCTTGCCAAACCACTACTTTCATCATTACTCAACGTGCTGGCGCTTGCCGACATATTGCCCTGAGTGGTAATGACTATGTCCAAAATGAGCTGATTCCAGATTTGCTCAGTGGCAGTCACTTTTCAACAGTGGGGATTTCCCATTTGACAACTAGCCATCGGCACTTGGCTCAGCCAGTTCTTCGCGCGGAAGAAACAGAGAAAGGATTTGTACTCAATGGCTTTAGCCCCTGGGTAACCGGTGCCGTGCAAGCAGATACGATTATGGTAGGTGCGCAACTTGAAGATGGCCGTCAAATACTGACGGTGGTTCCAACCAACATTCCCGGTGTAAAAACAGAAACTCCAGCTCATCTGGTAGCATTTTCATCCAGCCATACCAGTCGGGTTAATTTTGAAGAGGCGGAAGTTGATGGTAAGTGGCTACTGGCCGGTCCGATTGAGAATATGATGGCTCAAGGGACCGGGGCTCGAACCGGCGGACGCCAAACCAGCACACTTGCTATTGGTCTGGCAGGAGCCGCCATTGACTTTATTACAGCCGAAAGTGAAAACCGACCGAATATTATTCCACCAGTAACAGCACTCGGAAACGAGTGGAGTGAGTTGAGAGGAGTGTTGCTCGCCTCAGTGGCTGGCAAAGAAACATGTGGCATAGAAGAGCTGCGGCAGCGATGTAACAATCTTGTGCTGAGAGCAACCCAAGCTTCTTTGTCTGTAGCCAAAGGAACGGGGTTTGTCACAGGCCATCCAGCAGGACGATGGTGCTGTGAAGCCCTGTTTTTTATGGTGTGGAGTTGCCCTCAATCGGTGATGAATGCTCAGTTATGCCAATTGGCAAGGATCCCGTCGGAATAACATTTGGGGTTCTGACACATGTAGGTATTGAGGTTCAAAAAACGCGATAAACATTTAGTACAATGGTATTTGTGGGTTAAATTAAGCCAATAAAGATACAAAAAAGAGGTACCAGTTGTGATTCGTGTTATTAAACCCGAAGGTATGGGAAATATTCAGTTAGAAGAAACCCCAACTCCCGAATTTAACAGCCGTCAAGTGTTGGTTCGGGTAGCGAAAACCCTGATTGGCCGTGGCTCTGAATTATTTCGCCGATATATTATGGAAGAGGCCGTTTCACCTTCTATCATGGGTTATTCGCTGACCGGTACCATTGAACAAATCGGATCGGAAGTTATTGAATACCAAGTGGGACAACGGGTAATGGTCGTAGCTCCACATGCTCAGTATGCAATTGGTGATGTCGATTCACCCGTCAAGGGTAGTATTGTTCCGCTAATGGAGAACGTCTCCTTTGAAGAAGGCACATTCTTGCTCTTAGCTAAGGAAGCAAGCTTGGGTTGATTCATCTGGCGTTAAGGCTGGCGACCAAGTTGTGGTTCTGGGACAGGGGTGGTTGGTAGTTTGGTGATGCAGCTTCTACGCAACCGCCAAATAAAACAGATCATTACAGTTGATACTCTTCCTCTGCGCTGCCAATTCTCCCAGCAACTTTGGGGCCGATGAAGTAATCAATGCCTCCGAAATCGATCCCGTTGAAGTCATAAAACAGTTAACTAACGGTCGAGGTGCAGATTTAGTCATCGATTGCGTCGGCGGTTACGCTGGTATAAAGTCGTTTGAGCAAGCTCAAGACATGGTTGCTGATAGAGGAACAATCCAACTGATTGCCCTCTATCAGCAACAACCACTGCCACTCCACGCCGCCAAAATCATGCAAAAACAATTGGTGGCTGGAATACTGACTGATGAACTCCCTATGAAAACGGCCCTGCGGGCAATGAACAGCATCGAAAAAGGGATAATTCAGGTTAAGAAAATGATTACCCATCAATTTCCTTACACAGAAGCGAAAGAAGCATTTGATTTCTTGTGGTATACACCAGAGAAAGGACTAGGTGTTCTGCTAGACTGGGAAATATAACCCTATTACTTGATATCCCTATGCTTTAGAAATATTTGTTATGGTTTAGCGCCCCGAAGGTATTCAATTTCAGAATGGGATCAGAACATATGTTGAGGGACAAATTTAGAGACAGATACAAGAAAAAAATAAACAAAGGATATTTTTCATGTCTATCGATTCACGTTGGAAACTTCGAACTGAGAACAACTGTTTGTTTGTTGATGATATCTCGCACGGGAAAGTCATACTTCAACATAACGCTCGTCCAGGCCTACGCCCCTACATTCATCCACTTAGCCTTGCGGGCGGATCTGTTTGCCTAACCGAGGATAGCCCCTGGCATCACCCTTGGCAACATGGTATACAGACTGGATTTCATGGCGTCAACGGTTGTGACTTCTGGCTTGACCCCGGTCAACACCCCGATTTGCCGATCGGGACAATCGATCCTAACAGCCCGCGGATATCTGGTGCAACTCCTTCCTCTTGGACAATCGAAGCCACCTGGTGGCACACGGATGGCAGCTTGCTCTTGGTGGAGCAACAAATCTGGTCTTTGAGCGTGGTTGGTGAACACCTGTTTTTGGATCTAGACTGGCTGTTGCAGGCCATCCCAGATATACATATTGAACAACATGCTTACGGCGGCCTATTCATCCGCATGCCATTCCGGCGCGACTATGGTGCCAGTGTTTTCAACTCAGCAGGTCATCAAGGTGACGATACCGAGCAACAGGCAGCCGCTTGGGTCAACTTGCACATGCCGATAGAAGACAGCCATGTCGGTGGAGGTATCGCTGTCTTAGACCATCCTACTAATCCTGGTCACCCAGTAAAGTGGCGAGTGGATGGTCAGCGAGGTATCAACCCCGCACCGTGTATTCCCAGTCCCATCGAGCTACCTGCGGGCTCAGCCATACACTATTGCTATCGTTTGATCTTGCATAGTGCACCGATGTCCTTCGACCAAGTGGATGAGTTGTGGCTTAGATATGCCCAGCAGTAACTATAATGGTCACCAGCACATCACGTATTATAGGATATGAGAGATCCCTCCATACGCACATAGTAACAAAAGAATGTAGTTCATAATAAAGCCCCAATAGGAACTAAGCGTCTTATATCCAATCCTTACCACCTCTGACATTCTAAAGTACATTTTCTGTTGACGTATCTCGTACTGGGCCAAATAGCTCTATGTAGTTTAGTATAGAGGGCAGTTTTACCAAGAGAAAACTATACAACTTTGACCAATCTAATGAGACAGCGTGGACGATAACACAATTAGGACAAGACTGATATCCTAAGATACCAGCTTTATCCTAGTTACCAAAATTATTAACATTGCTAGTTGGGGAATGCGGGGTGGTCGCTGGTAGGAGTTGGGGTTGACAAGTTAGCTGGCTAACGCCCCATCTTCTCAGACTACACTCATCTGCATGGGGTATAATACGAGATTATGCTGTCTTAGAATCTGTTCTTTTGCGCTGGAAAGTTATCCGACGCTTTGTCTGTACCTCCGTGGCGCATGCTGATATAAGCTGGTGGTTATCCGCAGCACATATACAGTTGAACCGAACCGTACTCTACTTCAAGATGATCATCTTCTGCGTGGACACATAGCCTTCAGTCTTCAGCGTATAGAAATATGTGCCGCTAGCCACCTGCTCTCCGGATTGTGTCCGGCCATCCCAATAGATGGCTCGGTCTCTCTGTAGATAGGCACCGGCTTCCTGAAACCCTAGATCCAGACGCCGTACTAGACGTCCTGCCATGTCGTAGATGGCTAGGCTGACATTGGAATCCTGATTCAGTTCAAACGGTATCCAAGTTTCCGGGTTGAATGGATTCGGATAGTTGACCATTAAGACCGTTTCTGTAGGGATAGTTCTCCGGGGTTGCAACCGTAAGATGGCCTCTTCTCCTGTTAGCCTTATCTTTGACTTATTGCCCATCTCATATTGATTGGTCTCAGTTACTACTACCAATTGATATGCTTCCAGTAGAGTACTGGTACAACAGACAAGTCGGTTATCTCCTTGGATCTGACGACCAGTCGCCATTCTGCCCTATCCTGTAATGGTTGAATGCCCGATTGTAAATTCCAATTCACCTTATCCCTGTCAAAGGAGGCTTCAATATCTGTCTTCATAGGGGAGACCGGCGGCATCAACTTATCAAAGGCGCCTAAAATGATCTGGCACTTTCGTCTATGCCCATCACCAAAGCGGTGGTGATGCAAAGCGGATTCATGACCCTGCGTGATCCCATCTACACCGCATACTGTTCCAACACCTCTCGGTCGATTCAATCCCCAGCCCCGGCGCATCCGGCACCGGCACTGAGCCATCAGACCACCTGAATCGGATTCTTCGCCAGTTCCGTCCGCAACCCGTTCTCCATCATATCGTATTCAAACAGCGACGGAATCGAGTTCAACACCTGCGGCCAATCCGGAATCGTGGCCTGCCAGTGCACCGTGGCCTCCCCACATATGTGGCAACACCCGCACCCGGTTCACATCGGCTATGGTCGCTACCTTCCGGCATTCCGTAAACCCGCCTGCAATACTGATATCGGGCTGTACAATATCCAGCGCCCGCTCCTGAATCAACCGCCGAAACGCCCAGCGCCCGGCCAGTGCCTCGGCCCCTGAAATCCGCATCGGCAACGCCCGCTTAATCTCCAGATAATCCTCTACATCATCCGTTACCGTCGGCTCTTCATACCAAAATAAATCGTTCTCGGCCACCTTCAGCCCCACATCAATCGCCGTGCCCACGTC
>DTUY01000290.1:0-513 GCA_012963885.1 Candidatus Poribacteria bacterium | reverse complement strand
AACAAATCGTGCCAGATCGTCTCAACATCAAACAGACTGTGCCCGATCAAACAGCGTTCCACCGTCCTCTCCTTCAATCTGCCGCTTCCTTCTCCCCATCCCGTAATCCCACCATCCGTCACAATCTCTATGACCCCGGCAGATCGCGATGTATTCCACGACCTTGAATTTGCAAATTTCTCCTGCACCGGATATCGAAGCCTGTATTCCTTCACCTCAACAATTTTCATAGACTCTTCCCTATATCCATGCCATGCCTCCTGATCCAGCACATCCCGGATCATCAGTCAACTCGATATTTCCCAGAATATCGGTCAACACGTTGTTAAATTTGTGTGCCACGCCTCTCTTAGATAGTAATGGTAGTCACAACCTTTGCACCACGGACTAAGCGTTAGCAGCGGTAACAAAATCCAACTAAGTTTCCGCATCAATACTCCTCCAACATTCCGTAATCAAGCTTGCTTACCCATACAAGCGAACCTCGAAGCAAATACCCCGTCTAGCGCAAGG
>DTUY01000289.1 GCA_012963885.1 Candidatus Poribacteria bacterium | reverse complement strand
GGCCTCAATCCGGCGGATACCGCCTTCAACCTCGGTTTTCGTTGTGTGTCAGGATCCGATAATCCCTGAACCGCACGCAGTGCGGGCTTTACCACTGGTGATTAATCAGCCACAAAGACGGCACGAAGCCGATCCAGCAATGGACGCTTCCGAATCTTGGCTAATTCTGCGATCCTGAAATTTTATGAATCTGATGCATATACGTGCCAATGTGACGGGAACTTATGGCCTGTAGGATTTGAAAAGAAGAAGCATGATGGTTTAAAAAATGGAAAAACAGGTTAAGAGGGAGTATGCCTGTGTAGCGAAAAAAGCGAAGAAAAGTTGATTTTTCTGTGGTCATAAAGCTTGAAAATGCTAAAATTACCGATAGTTAGCTTTCAAAATTGGTTAGTGGAAGCTGTCAAATTCTAATTACTGCCAAAACTAAGGTGTTAAAGGGGCTTATCCATGTTAATAAAACAGTGTTTGTATGTGTTGATTTCGTGTCTATTTTTTTCAACTGTGTTAAACGTGGCAGGAGCCGTTGATGTAGAATGTCTGGTCATAGCAGATACACTTCTCGCCGGTCATTCTTCCGAAAAAGATACCAATTCTGGCGCCAGAGATCACCTAAGGGTTAAAGGATATCAAGGTGTTGTTGTTTTCCGGTTTAACATGTCGAAACTGGCAGGGCAAAAGGTTGATGGCGCAATTTTGAGTTTGCATTGCGCATCCATTAGTGGGAATGCTGTAGGCAAGACAATCAGTGAAAAAATTTCAACCATTGCCCACGATTGGATCGAAGGCAAAGGAGATTATACAGTCGACAAAGAATCGGCAACTTTTCTCTGGCCTGGGAAAGCTATTGCAAAAACTTGGGGTAAGGATAACGGAGACAAGACTGACAGGTACGGTCCCATTGATGTGCTAGATGTCGTTGGCGGCTTTGGAGGTTCTATCTTAAACAAAGAGGGAATCTGGGAATTTCAGGTTGGCGAATGGACGGATATTGAATTAGATGCTGAACTTGTGCGAGGCTTAGTTGACGGCACACAATACGGCATCGCCGTTATGCGGAATTCAGTGGGTGTTAATCTAGATCTATCGTCTCGAGAAGAGGCCTTAGGCAAATTCTCCCCAAAGCTTGTTGTTCAGGCGAGAGCTTTTCCGGTCCAATCTCGTGGAAAACTCGCCTCAAGATGGGGTGAGTTTAAGTTAATCTCCAGATTCAAAAGAATCGGAAGGAGAACAGAGGCAAGGAAAAAGGGCACCAACTGAGGAAGTCGGCACCCCCACCCCATGGTTGAGTTGGCAACTTATAGACAGGCCCGAAATGGAATAAATAAAATCTGGTCACAGATTGCAGTGGACATTGGAGGAGAGTTTATCAAAGGTAGTTTTTGGAAATCAGATGAGTTCATTAAACCGGCTGAACCCTGGCGACGATTTAGCATTTCATCGTTATCGGGCTGAAAAAGGAACACAGAAAGCAATCCAGAGACGAAGGCAGCTCACACTTCCTAAATACGGTCTAGGACATGTCGTCGAAGTGCTGAGAAAGGGCAAACTGACTTGTGCCATCATCGTTGGAGGACCGCAGCGATATCGCCTGTCTGGACGTTCCAAAAGTGTGTGGCGGTTTTTGGATTGCAACGGTAAAGAGTGGGTTTTAGAGTCATCCAAAATCGTTGACGTCTCCTCAATTTATATTCGTCCCTCTTTACCTAAGCACAAAATCCTTGCCGCTTTGAGTGAGATCGATCAAAAACGGCAAACTCTGAAGCAAGGGATCGATTTGGAACCACTGTGGGAGATGGTTGCAGAAGCGGATGGATCACAGAGAGAGTGGTCACTTGCAGAATTAGCGGAAATCTATTTTGTCGATCCGCCATTGTCGGACCAGCAAGCGGCGCTGCTGCGTGCTTTGGTCGAAGGACAATTTTTTGAGCGCCGCCAAACCCTCTTCTGGCCTCACAGTCGAAGTCAGGTGGAGAAGTGGCAAGAACAAAAGAAAGAGGCAGTTGAAGCAAGAAACTGGATTGCAAGGGCTGCCAAGTGGTTACGGTCGGTAGCCGATGGTCATCCCCAGGATCCGCCTGCCGAGGCAGAACGAATTAAACAATTGATGGCCGACAAGGTATTGTTCGGTGATCAGCATTCAGAAGGCAAGTTAGCTGCGGCAATTTCTCAGCACGCCAACTTTCATCGGCGGGAAGCGGTTTTCAGGACGCTGGTCAAACTGGGTTATTGGTCATCAGATCAAAATCTGGATTTACTCCGCCACCGAATAGCAACCTCCTTTTCTGAATCTGTCCTGCTAGAAGCCAGGTCTGCTCAGTGGATCGAGGCGGCGAAACAGAGTCATCGGTTATGGTTTCGCCAAGTCTATGCCTTAACTGATTCCTCCGATCTAGACGTTTGTTCCCGAGCCGTCAGCATTAGATCCGGATTATTCGGCTTTACAGTTGGCGTCCATTTGGCCAGTCCAGCCTTAATGATCAATCCCGATGGTTTAGTTCAAAAAGCGGCGATGGATCGAGCCGTTGCTCTCCATCTGCCTGATCAATCAATTCCGCTGCTCCCTGGCGAAATTACCGCACAATCCGCCTTAAGTTGGAATCAGCACCGACCTTGTCTTACGATTCAGATCCGACTGAATCGCCAGTTTGAAATACAGGATTATCAGTTCGAAATTTGTCGAGTCCGGCTGACTCATACCCTGGACATGAATCCCAGCCAAGGAAATTTGCGCCGCTTAGTTAGATGGACTGACGACTTGCGGCAGCAAAGGATCGTCTCGGGCGCTGTGGTGATTTCAGGCCTGGAGGTGTATCCCCGGGTGATGCCCGACCAAGCCGATGGGAGCGTTGAGGTCAGTCTCGAGCGTCGAGATCCAGATGATCTATCTGCCAAGATCCAACAAGAATTGAGCATTCTAGCTAATTCACTAGCGGCAGAGTATAGCCTGACCCATAAATTACCTGCCGTTTTTCGAGCGGACGCTCCTTATGCCGAGCGTCATCCCATGGCTGAAGACGGGGATCCGGTCGCCAGTGATCGACAACGACAAGCCATGGTAAAAGCAACCCTTCAAACGCAACCCGCGCCGCATTATGGGTTAGGTCAATCTGCATATGCCCCTGTGACACAGGCCAACCAGAGATTTACAGATTTGGTGATGCACCAGCAAATCATCAACCACCTCTATCATCGTAGCAGTCTCCATTCTGAGTTGAAACTGGCTGATATACTACAATACACGGTGGCTGACCGAGAAATCGGTAGAGAGATTGTACGAAACGCTGACCGTTACTGGACACTCAAGTATTTGGAAGAACGAATTGATCAACCACAAATGGCTGTCGTTTTGGCTGATTTGGGAAATTGTTATCGGGTTCAGTTGTTGGAAACACAACTGACTGCTCTCTGTTCCGCCCATCATCAGACTAAATACGCTGTTGGTGATCAGATTCAAGTCAGGTTAGTTCAAGTCTCAGCCCGAAGCAACCGCCTTCAGTTGACCTCCATCGTTTGATTTGTGACAGAATGTAATGACATGAGGTTGGTGTTGTAGAACCTCATCGAACGTTCGCGTGACATCATACCCTGCACAGAGGAGGACTGGACGCTACACTATAAAACAAGCGTTTTTACCTGTTTTCCTGTTGCTTTTCCCGACAATGGCATCGATTCATTCGAGGAACTGTTGGCCAGTACGGGGTTAGGCAAACAACGGAAGCAAGATATGACCAGAAAACGATCACAGGGGACACTAATTCTGGAACTCTTCTACTTGTTGGTATTATTTGTATTATTTAGCAGTTGCCAGCCCCATCAGGTTCTTAATGAAGAACTTGCGAATCTGAAGATTATGGCTAGTATACGACAGTCTTCAGATTCTCATGAAGTTGCCGTCCAATCGTTTCAACTCATTAGTTCTATCGAAACGACTCAACATGTTTTTGGTTATGACCTTCCTGAACCAGTCGGCGATTACGCTAATGAAACCAGTCGATCAGCTTTCCTCAATACTCAGCATTATCGTTTACCTAAGGATGGACGTTTTGTTGTGCTTTTCAAGGATCTCGGTGCTTTCGAGAATATTTCGTACCTATTTACTTTACCATGTGGAAGTTAAGGAATGGTCAACTGGAGTTGGATATGGTTCTCGACAGGTCTATTAGCATTGGAATGGGAGAGACGAAGGAAATAATTGACCTATTAGAATTGGCTGCGGTCAGATGAGGATATAGCTTTTCTAATTGGGAGCATTTACAAAGCGTTGCCGTTGACGGCGGGAGTTTTGGCTTTATGGCGATTTCCGCCAAACCCAGCCGCAATTGAACTTTTTTCTTTGGAGTGTCAATGTTATGATGGATGGTACTGAACCGACGAATAAGATAAATCTTGTCCATAACAAAACCTCTGCTGTTATTGACGGTCTGGCGAAACTAAGAGATGTAAAGGCAATCTTGTGCTTCGGTTCGCATGCGATGGGTACTGCTGATAAATACTCGGATTTTGACCTTTTTGTGCTTTGTGACCCTGAAATTGTCGCATTATCAGAACGACGCAGTGTCTTGAAAAACATCGAAGGTTTTATTGAGTTTCAGCCAAAAAATGCATTACTAGGTTGGAATACCCAGTGGTGTCCACAAGGCGAGAGTCTCCGTATAAATAACGATAGGTTGGAAATTGTGTACAATACCACGGACTGGATTGAGATGGTCGTCAGGCATGTAACAAAAGAGGGTACAATATCTATTCCTGAGCAAGAATTCCGTCCTTATACGATGCTTGGTCTTTTAGAGAACTCGATTGTTCTGTACGACCCTAAATCATTTCTCAGTCATCTTATTGCAAACCTCTACCCTTATCCACCTCGACTTAAGGAGACACTAATTTCGGAGAACCTTCCTATTCTAAGAGATTCCCTCACAGAACTTTCAGATGGTATCAATAGGGAATTTGGTTCAACATTTTTTCATTTCTTTCTTGGCAAACTGTGTGATGCACTCTATACAGTCCTATTTGCCTTTAATGAGAAATATGATCCTGCAACTAAGCGGGCAGAGGAGGAATATAGACAGCTAAGGGTTCTACCACCCAATTTCGTTGAACGGTATACGAGACTTCTCGAAGGTCCTTTTGACAAGAACGGCAAACGATGGATACTAAGAGAGCTGAAGATACTTGTCACGGAAATCGAGGAATTAGTGGGTGCAACGTAGCACTGGTATTTTTCTGAACAGATACTGTAGAATCCATGTTTCCTGAAAGCCAATTAGTTGAGCTGATTTAGCAAGAAGGATTATGGTAATGCACTTAATACACAGCTCATTCTGCATGAAGAGGCGAAGTCAATGGTCATATTTGTGTTGAAGTTGCATGGAGCTGTATAGGTGCAGAACCTTAATAGAGGTGGGCACAAATGAAAAGAAGTTTACCTTCAATCTTGGTTTTCATCGTTGGTTATCTGATTTTCCTCCCGAATCAACCTGTGGTCGCTAGCAGTGGAAAGATTGCCTTTACTATGCGTAACAAAGGCAGTGTGGATATTTACATCATTGATGACAACGGCCGTAATCCCCGGCAGGTGACATTCCACGATGGACCAGATTCCTTTCCGATGTGGTTTCCCAATGGTCGGCATTTGGCATTTGTATCAAAGCATAATGACGCTTTTGGCATTTATCGAATTCATGTCACTCGGAGAAGTCTCACACGAATTGTGGATTCGGGCATTGGTCGATTTGCCATATCTCCTGATGGTG
>DTUY01000288.1 GCA_012963885.1 Candidatus Poribacteria bacterium | reverse complement strand
TTTTAGCTAGACAGTCTATTCGAGTCACCTACCAAGAGAACAGGACAGTTTTACCGTTAATCCCAATCCTCCACACCCATTGTGCGTCTGGTCGTCAGATCAACCGGAACTAGCCAGTTGGAAAGCATCTTACCTATGGACCTGTTGCAGTCGTTCACAAATAATGTGCTTCCTCTCAGCTTGATCCTCCGTTGGAAATGCCATGCCGAGACGTTTGAAAAGGGGCTGATAGCCACGCGCGTGGTTGAGTTGGGTTATCATAAGGAAACGCAACATCCGGTCGCGCAGTTTCTGGAGAGTATCAGCATGCGCAGTCGAGCTTATCAGATTCCGCTCTTCATGGGGATCCAACTCCATGTCGAATAGGAATTGTTGGTCGTTCCTGCCGTGGACATACCACTTCCATTTTTGGTCTCGTACCATGTAATTGAAGCTGCCACTGTTGGCGACCTCAGAGAAGACGGCGTCATTGACATGATCAGTCTCTCTCCTGACGATCGGCAACAGGGATGTTGCCTGACAATAATCTGGGATTTCTGTTCTGGCTAGATCTAGGAACGTCGGGAACAAGTCCAGAAAGGATACCGGCGAAGAGTTACGGCCTCCGGCGGTACCAACTGGAGCTGCTGGACCACCAATGATGAGTGGCACCCGTGCCGATCCGTCCTGGAACCCAACCTTGGAGACAAGGCCATGCTCGCCCATACGATCGCCATGGTCAGCAGAAAACACGACAACAGTATTCTCCCAGTTTCCACGCTGTTTCAAGGCGGTAACAATCTCCCCCACACGATGGTCCAGGTGGGTAATCTTACCCATGTATTGGGCCGTCATTTCGGCAACGGCTTGGCCACCATATTGACAGCGTTTCTCATCGTAGTTTTTGGGTAATACGACCTCAGCCGGGTCGTACATGTCGGAGTATTTGCCGGGGGCATCCAGCGGCGTGTGTGGACCAGGAAAACTGGCACAAAGAAACAGCGGCTTGCCAGTTGGGGCGCGATTGAGGTAGGCCAGCGTCTGTTGACTAACATAGCCATCCGGCGTCATATTCGGTGGCAGGAGAGAAGGCCGAGCCTGATATTGTCCATCCACGTAGCGGTGACCAATATCAGTGATGAAAGTGTCAAGAAGGTTATGCTGCTTCAGCCAACGTGTATAGTTGCTTTTGATAAATGGTCCCTGGAACGGGGTTGATGTCTCCTCAGCCCAGTCTAGACCAAGTTGGTTGTAGTAACATCGGTAATCTTCATAATCCTGACCCCACTCTAGGCTAAAGTAGTGGTATTTTCCAATCTTTGCCGTGGTATAGCCAGCTTGCTGTAGGCAACGAAAGAGTGTGACCTGCTCCGCCGGAAACTGTTGCCCCGTGTAATTGGAGAAAAAGCCATGTGTGTGAGGATAGAGCCCGCTGGCCAGCGAGGCCCTGGCTGGCATGCACACTGGTGATGGAGTGTAGGCGGTCTCAAAGAGACAACCGTCGGCTGCCAACGCATCCAGGTTGGGTGTCCGCACTAGCGGGTGCTGAGTGCAACCCAAGTACCGTGCGTTCCATTGGTCGCAGAAGATGAAGACGATGTCAGGTTTAGTGTTCAGGGAGATATCCAACCTCGTACTCCTGATTTTTTCTCACGTTATCTGTTTATACTAAGAACAAAAAAGTTATAGGTTGCCAGACTATATACCTTTACTTGATATGTGCCCAAAAAGTTGCCAACTTTCCGGTAAGATCCATAGCCTGAGGTCGTTTATCCGGGCCACCCGCGTCCCAGATCCCCACTTCATCATAGACAGGGGTCGCCCCACCCCGTCCCCAGGCTTCCATGGCTTTCCCTACTAGACCTACCGGCCCTATGGGACGATTCTGCTTGACAACTTGTCCATTTTTTTTCAACCATTCTTTAACTTTCTTAATAGGTTTATCCGGTTCTTTTTCGCCATCGACCCAAACTTTAGCCTGGAGTTCCTGGTTGTCAGTGACGGTCAGCTGAATCCAGATCCACTGGTCAAGTTCAGGACGCACCTGCACATTCAGATTTTGCCACTGCACCCCTTCATTCAACAGTTTTACTGCACCGGGCCCGTTTTCAGGTGTCGTCAGACAGTATCCTAGATGTCCTGTCGGTTTGCCATCCTTCCCTTCGGCATTGTTGAGTCTCGGCGTCAATCGAACCGCAACCCCCATTCGACTCCAAGGAAGACCAGTGATTTTCCCTTTGGCTTGAATCGTGATCCGTTTGGAATGAAATTCGGCTGGTATCTCCGGGACAGCATAGTTAAATTTCACCTTCGATTTGACACAAGCCAAATTCCCATCCTTTTCTTCCCAGACACCACTTAAATCCCACTTGTTGCTGATAGAGTTATCCTCAAAATTATCAAAAAACAGGGTTTTTGCCATGGTGTTGCTATAAGGAAAAAGCAAAATGGCACCAAACAATATTAGCAGTCTCATCATTTCCTCCTTATTTAAAGTTGTTATCGGCAATTTCTTAATATTAAAAATACCGGGTTAAAATTGAAACATGTTCAGATTTTCCAGCAAATCATCTCCTTATCTTTCACCTGAAAAAAATCAATTAAAGATTTTTATGTATAATATAATATTAAATTTAAGTAAGGGTTTCAAGAAACTCTGTTCAAAAATTAAATTAATGAAACAAAGTTTGGCAAAAAAATCAACTTGCGCACCGTATGAAGTAGGACCAGTATGTTAGAGCGATTAGGGGAAATGGATGTACTATCGTTTTTTTGTATAGTGGTGCTTTTTCTGTTTTCTGTAGTTGCACATGGAGGAGGAGAGGAAAAGGTGGACAGAGGACCCTACAAAGTCTTGTTCAGCAACGACACCACAAACATTTTAACTTGTGTTAGCCCATACCATAAAAAAGGTGAGCCGTTCCGGGAGAAGATGCTCGAAGCAACAGTGGACGAAACTTCAGGAATAGGTGTTGATATTCATTTGTTGCAGCCAGCTCATGGATGGGTACCGTGGTGGCAGAGCAAGGTTTATTCTATCCAAGAGCATCACAACTGGTGGAAAGAGCACTTCAAGGTAGACCCTCGGAATAGTGTCCACAGCTACTTGCTTAAGGGAGGAGATGTGCTCGGTGCCTTCACTACGCGTTGTAGGGAACGCGGGCTGGCTCCGTTCATATCGCTCCGTCTAAACGATGCCCATCATTTGAGTCATGTGGGTACTCCGAATAATACTCGTGGAGTTCACGCCATTTGTCGTTTTTATGCAGAACACCCAGAATATCGAATAGATCCAAAGGATGGCGGACGTGGCGTGCAGAACTGGGCTATACCTGCCGTCCGAGCGTACAAATTTGCACTCATTCAGGAGATCTGCGAGAACTATGATATCGATGGGCTTGAACTAGACTTCATGCGTCACCCTCAGTTTTTTCGACTAGCTGAAACAACATTGAGTGAGCGCATCGATATCATAAACGGCTTCGTCCAAAAGGTCCGAGAATTGCTCAATCGAACCACAAGATCCGGACAATATCGTAGGCTTTGTGCTAGGATCCCAGCATTCCTTTCAGAGTACAATGCCCTTGGTATTGATCTTCCCTCGTTCGTTGAAGCTGGTGTGGACATGCTCAATTTGTCAATCTCCTACTTCACCGAACAACAGACGGACCTACCGACCATTCGGAAGATGGTTCCAGAAACCATGATTTATCTTGAAATGACACACTGTACAATGACTGGAAAACGTTTGACAAAGGGAGGTGGCGACAATTTCACTTTTCGCCGAACGACTGACGAGCAATTTTATACAACTGCTAATTTGGCGTATGCTCGTGGAGCTGATGGCGTTAGTGTGTTTAACTTTGTTTACTACCGCGAGCATGGTAAGCCCGGTCGAGGCCCTTTCAATGAACCACCGTTTCACATCTTGAAACACATTGGTGATCCTGAATGGCTTGCTTGCCAGCCACAACATTATTTCATCAGTGCTCGTGGATATGTCAGCCACCACCTACCGAAAAAGCTTGAGGTCGGCCAGACCGTCTCATTTACCCTAGATATGGCACCACTAAAAGGAGGTTGGAACGTCGGCGGAAAGCTGCGTATCCAAGTTCGTGAACCTATCCATAACAGTCAGTGGCAGAGTCACTTTAATGGTGGTGAACTAACAGCAAGTAGTAATGTATCAGAACCTTATCCTAATCTCTACCTTCCAGGGGTGGGTCACTCAGAAGAACTTTATGCTTGGACTGTACCAGTTAATCGACTGAAAGATGGGGTCAATACCATTGATATTACTATGGTCAAAGGCAATACGAATGAGGTTGTTTTTCTCGATCTTGCTGTCAACTAAATAACATCTTGCAGTTCTAAAGACTCTGAATCAAGAAGAATCAGAGTACAATTAAGGCCCACTAACTGCCACCATACTGACAGTCGGCCTTGAGATCCAAAGGCAAACAGATGATGCCAGCAAACACAACAAGGAGTTTTGCTAATGAAAGTTATGCGCCCATGGCTAGTTGCACCACGCACTATCGAGTACCGTGAACAGGAGATTCACCTTACTCCTAATACTGTTTTAGTCAAACATGTCTGTACTGCTCCGAGTCAAGGAACCGCAGTGCACCGCTATCTTGCTGAAGAAATTGAGTTGGATTCTTTCAACCGCCAGAAGAGTGGAGGCCCCTTTCCATATCCTTGGTTGCAAGGATTCGCCTATGGCGTTGGTCGGATTGAAGAGGTTGGAGCTAAAGTGCAACTAGTAAAAAAAGGCCAATTGATTTACAGCCAAAAACTTACCGCAGACCTGTCAGTATTGGATCCTTCGGATCTAATACCGCTTCCTGATGGATTGGATCCAGAGTCTGCCGCGATGCTGCTACAAGCCGAGGTGGGATTAAAAGGTGCAAGAGCGGCTAAAATCATACTCGGTGATACCGTGTTGGTTACAGGTCAGGGACCAATTGGGAATTTTGCCGCCCAATTGTGTAAACTGACTGGAGCTTATCAAGTCGTCGTCAGCGACTTGAGTGATTTAAAACTACAGATTAGTCTGCAAATGGACATCGATTTGGCCTTGAATCCCAGAACCAAAGATATGCTGAATTGCATTGAGGAATTCACCCATGGTCAGGGAGCGGATGTGGTGGTCGAGTCATCAGGGTCGCCCGAAGCTTTTCTACAAGGATGTGGTGCGGCAGCAGGAGGCGGTCGGATTGTCATTCTGGGTTGGATTCTGGATTCTTGTCGGTTTAACATGTCCGAGGCTTTCACCCCCAAAGGTCTGGAAATGGTAGTCTGTCATGCAGGCCAGCTGGGTGACTGGCAATTGGCTCGGCGACGCCTGCGATCTAGAGGGATGAGGGGAGACGGACTACCAAAGGCGAGTGTGTCTCTGAACTCCCCATTAAATGACGATTATCTTTATTTGATGGATTTGATCACTCAAGGAAAACTGAAGGCAAAAGAATTGATTACCCACCGTTTTCCGATCAATGATCTGGTTCAAGTCTGGGATGAATTTATCAAACCATCGGACACTTCCGTTCATGGTGAGTATGCACAAATTCTCTTCACTAGTGATAATGTTTAATAAAAAGCTGAAGATGACTTTTTCCCTGGCCAGCATTAAGAGAGCTGGTGTCCACTGCCCAGCTAGTGTGCGACAATCTGATATATTCCATCAGGGGAAAATCTGCTATGGAGCTTAAATTGTTATAGCCTAACTGGTTTGAATCAGCAATTCTCCGTGTAACACGAACCCATTAAGTCAGTC
>DTUY01000287.1 GCA_012963885.1 Candidatus Poribacteria bacterium | reverse complement strand
CTACGGTTTAGGACTAAGGATTCATCCTCGCTAGCGGTATCAGATCTCAAGTTATCAAATAAAACCACAGTGGCGCGTGATGAGAGGGTCAACTAGCAAACAAAGAGGATATGCGGCCCCATACAGATTTTTGAGGTTTTGGCTTGGTTAGGTCTTCAATTTGTAGATGCTGTCTCTCGATTTGCTTGCTAAGTTGCATTATAATGGTGTCTGATCTGGTGCGTGATTCCGTTGCTGCTTCGAGTTGTGCCTGAGATTTTGCTAGTTGTTCCTTCAACATACTTATGATTTCTGAATCCTGATTTGGATTCTGTTTATCCAGATATGAAGTCAGTGCATTTCTTACTAAGGTGGCTCGTGTGATATTTAGTGACTCAGCTCGTTCTATGGTTTTTTCATTGGTAACATTATCAAGCCGTATTGTAAATTGAGAATTCATTTTGGATTCCGTTTGGATTCATGTTGGATTCTGTTTGGATTCATGCTTTTAGTTACTCAAACCGGTCTTCGTACACAACGGTCTCGATGGTTTGGTTGGTATGCCAATTGCCTCCAACTTCAATTGGTCACATAAGGGGTAACCCTATCTCTAAGTCTGGCGTTTTGGATTGGTTTCGCTGCCCGTTTGCCTTTGCCGGGGCTAGAGTATGGAACGTTTCGTTTTGGCAGAAAAACGCAGCAGGCAAGCAAAGTCGAAGGGTCTTCAAACCCAGAGACGAATGGGTGATTGTTCCTGACTCACATCCAGAGATTATAACAATGGAGCAAGCTGAACAGGTGTATCAAAGACGCAGCAGCACAGCCGGGTGGGGCAGAAGGCTCAATATCTGCTAACTGGTATCCTGAAATGCCGACATTGTGGTAATAATCTACAAATGAAGAGTTACATGTCCTGGAATGAAGCCCACTATGTGTGCAGTGGTCGGCGCCAATCAGCGGCATTCTGCGGCAACTCCAGACACTATGACAAAGACCGGTTGGAAGAGATCGTGATGCAGGAAGTTAAGGAGACTATACTGGATGCGGGTTACCTTGAAGAGTACTATCAGCAATGTCTGGAAGAGATGAAGAAGGAAGAGGCCGAATCAGCAAGGAATATCAGGTTGTTACAACAACAGCAGCAGGACTTGGAAGAACGAATTGATCAAGCGTTGGAGATGATGCTGGATCGGCGTCTACTGAAAGATAAACTGGTGTCTAAGCTGCAAGAAGATGAGAAGAGGCTGGCAGAGATCACAGATGAACTGGAACATTATGGTGCCAAAACTGTCCCAACCAAAGAGATTTGGATACCTTCCGTCAACAACTGAATGAAGCCTTGGATCAAGATTTCGATGTTAGAAAGACAGCGTTGCATACGCTAATCAGAAAGATCGAAGTCGATGAGGACGGGCAGTTGGACTTTGATTTCTACCTATCTTCCGACGTTCTCGCTAGTACGCCCACGGCGGTACATACAATACGTCGGATAATTTTCCAGCGCAAAAGAACTCTATATAAGGTAGAAACTAGATACAAACACTGCTAGATAATTCAGCATGTCGATGACTATAGCTACGCGATTGGTGATGCTGTCAGTTTATAGAAGGAACCCAACCTAGGGGTACCCCCGCTTTTTCAGCGAAGGCAAACGGTCAAATCAAGGAAGATAATCAATTAGCAGCCAGCACCCCATATTTCTGACAAAGTCTTGAGGGAGCTAGGTTGTATTTAAGTTAAAACTTATGTACAAGAGAAACACTCATTCACTTATCTTATTTAGGTGTGTTCAACTGGCAATTAGACGGTAGCAATAATAACCAGCGTCTTGACCTTTCTGTTTGTCTATTAGGTTCAGATTGGTTAAATGCTTGAGATGTCTCTGCAAGGTGGAGACAGTAATTCCCAGTTTGGATGCCAGTTGCTGATCAGAAATTGGATGTGTCCACTGATCTAATGACCGACATCTACTGTATATGACCAAGTAGGTTTTGAAAGCGTTAGTCTTCACCTGAGCAAATTTCTCCTCACCCATGATATCGTAAACATCATCAAGTAGCAGCATCTTGATATCCTGAAGTTTTAGATAACTAACGTGATGATGTGAATTTACTTTTCATTAATTTCCTAATAGTTAGTCACCAAGAAGCAAAGTTGTCAGAATTAATTAGAGTTATTAGTTGTATTTAAGTTAAAAACTTAAGTACAATGGATGTTGATAAACGGAGTCTTAGGATTTCCGGTATAGTAGTTCAAAAATATAGAAAGGAGTATCAGTTAGATTGTTGTATATGCTGGTTGGTAATTCAGAACGCCATTTCAGTTTAATTGGAGTAAGGGTGTATGAATCGTGAGAAGGGCCTTTTTCCTACTAGCAATTAAAAGATGATGCGAATTGTGAATTTTAACCAGTCAAATCAATTTACATATCTGTACAAACAGTAATTTCAGTAGATTCAGCAATATGACCTGCCTCACTGATTACTTCTGCCTCATCCTTCATAAATTGATCTAAAGCTTCCATAGAGGGTGTATAAATGACAGCTTGTATTGTATTAGCATCATCCATCAAATGTCCTCTGTAAATATCTTTAAAACCTGCAGCTTCACGAACTGGTTTATGATCGTCGAATGCTTTGACCCAATGTTCGTATGGTTTTTCTAATTTAGCCTTCATTATTACAGTTGGCATATCTAAGTCCCCTTTAGGATTTTCTCTCTTTAAGTCTTCGAGAAAAGAACGAAAAATTTTGGAATTCTTATCTACTAGATAGGTTATTATAACAAATAGTTGTTTGTATTTTAATATTAGGATATGCTGATTACCACGATTCTTGCATCTATCAGTTTTTGTTTGTCCAGAGAATCTCCCGTGATATTTCCGTAGAATTTCCCTCAGAATTTCCACCGCATGGAACCGTGGTACAGTAGATGTTATCTAGTTTTTGTAGATTTCTGGATAAGGGAGTAGGGTTTGAATCGTCTGAGAAGTTAATGAAAGAAATATCCGATCCAAGTCCTCGGTTAGGTAGTGGTAATTTTTCTCTTTAGCAGATTTTGATCAGTATTTTATGATTTTAGTCTTTGCTCCATTTGTCGAGACCAAGCAGTTTTCGGCCGAGCGAATCTAATTCGGCAACTTGGCCACGGTGGTGGTCTTCCCCTTTAGCACTGTCCCATGCCAACCGTTCTTTCCACCAATTAACTCGGTTCTTTCTCGCGTCTTCATTCTGGTCGTTGGCGGGATTCATAGTTATATATTGTACGACACGAGGTTTATCAGATGTGTTTAAGCTGGCACCATGTGGTAAGGAGGTTCGCCAGATGATGAGATCTCCTGCGTTAGCGGGAATCTTCTCGGAGCCTAGAGCGTGAAGATCCTGCTGTTGTGGTGTAGAATCCTCAGGTAATTTGTCCAACCATCCTTCAATTTTATGATGAAAACCGGGAACACAGGCGAACGCTCCCTGATTTTCTGCCGTATCTGTTAGATACAGCACCCCTTGAACTCCGATGCTTGTCCCCCACCAGAGAATTCCGGACTCAACAGGGCGATTGTCCAGGTTAGCATCCCAGTGTAATCCTGGTTCTTTAGCTTCTGGATTCAGTGAAGGTGGATTCATACTGGCTCGGTCAAAACTAACCCATAATTTTTCTGTTTGCCAGATTTGACTGAAAGCTTGATGGATTTTTGGGTATTGGCGATTATCCCATAGCGCTTGGTGTTGGTATATTTCGACCATGATACCGCGACGTGGTGGATCAGGATACCAAGTATCTGGGTTAACAGGATCCATTTTAAGAAACTCCCATACGGCTTGTTCTGCGCGTTCGGCATTTTCTCTAGGAACCGCGTTACGCACAATGACATATCCGTTTTCCTCCCAAAAGTCAAGATCAGCTTGGCTGAGTGGTGACATACTACATTTTCTCCTAATATCTAAAGTTAGAGGTGAGATACCTCATTAGGAACGTTGCTAGTGACCAGTATAACAGGTCTACCTCGACCCAAGAAACAACCATAATTCCAATACGTCCGGACGAAGCGGACACCTCACATCTTGTGTCATCATCCAATTGACTTGCTTTGCTCCTTTGCCGATACGAATTTATCGACTATTCGCATTCTGAATGAAAAGTGTTTAGTTGTAGGGGGCCGAGCTAGAACACAATGGGTGGCAGATGACCATCGCCATGCAATTGGCTTTCGCGACGAATATCTGCACCACGGGTATGGATTTCTGCCACGCTTTGCACCCCAACGATACGCATAGCTCGGTCTAGATCAGACTCCATAATCTCAAACGCACGAGTCAGGCCCACGTGCCCCCCGGCTCCGATTCCGGCCGCTGTCACGCGGCCGATACCAACGGCCTTAATACCGTAAGAAAGGGCAATTAGGACATCGGTACCATTGCGAACGCCTCCATCCATCATAAAGTCTAGTTGAGTGTCACCCACAAGGGGCATTTCCTGTGCTACTATATGGAGTGTTGGCGGGACTCGATCCTGTTGTCGCCCCCCATGATTTGACCAAATCACCCCCGATGCCCCCATTTCCTCGGCTTTCCGGGCATCGTAAGCACAGTGTACGCCTTTCACAATCAGCGGTTTATCGCCCCAAGCCTCTTTGATCCACTTTAAATCGTTCCACGTGACGGCTGAAGCCGCAAGTTGTACCCCGATATCCGCATAGGGCATTGGTTGGCCCTGTTCATCAATCACATTTACAAACTGCATCAATCCTCCGTCCCGAAAATGATCTATAACCCATGACAAATGAGGGAGCATTTGCGGAGCGAGCATCAGCTTACGGGCAGCAAGTTTCAGTCGGCCTCCTAAGCTTAGACCACGAAAAGGCCCCGTTACTTGCATCGGTTTCATTCTAGCATGTAGTGCTCGCAACCCAGATACACCTGTGTCAATGGTCAAGACAAGCGCAGTGAATCCTGCCCGTTTTGCGCGCTCAATACCCCTTAATGCCGTCTCACGTCCACCACATAGGTAAAGCTGAAACCAACAATTGTCATCAGAGGCTTCCGTAACAGATTCCATTGGTGTTCCCGAAAGGGTGGACAGGGTCATTACTGTGCCAAATTCCCCAGCCACTTGAGAGGCAACAGCATCTCCCATTGGATACAGTGCTCGTAAACTCCCCACTGGGGCAATGTACCAAGGAACAGCTAAACTGTGACCAACGACTGTTGTGTTTAGGTCTAGTGAAGAAAAGCTTAACGCTCCATACGCAGTTGTCATCGACTGTTGAAACGCCCGTACGTTTCCACGTAATGTCGTCTCATCATCTGCTCCACCACGGAAGTACTCGGATACGATTGGGGGAACTCGCTTCATCATCAATTCCCAAAGGTCTGCCGTTGTCAAGCACTCTGCAATTTGTTTTTTTTGCTTACTCATTGTTTTTTTATATATCTTTGACAATGAAACTCACCATTGAATTTTTGGCCTAGCAGTCAAGCGAGATTTTTGTCAACAGGCTCCTTTTGATTTCGAGTATTATGGCATATTTATTTGGTGAGAAAAATTATATCAGATAGTTTTCAGATTCGGTTCGGTAGAGAGAGATCTTAGGCCTTCTCTTTAATAATATGTTTTTAAATCAACTCGTTACAAGCGCAGCTAGAAATCCTTCGGATGCTTCTTCAAGATACATGTAATATTGAAGTAAAGAGATAAACGCTCAGCTGTAAAATGCCAGATTTCACAGCTGAGCGTTTATAGATCTAGGTGTTGGATGGAATGAAGACTTCACGAATACGAGCCAATA
>DTUY01000286.1:33395-55903 GCA_012963885.1 Candidatus Poribacteria bacterium | reverse complement strand
CCCGGATCAAGATAGATTTGCCATTCAGATGAGTTCCATCCCAAGCAGGTTGAGGAAAATTTCTGTTTTCGAAGTTAATATCATCACATTTCAATCGCCATTCATATTCTTCCCAACCTTGAAGGAGATCTCCTCTCAACAATAATATAATACCGAGGTTCTTGTGAGCCTCAGCACAGCCAGGCTGAAGATGAATGGCTTGCTGATAGGCATCAATCGATTCCTCTAATCTGCCTTGTTCTCTTAGTGCATTGCCTGGCTATTATGCACTTCGGCAAATTGCGGATGAATATGGATAGCTTGCTGATAAGCCTGAATTGATTCCTCTAATCTTCCTTGTCCCAGTAATGCATTACCCAGATTGTTATACATTTCGGCGAATTTCGGCTGAGATTGGTTGGAATCTATTTCCACAGCTTGACTAATCAAATCAGTTGCAATCTTATACTCTTCAACTTGACAAGCAATAACGCCTAACAGATGAAGGGCCTTTGCATATTGAGGGAAATCCCTCAGTATCTGTTGACATATTTGTTCCACTTGCTGCAATTGACCTGCTTGATAAAGAGAAATAGCCTGTTGTAATTTGCCTTCAACATTCACGGATGGACTAAAAGATTGTTTGGAATTTGGTTGTCGTCTTTTTTTCTACCCACGACTGGAACTGTCCCCATCAGTAAACTAGAAGGAATTTGGATTTACGTCAGCTTGTACAAAAGTTTTTAACTTAAATACAACCTAGCGACCTCAAGACTTTGTCAGAAGTACGGCAGGCTGGCTTGCTCCTCAGAACTAACCACTGATACCTGTACATTACCCGACGGTATATACCGCCGTCGGCATATTATTGTCGGGATTGATATTCCTCAACTGCTTTCAGTACGTCTGCAGTACCTATCTGCCATAATACATCTGCCACTTCCTCACGAACATGTTCATTCTGATCCTTCAATTCTTGGATCAGAGCAGGTACCGCATCTTCTCCTATTGTCATCCCATGCAAAGCCATCATCCCTTTCACAACTTCGAAACAGGTGTTTACGCAATCCATGCAGCAGTTCAGGCTCATCCGGCAATCCAGCGATTTCACGGCACAGATTCAGCGCATGAAGAAAACGCCGACCGTGTGTGGTGTATCGCATCCCTCATGCTGCGACCAAACAGGCGGATTGGTCAAGTTAAAACAAATATGGACGACAGTCCCGTTCCCGATCTACGCTGTTGTAAATGTGTTCAATCTCCTGCTGAACGTGCTCTGATAAATCAATTGGTTTGAGAGGATCTTTCATCTTTCAATACCCTATATTCTAAATTCTGTTCTTACTTCGGCAAACATTCTAACAGCAAGATCTAAGTCCCCTTGTGTATGGGCAGAAGAAATTTGGGTTCGGATTCTAGCTGTTCCTTTAGGAACAACAGGGTAGAAAAACCCAATAACGTAGATCCCTTTTTCAAGAAGCCTATGAGCCACTTTTTGTGACAATACCGCATCACCAAGCATAATCGGTACAATCGGATGATCACCAACCGGAACATCAAATCCTTGACCTACCATTTTTCTCCTAAAGTAATGGGTGTTTGACTCTAGCTTATCCCGCAACGTGGTTGAGGACGAAATCATCTCCAGCGCCTTTAAAGAGGCGCAAACAATGACAGGTGCCAGAGAGTTGGAAAAAAGATAAGGGCGTGAACGCTGGCGCAGGAAATCAATGATCTCCTGGCGTCCGGTTGTGAACCCACCACTGGCACCACCAAGTGCCTTTCCCAAGGTGCTGGTAATGATGTCTACACGACCAAGGACGCCGCAGTATTCATGGGTACCTTTCCCTTGCTCACCCAAAAACCCAGTAGCGTGAGAGTCGTCGATCATCACTAAAGCATCGTATCTGTCAGCCAAGTCACAGATCCCCTGTAAATTGGCGACGGTCCCATCCATAGAAAAGACTCCATCGGTGGCAATTAAACGAAATCTCGCCTGCTTTGATTCCTTGAGTTTCGCCTCCAGATCGTTCATATCACCGTTCCTGAAACGCAACCGTTTGGCCTTGCATAACCGTATACCGTCAATGATGCTGGCATGGTTCAGCTCATCACTCATCACAACGTCCTCTTCAGTTAGCAGAGTCTCAAACAATCCACCATTAGCATCGAAACAGGAGGTGTAGAGAATGGTATCATCGGTGCCGAGAAATTCAGAGATCTTGCACTCCAGCGTTCTATGGATTTCCTGGGTACCACAGATGAATCGAACGGAGGAAAGGCCATATCCCCATTGATTCATACTGGCCTTGGCGGCTGCAATAATTTCAGGATGATTAGCTAAGCCAAGATAGTTATTGGCACACATATTCAGGACAGTTTGTCCGGTTTTAACATCAATCATTGTACATTGTGGACCGGTGATGATTCGCTCGTTTTTATAGAGACCGCTTTCCTCAATTTCCTGTAGTTGCTGATTCAGGTGAGATTTCATTGCTTCGATCATTTCATATTTTCCTCTGTTTTATACTGTCTCATCCCAACTTGAGAAATATTTGGGTTGAGCCATTTACGAAAGATATCTGATCAATTAGTCCAGTCAAGAATAACCTTTCCTGATTTATCGGATCGTAAGACTCAAATCCCCCTTCAAAGAGCTGAACTCGAAACCAATAAGTTATTACCGGAGGAATGTCCAAACCCATTTGAATCATGCTTGTCATCTTATACCAAGTTTTGACATCTCTCTACTATAAATTTTAATCGTTAATCTGTTAAAGATGACCTGATTCCAATCAATGACAGCGTTAGATTCTTGGATACCGAGCATAGCAACTTAGCGCCACGACACATATTTGACAGCATACCCCTAAAAACCTGCGCACTCTCTGACATGTCGAGCCCAACGTCGAATCCTTCTTCCATACCTAACTCTTTAACGACATCAGTGATCATCACATAACGCGCGCCGACATGTCTGAAAACAGTACCATACATTGGTTACTGGATATAGATAAATATTCGGCAAAAGCACCGTCCCGATTTACACTGACACCGCTTGTCTTTATACATAGATGTCGATGCCCGGCAAGGCAGTTTCGGCAGCAACCACAGACACGACGCTCCTCGCCACTCACCGCTCCACTTGGGCTGATATCGTGGACGTTGCTACCAACCCCTTCTATGATGCCAACAAATTCATGACCAATAACTAAAGGAATTGGAATGGTTTTTTGTGCCCACTGATCCCAGTTATAGATATGAAAGTCTATTCCACAAATAGAGGTCTTGTGGACCTTTATCAACACATCGTTGATACCAACTTTGGGAATAGGCACTTCGTCAAGCCATAAACCGGGTTCGGCATTTTTCTTAACAAGCGCCTTCATTTTTCTCATATCATTAGATCTCCACCGTTTATATCGATGGATGCACCTGTAATATAGGCCGAATCAGTTGCAAGAAAAAGCATCAATTGGGCAATTTCATGGGGTTGACCCAGCCGAGAAATGGGGAAACTGGCTTCATATGCACTTATCCGCTCAGGTGTACACTCAGCCCATACCATCTCCGTGTCAATCAGTCCCGGACAGATTGCGTTAACGGTAATACCAAAGGATGCTACCTCTTTGGCTAGTGCTCGGGTAAAACCAAGAACACCCGCCTTGGCTGCCGTATAATGAGCCCCACCAAGTGTACTGACGCTTCTGCCTGCCGACGAGGACATATTGATAATGCGTCCAAACCTGTTTTTCTTCATGGTTTCAAGGACAGCTTGGGAACAAAGAAAGGTACCGTTTAAATTGACATCGAGTACCTGATCCCATTCTGATTTTGTTATCTGCTCAATTCGTGTTGGGTAAAGGATTCCGGCATTATTCACTAGAATGCTGACTGTCCCATAGTGTTCGATCGTCGTCTCAACCATTATCTTTACATCTTCCTCTCTGGTAACATCTGCCCGGACAGCCAATGCCTGATTGTGTTTTTTTCTAATCTCCTCAGCAACGATTGAGGCTTTCTCCCCATTGATATCACTAACAACGACTTGCCCGCCTTCCTCGACAACTAGATTGGCAATTGCTGCTCCCATTCCCTGACCTGCTCCTGTGACAATAGCTACCTGATTACATAATCTGTTTCCTAATCGTTCCACAACCTACTCCTCTTGCCTGATAAATAGCCATCAGTTTTTATCCTCTTAATCGTTACTCTTACCAGTTGGCGGATCTGTTTTCCCACAAATGATTGCCAATCGCCTCCTCGTTGAGTTCCGTTCCCCAACCCGGTTTGGTCGGTGTCGTCATATAGCCGTTAACAATCTCCGGCAAATCTGTCACCAGATCATCTTTCCAAGGAACATCATCGATATCGATCTCCATGATACGAATATTGGGCAACACCGCGCACAGACTGGCACTGATATAGGTCGCCAGGTGGCTATAGTAATTATGAGGTGCAATGTTAATTTGATACACCTCTGCCAAATCTCCGATCTTCTTTGACTGTGAAAATCCGTTCCAAGGGACATCAATCATCATAACATCGGCAGCATGCAATTCAAAATAGGGAATAAAATCGCGCATATAGAAAAGATTCTCTCCAGAGCAGATCCGAGTTGTTGTTGACTCTTTAATTTGCAGCAAAGCTTCTGGATCGTACATGTCGATCTCCAACCATAATAGATCTAGAGGTTCTAACATCTTAGCAATTCGCAGGCATCCTTCCGTTTTAAAGTTGAAGTTTAGATCAAGGCAGAGATCCACATTGGGACCAACAGCTTCCTGAAAGGCGCACATAAGTTTCTCAATGTTTCGTAGAAGATCAATCGTTACGACCTGATCGGTTGTGCCAAAACTGCCGCCAAAGCCGTGAAAGTGTACCGATGGTGGGTCACCGGGAATAACAATATTAGTTTTCAGCGCGGTGAATCCACGGTCTACGACCTCATGCCCCAGTTCAGTAATGTCTTCCATTGTTCTGATGGGCGGTATACCGATGACATCAGAATGCATGGCGCGGGATGTTCCACAATGCGACCAGTAAACACGAACCTGATCTCGCATTGGGCCGCCAAACAGTTCAACCACAGAAATACCCAGTGCTTTAGCCTTAATATCAACAAGAGCGCACTCTATTCCCGCAATAGCTTTGGCGGCGATCCCCCCAGGACTTTGACGTGTTCCCCTTAGCATGTCCCAAAACCGCATCTCGTAAGCTCTCGGGTCTTGATCGACGAGCAAAGGTTTCAAATCTTCAATTGCGCCCGTCACTCCTTGAGGGGATCTCCCGTCACTACATTCACCATAACCGGTAATTCCCTCGTCAGTCTGCACCTTGACAAAGATCCAAGGTCGCCAGCCAGCATCAACAATAAATGTTTCGATGTCAGTGATTTTCATTTTATCCCTCTGATTTGTTTACATACAGTTTTTTATCGATTAGATAACTTGATACGTTAAATATGATAGTAGAATCAGCATTTGCTTTCAAATTCTTTATATTCTCAGGATTTGGATACTATCAAATCATCATTAAGCGATTGTAGCAGAACTGTGTCTATGACCAAACATATACAGAATCATCAAACTCCAGATGCAGGTGTGACATTTCGAGCAGTAACCATCGGCTTAATACTGATACCAGTAAATATCTACTTTATCATGGCCAATCATCTTAAATATTGGAGTACCTTGCCGACCAACATATCACTCATCTACAACGTGGTTATCACCGTGGTCATGCTGGCAGCTCTCAATTTCCTGTTGCAGCGAGTTTGGCCACGTCTTGTCATGAAACAGGGAGAATTATTGATCATCTATGTCATGCTATCAATTGCTTCAGCCATCGCTGGTCACGACATGATGCAAACAGTCGTGCCTACAATTCCGAACGGTTTCTGGTTTGCCACGCCTGAAAATGAATGGAAAGAGATTTTCTGGCGACACCTGCCTTCCTGGTTGACTTCCAGCAACCTTTCAAGTTTGAAATATTTCTACGTTGGTGAAACGACATTTTATGATCAAATATATTTCAATGATTGGCTACGTCCTATCATCTGGTGGGCACTGCTTTTAACAATACTTATCTGGGTTATGGTTTGCTTAGATCTACTGCTCAGAAAACAGTGAATCGAACGAGAGCGGTTAAGCTATCCCATCGTTCAGTTACCGTTGGAAATAACACGTCCTGACGGCTGGCTTTTTCGATCCAAGATGATGTGGCTCGGCTTTGCCATTGCCGGCGGTATTGATCTCATCAACGGAACGCATGTTTTTTTCCCGATCTTTCCAGAGATTCCAGTCCACCAAGCAGAAATTAGCCGTTACTTTACCGAAAAACCGTGGAATGCAATGGGGTGGACACCACTTTATATTCTTCCTTTTGGGGTTGGACTTGGATTTCTGATCCCATTAGAGATGTCTTTTTCACTCTGGGTTTTCTATCTTTTTTGGAAAGGAGAACGGATCCTTGGAAAAGCAATGGGATTGCAAAATTTTCCGGGCTTTCCTTATGATGGCCCACAAGGGCTTGGTGCTTATCTGGCGATTGCATGCTTCGCACTTTATAGCGGGCGTCGACATTTCTATACGATTCTGAAAAATATTTTTCAGTTTAACCGACGAAGTGATATTCTATCATGCCAATTTGATAAATCAAGGGAAAGGACTGAATACCGATGGACTGTTCTCGGTTTGGTCGTTGGGCTATGTTTGCTGGGAGTATTCTCATATAAAGGCGGAATGGCACTTTGGACAGCAGGTCTTTACTTTCTGATCTATTATCTTCTAGCCATCGGTATTACTCGCATTCGTGCTGAAGTGGGTCCACCAACTCATGAAATGTTTGTGATTCATCCACGTCAATTCCTGATTAGTGTGCTTGGAACTCGTCATATTTCCCCTCCTAGTCTAACAATGATGTCACTTTACTACACATTTAACCGAGGTTATCGTGCCTATCCAATGCCACATACTCTCGAAGGATTCAAACTGTCAGATACAGCAAAAATGCGTTCTGGTCCGTTTGTTCTGGCCATGATGCTAGCAGTTGTGGCAGGCATTTTTGCATCTTTTTGGGCTTATCTGGTAGTATCCTATAAAATAGGAGCCAACCCGGGACTTGGCAGTGGCGGATATAATTTACTTCGTACTTGGCTATATTTTCCCAAGGAAACGGATTTCCCTTCCGTAATCTTTATTTGCCTTGGGTTTCTGTTTATGGGGTTCATACGGTGGATGCGAACAAGGTTTGTCTTTTGGCCGTTTCACCCGGCAGGTTACGCCATAGCCAGCAGTATATGGACATTCGGATGGCTATGGTTTTCCATATTTGTCAGTTGGGCAATCAAGGTCATCTTACTGAGAATTGGCGGTATTCGACTCTACCACAAAATGCTGCCATTTTTTTTAGGGCTTCTTCTTGGAGAATTTATCATCGGTGGTGCTTGGGTGTTAGTTCGACTTTTCTGGAATATTATGGTTTATTCATTTTACCGTTGATCGTACATTTCGGATCTGTAAATTCATTTAGAAATTGATTAACGCCAATCAGCAAAACAGCGTATCATCGCTCTAAGAAACCAACTTAAATCCTTAACAAAAAAGGGGGACTCATCGCTTTGCTAAAATTAACGCATCCTACCGTGGATATTGCCATCGTCTGCAATAACTTTGAGGAATCGCTTCATTTTTATCACCAATGCTTAGGCTTAGAGATAGTTATGGATCTCCAAATTTCGGCAAAAGTGGCCATAGGAGCGAAATTAGCTCCAAGAGGATTTCGCCAAGTACGGCTGCAATCGGGAAATACACTGATAAAACTAATGGATATTGAATCACCACCTGAGTCAATATCTAATGAGTTTAATCCTGGTGTCCGTTGGTTGACCATCTTTGTTGAAGATGTGCACGAAACTGTGAAGGATCTAACACAAAACGGGGTGACGTTTCTTACGGAGCCGATTGCAGCACCTGATGCTGCTGGTGTCGTCTGTGCCAAAGATCCGGACGGCATTTTGATCGAGTTTGTGCAGATCTAATTATTGGGGTATGTTGAGATTAAAATAGAAACGATCAACTCGTCTGATTCTGATTTTCAAGACGAATGCCAAGCAAAGTTTCTTTTCCTACTATCTCCGTCTATCTCTTTCTAATTTCATACAAGGTAAACCACAGAGTTGCCGTTATCTCCTTGACAAATTCAATATTTGACTGATGAGGTGTACTGATATGGATATGCAAATATCTAAGGGATAGATACTAACCATCTGATAATCGCCATCCTACCCACAATACACCTCGACGAAGGATTTCCTAAAAACTTGGATTTCTAATTACAGCCATGTCATGACCAAGAGCAAAATAGAGAACACACCCGTCTCCATACGCATGTGTAAAGGCTATAACATGAGCTTCGTCTTTAGTGGGATCATAAGCTTCCATCAAGTGATGGGATATGGTTGGATCGCGTTTTAAATAATACAGTTCATCAGTAACGACAAAATCTTCTAGCCCCTGAGTAATCGGATCTTCGTTGTCGATAATATTGACAGTAAAATCCATATACTTGCTGTGGCCATCAAAGAATGCGTTTAGCATGCCATGATAACCTTCACACTTACGAAATGAAGCCGCCGCCGTATGCAAACCGAAGAATCCACCACCCCGTTTGAGAAAGTTCAAAAGGCTGTCTTTCTGGGCTAAAGTCAATTCGCCAATATCCGTGTAGAAGAGCAATGCATCGTAGGAATCAAGGCTGTCAGCCAAGATCTGGCAATTCCGTTCGAAATCAGCCAAAATCCCGTCAAATTCTGATAGCATGTCAGCAATAAATTCCCTTGGCTAGCATGGTCATGGTAGATACCTTCAGTTCCAACAAACACCAACAGTTTAAGAATTGACATGGACTCTCTCTTGAAACAACAGATTTAAACAGCACGCTAAAGATGCAAGTAGCGAATATAGAGATCTAACCAAAACCCTTATTAAGATGAACCTCTATTCTGCGTCCTTTCAGTACAGATCAAGGCTCATACTCCATACTTGATCTACAACGCTTTTTTAAAAACCTGATCGATTTGATTGACGAAAACAAAATCAAGCCCTTCTTTCGCATCATCTGGAATTTCAATCAGATCCTTCTGGTTCTTTTCAGGTGCGATGATCACTTTGATTCCCGCTTGCTTAGCCGCCAAAACTTTTTCCTTCAACCCTCCAATCGGCAACACACGTCCTCGCAATGAAATTTCACCTGTCATAGCAATGTCCGGAGACACCTGTTTTTTTGTGGCTAATGAAACGAGAACAGTAGCAATCGTGATACCTGCGGATGGGCCATCCTTGGGGATCGCGCCTGCTGGCACATGGATGTGAAAATCGTGTTCCTTGAAAAACTTGGGATCGAAATTAAATTCCTCAGATTTTGAGCTCACACAGCTCATCGCCGCCTTGGCCGATTCCTGCATGATCTCACCAATCTGGCCAGTTAGCATCAGGTTCCCTTCACCTCTAGTTACCGTTGCCTCGATAAATAGAATTTCTCCACCGTATGGGGTTACAGACAAACCAGTTGCCACACCGATCTCACCATTGCGTTCAGCAATTTCCGGATAAAATTTGACCGGCCCCAAGTATTGATCTATCTTCTTGGCAGTGACAATTGTTTTCTGTTCTTCTCCCTGTGCGACACCACGTGCAACTTTTCGACAAATTGTTCCCAACTCTCGCTCAAGGTTACGGAGTCCTGACTCGCGTGTATAGGATTCAATTATACTGAGTATTCCTGATTTCCTAAATGTAAGATTTGCTTTGGTAAGACCATTCTGGTCTATTTGGCGTGGAACAAGATATTGCTTGGAAATCATTACCTTTTCGTTTACAGTGTAACCTAGTAGTTCCAATATTTCCATGCGGTCGCGTAAGGCAGGAGGTACTGTGTGCATTTGATTGGCTGTGGCAATAAACATCACTTTAGATAAATCAAAATCAACATCCAAATAATTATCAACAAACGAGTTGTTTTGTTCTGGATCAAGCACTTCGAGCAAGGCAGAACTGGGGTCTCCGCGAAAGTCAGATCCAAGCTTATCTATTTCATCAAGCATAAATATAGGATTATTTGATTCAGCCTGACGTAACCCTTTAATAATCCGCCCTGGCATAGAACCAATATAGGTTCGTCGATGTCCACAGATTTCTGCTTCATCACGAATCCCTCCCAGTGAAATTCGGACAAATTGACGTCCCATCGACCGGGCAATCGATTTTCCAAGCGAAGTTTTTCCAACCCCTGGGGGGCCGACAAAACAAAGAATTGGTCCTTTGGCCTCGGGTTTTAACAAACGCACTGCCAGAAACTCCAGAATCCGATCTTTAACTTTGGTCAAATTATAGTGGTCTTCATCCAGAATTTTCTGTGCTTTGCCGATATCGAGTGAGTCTTCAGTACTCTGGTCCCAAGGCAGATTTAACACCCAATCCAGATAGTTACGACACACAGTAGCTTCGGGAGAGAATGATTGCATCTGTGAAAGTCTCTTAATCTCCCGTTCAGCAGCTCTCTGAGCCTTCTCTGGCATATTAATTTCTTCAAGTCTCTGCCGCATTTCCTCAATCTCCACCGACATATCTTCGCTATCACCAAGTTCTTTTTGGATAGCCCGCATCTGCTCACGTAAAAAATGCTCACGTTGCAAATCACTGATTTCTGCCTGCGCGTCAGATTGGATCTTGGTTTCAAGTTCTACTACATTTAACTCCTTTGTCAGAATCGGCAGGAGGATTTCCATCCTTTCTAACACATTAACTGCGGCTAAAACCTTCTGCCGATCCGGGATCTTAAGCGACACGACCGAAGCAACATAGTCAGTTAAACGACCCGGACTATCAATGTTTTGGACAACTGCAGCGAACTCTTCCTGATAATGTGGCGAAGTTTCAACAATCTGCGTAAATAAATCAACAATACTACGAAGTAAAGCCTCACTCTGGTCGTTCAATTCATATTCTTCTTCTTCAATAATACTGACTCTTGCCTTCATGAATGGTGTATTTTGCGTTATTTCTTCGATCTTAACTCTTGAGCGTCCTTGTGCAAGAAAAAGAACATTCTCACCATCTTTTTTATATTTTACAATTTGGACCAAGGATCCCATTGGGCTGAGATCATCTTTAGCCAAATTATCGGTATCTTTATCCTCACTATGATGAAAGATACAAAGTGCCCGAGGACCGTTCACCATGGCATCCTCAACGGCGGCAGCAACCTTGACTCCAGAAAGAGCGATGTGGTGTGGTGAAAACGGAGGAATCGGTGGCATATGGGGAAAAACAACAAGATCCCCAGAAACCGGAATAATAGGGAATTCATCCACAATATCAACATTCTCCTCATTTTCAGTGTTCCTACTATTATTTAACTTGGCTTCACTACTCTGACTCATCTGTTATAAGTTCCTTTCGTTCCAAATCTGGGGTTAGCCTCGCATCACTCAATTCGACCACTACAATTTCTTTTGTCTTATGTTTTTCCTTCAAAATGTGTATTTCAAGAAAACCATTTTCATATGTGGCAGTCGGCGTCACTTCCTGTTCCAAAACGTTGGGCAGTACCACGGTTCGTTCAAACAGACCGTAGCTTAAACCGGCCTGATGATAATGCTGTTTTTTGAGCTCGGTCCTATCCTGTCTGTTACCTCGAATAAGAAGCTTATTGCCTTCAATCTGGATTTTTACGTCTTCATCAGGTCTAATTCCTGCAACTTCCATTTTGACAACAAAACTATCTGCTGTTTCGTAAATATCGGTTGGAGGTTGCCACAATCCGGCTTCGGTTGGAACATTTGAAGATGATTTCGTAAAAGAATCAAAAAGACGATCAATTTCCTTTTGCATCTCGAAGAATTCGCCAACCAACTTGCTTTCGAATTTCAAAACATCTCTCCTTAAATTGTATTTTTTATGGCCAAAATTGGTACAACGTGGTGTTTGTTAATATACTCCCAATACTCCAAGTACCACCGAAGATATAATCCCCTAAAGCCACTCCTAAAAAAAATGGGATAGCTCGACGATATAATTTTAAGCCTCCATGACGAAGAATAAGGAGCTTGATCAACCAAACCACTAAAAGACAACTCCATAAGTTTGACATGCCCCAGCTATTTGCCATCGCATAACCAAGTGGATGAAGTGGCCACCACAAGAATCTGGTACGAAGAATCATTAATGTCGAGGTTAAGCTCAAACCAATTCCTGCAAAACCCATACCAAGTAAATCGTTATCTTGGCGATAACTCATCCAACTTGTGAGTTGGTTATAGACTTGACGACCGAATCCAAGTGCCCACGGTCCGTAATACCCTGATTCAGCTCCATACCGATAATAATTGTCAAGGAGTAACCAAAACGTTACGATTGATCCCATAAAAACTGCAACTAAAATTGCAATGGCGACCTGTTTAGGATTAATGTTCTGAACGCTTGAAATTTTTAGTGCTTCAAGTTGCTGGGGCATTGGATGCGCACGATAAGCACGATTAAAAAACATATAAACCGAAAATGCAATTAAGGTTCCTGTATCAAGTCTACGTGTGCCAAACCCAGTAATGATCATGCTATGCGGATCAATCCTATGCAAATCGTGCACCAAAAACCCAAGTTCTGCCCGGAGTCTGGCAATCATAATTGCCAGCAGAAAATAAATGGCAAAAAATATTGGGATTACCCAAAATGCCATACCTATTTTGTACGAAAAAACCGTCAGAAATGCAAGCCCAATTATAATACCTAAAAAAGCTAAACGGTATGGAATCGGTTCATTATCGTCTTTACCTTCTGTCCCTGCATTTGCATGATAGAGTTGTAAAAAGTAATATAGTAGAGTTTTAAAATGTGATCTTCCTACCCAGAGAGCGAACGCCAGCAGGGCGATGTAAGCGCCAAACCCTTGTTCATTAGCATATGGAAATCTGGGTAAACTTGGCATTCCAATAATTTTACCAACCATCAACTCAATTTTATAAAGCCAATAAAAGAACCAGCAGGAAAATAGTAAGTCTAGTGGAATTAAAAAACTGATACCAATAACAAATGGATAAAACGCAACACGGACACCTCCCATTGCATTCCACGGTCGACTGGCGAAATATTGGTGGATAGATTGTCGTTTAACCGGTATATAGGGCAACTCGGGAAAGATGGAGTTGAGTAAGTTCAGGATGCTGATTAAACTGGCAAGTGCAAAACCAAACCACATCAGTTTGTTTCTGAAAAAGGTGAGTCTTTGACCCGTTACTTCAAGCGCAAGTTGGATGATAGGATAGGTTAATCGTTCCCGTTCCGTCCACTGAATTCTCAGTAGTGTATTGATACAAAGCATAACAGTTAACAGAACGAATATGAAGGTAATCCACCACAAGGACGGCATAATCCAAGCATTCAAGTTTCCCTTGACATATAATGAGGAAGCCCCTTCGTAATAACCCTTTAGTACCTTCTCATCACTTACTACCAACCACTCTGGAAGCTGACGCCAAAACAGATCGCGCCACTCGTTTTCTGCTGTCGCAAAACGGAATGGGTGTCCCATCAATGTTACCAAAATCTCAATCATATCATGCGAACAGAGTGAGGAAACAACACATAGCATGATATAAACTGTTAGCACTTCTTGTTGGGTTAAGCCGATTTTGGGAGAGATAATTCTGAGACTATAGCCAACTATAACAAGCCAAAAGACAATAAAAATAACATTGGATAATGGATGGACTAAGGTTGGATGGGTGTATCGGACAACTTCAAGTTGAATGATCCAGAATACATTGACCGGAAAAATGAAGACAGCAATTAAAAGGGATTTGGCTGTTAGGCCATTGTGGAACTTTTCGGGTGGTTGGTTCATGAAATCTTCTGCCACGGAAGTTTAGATTAGCCTGGATTCAGCATCTGAGGGGAACTCCGATACTGATTATCTAGCTAGGCCCTACTTCAGCACCTAGTACCGTTACCACCATCCTATTCAACCGTTTAGAATAAAATCCAATTTTACCAAACGGACTCTTCACTCACTTGGTATCGATCAAGACCATCTGTCCGTTGTGATCACTGGCCAACTGCTGCAATAATCCAACACCATCATCAGAATGGTCGTTACCAAGTGCAATGGTCATAATTCTGGTTTGAGATATGTTCCAGCGGCGAACCACTTGGCAAATCTGATCCGGATCTTGTATTCCACGACTTGGATCACCATCAGACACAACCACCAGAGTTGAAGGTGCTAGCTTTAGCCCATTCTCAATCGCAGCAGATAGATTTGTGCCGGAACCATTTTGTAGCTGATCCAAGAATCGGCAGGCAGCGCTAACGTTCTCTGGAGTTGCAGTTAACATGCTTTTTGAGTAAAGGTGGACATCAGAATCGAAGGCGATAAAGTTAAATTGATCGTCTGATTTCAGCATGTTAACCGCATTTTTTAAAACTGAGACAGCAAGTTGCAACCTGTTCTGTCTGCTCATGCTGGATGAAACATCGAGAAGGTATATCACCTCTTGAGGTCTGCCATCCCGAGTTTTTTCAACGTAATCACCAATGCCAAAGTCATCCTGTTTGCTATGATCTTCTGTCGAGCTAGGATAGATCAAGCCTTTATCTAGCTCTATTACCATTTCCGTACTCAACTCTTTACAAAGAACCTGATAGTTTTCAAGTGCCTGTCGTGCCAATTCACCATTCAAAATTTGGGGCTGATATTTAGCTTCAGGATTACCCACCCAGATTGGTATCAGTTCAATCAGTTTTAATCGACCATCAAAAAAGGTGATTTTGGGAGCAACAATCCTCGTATATTGTTTGTCATAGTTGCCATAAACAAAGTCGGACAAGCTATAAACAATCGGTTTCCCATGGTAAATTTCAGTTCCCTGTAGCATATGAAGTCGTTGACAGAAAACAAGATCTGCACCAGCATCAACCAACGCATGAGCAAAAAATTGCTGGCGTTTCGTTACCTCTCCTGTTTGCCGAGGTTTTCCCCAATGTGTCATTACCACAAGTAAGTCAGCCCGTTTTGAAATCCTCCTTACCTTTTCAATCATAGAACTATGAAGTGCGCGAGCGATGAATCCCTCTCCCTGTGTTGCAAAAAAGCGACCATGTGAGTATGCCAAAAATGCAACCTGTGCCGTTTTGACACCAAACCAAGCAGGTTTATTCGCTTCCTCTTCCGTCAAACCAGCTCCCACCGTTTTTACCTGAAAATTATTTAGAAGTTGAATTGTGTCTTCTAAAGCCTCAACACCAAAGTCAAGTAAATGCGGCGTTGTAAGTGAAATTAAATCGAATCCAGCGTTTGAGACACCACGTGCAAGATCCGGCACGGCACGAAATGCTTTATGGCCCAAACCGTATTTGGGTTCACCTCGATTAGATATGCTTGTATTTAAGGTCGCAACTGAAATATCGGCAGACTGCACCAAGTCGCTAACTTCCGAAAAGACAATATCAACACCAGATTTCTTTAGAATCGGCGTCAGATCGCTACCAATTGTAATGTCACCAACAACAATAAGCGAAATTTCTTCGTTTTCGGTGGGAGAAGCAATAGTTAGAGAGATGAAACCAATGGTTAGCTGGAAAAGAACCCCAAATTTCCATATCAGAAACTTGAGTTCGGGAACAGTTTGTAGTGACAGCCTATTTAAGAGGGAAACTTTCAAGCTTTTTGAGGTGAAAATTAGATTTTGATCTAGGAATTATCAAAAAAATCAAGACTTGGATTGAGATAAGCGGGACAAATACAACTGACTAAGGAATTTATACGAAACCTGATACGCAAAACAGGTTTTATACTACAATTTCTCTTAATAATTAAATAGATTCTCTTGAGAATGATCAAAGGAATCCTGTGATGTGGATGGTGTCTGATTCTGCTGAAACTCTCGCATGATACACGATACAATATCTTCAGTATAAGCTTGTGCGTTAATTGACTTTTGGTTTGCTTCCCACGCCATCCGGGCAGCGGACTCAAAATATTCTGCATGACGGTATGCGTCCAGTATATCGTTGCCACGCGAAAAGGTCCCATGTCCAATCCAGTAAATCACATGACGGTAACTTGAACGCTGATCCGCTGGTAAATCCTCACAGGTAAATAGGCGTAAACTTTCAAGGGAAAGATCCGGAATTCCCGGCGCCTTTTCCATGACCAGCCCAATTCCACCGGATTGATCATATATAATCGGCGTTTCCGGTTCATATCCCCTCAGGAAATTATAGAACCGAGATGGGTCCCCATGTTCCGATCGAGAGATCAAATTCAAAAATTTGGGCTGTAAATGAACAAGTGCATTAAAACCGTTATCACCTAGCTGATCAAATATCAGCATATAATGAAAAAATTCACTTGTCGGTTTTGGAGCCTCAACCTGCATTTGATCTAATTGCTGGATCGATGGTGTACCCAAACGCATCCGGTAGTGACAACCATCATCTTCGACTTCAAGCACTGTAACATTAAGTGATGGATGTTCAATGGCAATCATATCAAGCCGACACCCTGACTTACTCAAGAGCACATGTCGTCCGGCCAAGTTCTTTACCGTTATTGCCGGAGGAAGTTGATAACGCGGAGAATGATTAATCGGCAACAGATAATTCTCACTGACACGCTTGCGCAATAAATAACCCACATTTCCAGCTGATCCCCACAAATACCCATGGGAATGTGAGTGACTTCCAATCCAGCCCATTTGCCCAATAATCATTCCCATTTCACTATCTGGACAAATTTGCGCAGGTGAAGGCTGATAACCGCGTTCGCACCACTCTTTATACCGATAACTCTTATCGAGGGGAGGCGACTGGTTGCCAGCCAAATAGATGTTCCCTAGCTCAAATTCACTCATCTCATTTTTTTACTTCTGATACCTGATCTCTCCGTTTATCTCAACTGTATCAACAATCGCCACTATTGCTGCGTCAACTGGTTTTCCGGTTGTCGCTTCAGTATATCTGGCAGAACTACCACTCACCGTTAGAACGATTTCTCCTACCCCCGCACCAACAGAATCAACAGCAACGGTATACTGCCTAATGAGCTCATTATCAAGGTCAATTTCTTGAACTATCATCAATCCGTTTCCAGTTAGCTTTTCGTCCTTGCGCGTCGCAACGACTGTACCAACAACTTTACCAAGTGTCATAAAATAATCAAGAATATCCGGCTAATATAGCTTTTAAAATAGCAAACTGTGACTTTATATAATTGAAGGAAGCCTATGGCAAATATTAAACTGGAGCTTGGTAAATGTCAAGTTATAAGTCCCCCTATGCCTATTGAAATGATTGAACGGTGCCATAAGCTGATAATCACTTTCAACTTTTAATTTGGAGCCAATATTGAAAAAGAGTATAATCATTATCTATGATGCTTTCGTCTATATTAATAATCTCCGTATTAAGGGCACTTTTCAATGAGGATTAGTGAGGGTATACTTGCAGGCATTGCCGCTATTCTGGCAAATAAGCTCAGGACAGCACTAACAATGCTTGGCATTATCATTGGGGTTGGTTCTGTTTTGGCGATGATTTCCATCGGAGATGGGGCTAAAGCAATCGTGATGGAAGAGGCTAACCGCTTTGGCGGTGCGGATCAATTCTCGCTCTATCGTAGTAATCACATCCGAAAAGGGGGTCGCTGGATCCGGAATCGTAGTAAAGAATACTTTACCTATGCTGATGTCCTGGCCATCGAGGCGGAAGCTCCATCCGTCGAAACTGTGGTACCACGCATTCCAGTTTGGGGAGGCTCAACCATCCAAGGGGAAGACGGCAACGAAATACGGGCTGGGTACCATGGTATCACACCAACCCTCCAGACAAGTATGGATTGGGATCTACACTCTGGTCGGTTTATCACCGATGACGATGTCCAGAATAAAGCCCGCGTTTGTGTGGTGGGTTTCAAGCTAATTGACGAACTGTTTATGGGTCAAGACCCCATCGGCAAAGAAATTAAAATTATTCATGGAACGGGTTATCGACCCGGGCGAAGATCCTCGGAAGAAAATACCCGGCGGGCTGAACGCCTAACGGTTGTTGGCGTGATGACTCCACGTGGAAGCAGCATCCGTTACGGTTGGGATATGGACAATCACGTCTTCATGCCACTTTCCACCATGCAGGATCGCTTCACTGGTGATGATCGGGTTACCATGCTATCCGTCCAAGCTAAAAATGTAGATCTGGTCTATCAAGCGGCAGAAGAAGTCAAGACCGTGATGCGGAGATACCACAATGGTGAAGATGAGTTTTTCAGGACGCGATTTACGGTTGAGAGTGTAGATACGCTTGATCGAATAAGTAAAGTGCTGCAAATTACGTTGAGCGTAATCGCCTTTGTTTCACTGGCGGTAGGAGGCATTGGCATCATGAATATGATGCTGGTTTCGGTCAACGAACGAACACGAGAGATTGGGCTGCGCAAAGCTATCGGAGCCAAACAAGGAGACATTCTCTTTCAATTCCTGGCGGAATCAACTGCTATGTGCAGCATTGGTGGGGCCCTTGGCGTTTTTCTGGGGCTTGGTCTCGGTTACTTCGCCTCCAAATTGGCTTCTAGATTGGTGACCATCGTTGATCAGTGGCCGTTTGTTTTTGCTATTGAGTGGGTTGTGATTTCACTGGCTTTTTCGGCTGCAATTGGTATTGGCTTTGGCCTCTACCCAGCCTTTCGAGCGGCTAATCTTCAACCTGTGGAGGCCCTGCGGATAGAGTAAAATGGGTATTTTAGCATACATCGGGTTGGCGCTGTCCAGCCTGCGAAGAAATCCGTTAAGATCGGCGTTAACCATCCTCGGTATTGTGGCTGGAGTTTGCGCTGTGGTGGGGGTGGTTTCAGTCGGCGATGGATCCAGAGCCATGGTATTGCGCGAGATTGAGCGAACTGGTGGATTAAATGTGATTGAGATATACAAAGACGCTTGGGACCGTCAGTCGGGGACCCTAAGCAATGCAGCCAGCCAAGTCACTAGACGGCGATGGCAACGCAATCGTGCTGAACCCCTGGAAACACCAGACGTGGAAGCGTTACTTGGAACTGTAGCCAACATCAATCTGGCCGTGCCTGAGGATGATTTTGGGGGAGTCAACTTAAATTACAATGGACAGAGCAAACCTTCCCGCGTAGTGGCCACCGCCAGTGGGTATGATATCTTGCATAACTGGTATGTGGAGTCTGGTCGGTTTCTATCTGACGCCGATGACAGAGAAGCCAGGTCCGTTACCGTTATCGGTTTTAATGTTAAAGAAGAGCTCTTTGGTGATACTGACCCAATAGGAAAAGAGGTTAAAGCCACCCGACAAAGTTCGTGGAGGCGCGGAACTCGCTTCGATGTTCGGATGACAGTCATTGGAGTAATGGAGGAAAAAGGAGGGTCAATGGATACTGAAGGCTGGGATGATCGTTTCATTATTCCAATTACTACCCTTCAACAACGCTTCAAAGGTCGAAAAGACATCGAGCGGATTCGGGTACAAGTCAGCGACTTAAATCTGGTTGAAAGTGTGACGGAAGATGCTAAGTTTATATTAGGCCGTCAGCACAACAACACTGGTGAAGAATACCAATACTGGACGGCCAAGGAAGAACTGGCTCAAGCCGAAAAAATGGGCACTATCATGAAACTGAGTATGGGTGCAATAGCTGGAATCGCCCTCCTCGTAGCCGGTATCGGTGTGATGAATATCATGTTGGTTTCGGTTACCGAACGCACTAAAGAAATCGGTTTAAGAAAAGCTGTCGGAGCCAAGAGAAGGGACATTCTGATCCAGTTTCTGATCGAAGCTATGGTCCTCACTTTCTCTGGTGGTATTATGGGTGCTTCGGTCGGCATTTTTGCCGGTAAAGGGTTTGCCTGGGTAATCACAAAATTTGTCTGGCCAGACAGTGGATGGCCAGCCGTTATCTCAACTCAGGCGATTATTCTGGCCTTGTCCGTTTCTATTGGCGTGGGTCTCTTTTTCGGGCTCTATCCAGCCAATAAGGCTTCCAAATTACAACCAATTGAAGCCCTTAGATCCGATTAAGATCAGCAGAGAACGCAGGTTCTGAGGATATATCATCAGTAGAACACATCCTTAAGGTCTAGATTCTGACATTTATATCAATTCAATGCAATCAATAAAGAATAGGCAATGATGAATAGAAACAGTTTATTTTCATTAGTACTGGTGACACTAGCAATTGTTGGCATCTCCTGTAGCAACCAAAAGAGTGGAGGGCCCTCCCAAGCAGAACAGCGAATTGGCATTGTCAGGCGTGGTGATTTCCAAGAACGGATTAGCGCTACTGGTAACTTGGAAGCTTTGGTTGAGGTCGAAGTCAAATCCAATGTTGAAGGTGAAATTGTCAGCTTATTGGTTAACGAAGGTGACTATGTAGAGGCTGGCGCAGTCTTACTCGAATTAGATCCCAAACGGATTATCGAAGATAAGCGTCAAGCTGAAGCCAATGTTGACGCGGCGGTAGCCAGTGTTAGGCAAGCCGAACTCAACACGGAACTGAAAAGAACACAATTGGCAACTCGGCTAACAGATGCAAGGAACAACTTCAAAATTGCCGAAACCAATTTAACCTCTACGCGGGCTGAGTCTGCATCAAGGCTGACACAGGCCGAAACCGATATTCAAACTACAAAGAACGCCTTAGAACAAGATCAACTTTCCTTAGAACAAGCCCGGCTAGCCTGGAATCAAGCCAAGCTGACTTTAGTCGATAACGAAGCTTCCTTGATATCGGCCAAGGTCAATCGCGACAACGCCGAGTCAGAAAGAGATCGAAATAAAGATCTGTTTGAGAAAAAGTTCGTTTCTAAAAAGTCTCTGGAAGAAGCCGAAACCCGATTTGCCAGTGCCTCTTCCCAATACAACAGTGCAAAACAACGTGTGGCCGCTCAAAAGCAATCGATTGAATCTCAAAAGAAAACTGTTAAAGTCAGAGAAAGTATCATTGGCACGCGGGGATCGACGCTTAAATACCAAGAGTTAAACTCCGAAAAGCTACGTGAAATGCGGAAAGCACAGGAACAACGCAGCCAACTTCAACTCGATATTGCCAAAACCCAACTCAATGAGGTCGGTGCGACAACTAAGCAAGAGCAGGTTATCTCAGACCAATCAAAGATCATTGCTGAAGCTGGACTCCTTCGCAACGAAAGTAGTCTTGAAACGGAAAAGGAGCGGCTCGACTGGACTACAATTCGCGCACCGATCTCAGGTACGATCACATCACTAGAATTAGAAGAGGGTGAAATCGTCACTTCAGGCCGGTCGGCTTTCTCTCAAAGTCCACCCTTGATGACCATTTCAGACCTCTCTCAGATGGTGGTTAAAACCTATATCAACGAAGTGGACATGGAAAAGCTGAAGATGGATCAACTAGCCGAAATTAAGAGCGATACCTATAAAGGTAAAATCTATCAAGGTCGAGTGATGGAGATTTCGCCGATTGGTGTTGAGCGCGACAATATCATCAGCTTTGAAATTATGATTGAGGTTATCGATTCCCCGCCTGAACTTCGACCGGGTATGAGTACAGACGTCGACATTATCACCTATGAAGAAAAAGCTGTATTACTAATTCCAATTGAAGCAGTACAAAGCGAAACAGCGATAACCGCTACAGCGCAAGTTGGAGCTAGTGCTAGCCGTTTCAAAAGCAAACAATCTGTTCAACTACAAAGTATAACAGGTAAGACCTTCAACGGAACAGTTATGAGTGTTCAAGATAGCCAATTGTCGATTAGCCTTGATTCAACCCAAAGAGGTCTGCGGCCGGGCTATCAAGTGTTTGCGATACTGGCCAAAAACCAGCAGATTCTTGATGGTGCCGCAACGACTATCAAGATCAAACGCGATAAATACGTCATGATAGACAGTAGCGAGCAACCAGCCCGAACCTCCATTAAGGTTGGAATGCAAAACGAAGTTGATGCTATTGTTCTCAGTGGGTTAAATGAGAAGGACCGAGTCCTGCTACAAAATCGAATGTCGCGTGGAGGAGGTCCTTCATGGGGTGGGAAGTAGTCTCCTTTCCATCGACTATTCGATTTGCTCGACAGTTTATTAAATTCTTTTTCATAAGCACTTTTCAGATTCAGACACACTAGGCTATAAACAGCATATAGATACCGCTTCTGCTACGATGATAATCAACGACTGTCAATCCTCTCCCCCTCAGGTTCAGTCGTAATTTTTATTGGTGCAACGCAAGGCATCGACCTATCGATGTCCAACAATTATCCACCGACAGTGCAAGGGGTCTTTTAGCTGATCTGCAACTTAGGAAAGCACAACGGGCTGTGGCTCAACTTTGCGCAAGCGGCCATGGAGCAAACTATCGTGCCAATTGCAGATCTGGTAAATGGCCAGCAGAAACATAGTGGCGTGTCCTAAAAGATCAAAATCTCTAGAGATAAACATGTGATGATCGATGATGGCAATTTCATGGTCTACAATCGTTGATCT
>DTUY01000286.1:0-33295 GCA_012963885.1 Candidatus Poribacteria bacterium | reverse complement strand
GAATTATCGATTGAAGATTCCTTCGAGCAGTCAGGCTTCTTCAAATTCCAAGAATTCCCAAGTTGCATTGGCACTCAAACTCCTTACCCTGTTAGGTAACACCATCAAGGAAAGAAGTAGCAATCTAGCTACTTCTTTTGCCCTAACTGCCATAATAATTCCTACCGCTTCATCTTTGATGTATAGTATCGAAAATATCGTGAATCCGGAAGAGTTTTCTGATATCGTATCTACGTTTTAGTGGGCAAATGCAATATTGACGATAATTAGGTACAGGGATGTTTACCCACGACAGGGTGGGGAAAGTTTGTCAATGGATTAATGGCTATATTTTGTGTCGGCTTGGTCGCATTGTCGACAGCTATTATGAGTGTTGGGCTTCTGAAAAATTGAAGCCAGAAATCGGAAGAGAATGAAGGAATCCTCTTCCGATTTGACTAAGGAAAGAAACTCAGATAGAAATATCAATAACGGTGGAATCAGGAGACTCAAAATCCTCCTAATCCCTCACCGATCGGCTGAAGCAGCCATGAAACATCTTAGACCATTTTCCATAAACGGAAAAACTTGTGCCTATTCCAACCTGCAACATACTTTTTATCTCATCCGTCTATACCATATACGCGGCATCATCTCATGTAGTAGGATAGATAACACGCTAGGTCCCTCACGATGACGTGGTGCATCCAATTCTCGAATTTCTGACAGCAGATCGGTAGGCGCCAGCTCATGATCATAAAGCACACGCCACAATGCTCGTATAATCGGTGTCAAAACCTGCTTTCGTTGACTGATTTTATATACCGCGGCCAGAGTATCGAATCCTTCTACTGTACGGGAACCTAGTTGTTCAATCGTTGTCTGAAAGCAAGCTTCATGCGAGGAGGGTAAATTGGCATCGTATGATTCAGCGTAGATTCGGCCAAACCGAAAGTTGCGACTGGCAGAGGTACAGGTGATAGCCAGATCGCCAAGTCCCGATCGGCCGGAGAAAGTCGACCAGCGTCCACCTAGGAGCAAACCGATTTCACGCATTTCAACCATCGATCGCGTAAACAGATCACCAGCCAAACTATCGCCCGTATTACAGCCTATAAGCATTCCCACCGCGATGGCAAATACATTTTTTAGCGCACCACCAAGTTCAACACCTCGAACATCACCAGTTGTTTTCACATCGAACAGAGGTGTTGTCAGCATCATTTGCAGATCTCGACGGACATCACGTTGTTTACAACCAAGCGTAAGCCCTATCGGCTTCCCCAGCACGACATCATGTGCGAAAGAAGGACCGCTGAGTACAGCAAACGTAAAATCAGCTTTCATTTCCTGATTTACAACTTCGGACATAGTATTAAGTCCTTCGACTTCAACACCTTTTGCTAGATCCAATAGCACGATACCAGACCGAAGATAAGGTTGTGCCTGACGGAGGAAAGACCGCAGACGCTGAGCGGGCACACCGAGAACAACCAAGTCAGCATTCACCAAGGCTTCCGACAATGAATTGACAGCTATCAGTTTAGGAGAGAGATGGAAATCCTGCAAACGTGAAGGATGTCTGTGCTGGGAATTAATTGAATCAATTACCGTTTCATCTCGACCATAGAGAATAATACCCCCATGTCGTTCCGAAGGCAATTCGGCCAAATAATGTGCAATAGCGGTTCCGAATCCTCCTGCACCAACTACAGCAATACGTTGAAAGACTCTCTTGGTTTTTCTCATAACTTTTGTGAAATTGCACCTTTCATGCAATTGAAAAGTACTAACTGCCCAATACTCCAACAGATGACGGTTTCAAAATTACAACACAACAGCAAAAAAACATAATTGATGGGCCCCACCACCGAATAACCAATCAATTTGATTCTATATATAACAAATATTTTCCGAGGTACTGTTAGCAAAGCAAAGTGTGTAATCTCTTGGACTTATTAAACGTTTTTTTTAGTATAAATTGCCTACATTTTCTTAGTTAGTAAGGATCCCCTTTATGAAAATTAACTGTTTTTTTGCTGTTTGATTCTATCTCTCAGTTTTGGGTTATTCATTTGTTACCCTGCCGTTGCACTTCACACCGAATTTGATAACAAAAAGGACATCGCTGACTGAGAACTAGGATCACAGACGGCAGCCAAAATCGTTGACGGCAAATTGGAGTTAAAAGCTGTTGGAGGTCAAAACTCAGGCATATACTTTGATGATAAAGCTTGGACAGATTATACCATGGAAATCCAAGCCCGAAAATAAGGAGTGTACGCTATTAATATTGAAACCAAGTTACAACAAGCAGAAGAAATATACCAGCAAATCTAACACACAATTCCCAAAATGCAGAGGTGGTCCATCTTCTGAGTTTTATTGATTATCAAGTCGAAAAGTATAAGGCTACAACACACCTTAATCACTTAAGCTATAGAGATCAATTTAAACCAATCCTCACTTTTCAATAATCTGGGTCTTGTGTTACGGAAATGGGAGAAATTCGAGGGAGCCATTCAAGCTCTTCATCAGGCCGTGCTGATTAAACCTGATTCTGCTGGAATATACTGCAATTTAGATAATACGCTACATGAACAGAGGAAATTAGGATGGGTCAGCGTATGATAAAACTATCGAAATCCAGCCGAATTATGCCAAAGTTCAACGTAATCTTGGCATCATAATTATTGTTGAAAAACGATTTACAGTTAGGCTGGCAGAAAGCCGAAAAACGACATTAAATGGGAATCCATTAGACAGTTGTAAACAGACGCGTAGATTTCGATTGAATAGATGCGGAAATAGGCTGTTTCCATTTGATAAATTTAGTTAGCTGTATGATGATAACCAACATTTCAAATCAAAATTTCAGGAGAAAAGTATATCAATGTGATCAATATCTATAACCTCTATGCTCGTTTTTACCATTTTGGTTTGCCTATTTTATCAATTTGCCTATGGCTACGAAGAAACTTTTGAGAAAATACCAAAAGGTTGGAGTCCGGTTAAGGGAACAAAGTGGGGCATAAAAGATGCCACATATCATCAGAGCAATATTGCACGCAACCAATATAGCTTCTACGCAGTAGACGATCATGACTGGCCGGACTACGTTTTCGAAGTACAAGTCAATCCTGTTTCTCCCAATAATTATGCTGGAGTTCTATGGAAGGTTCAAGTGGCAGGCGATGGTGGAGCAGCTTGGACCTCTGGTAAATTTTTCACTACTGGTTAATCGGCATTGATGGTCATGGTGGCAACTATAGCAAGATTTGGGAAGCCAATGGAGGTGCTGGAGCCGCCGTAGACGAAGATCCAGGGACTGTAATTCTCAAAAAAGGAAAATGGAACGACATTCGTCTTGAAGTAAATGGAGCTACTTTCAAAATGTATCTAAACGGAAAATTGCAAAAAGAGTATACTGATAAGGACAACCTACTGGAATGGGGAGGCATTGGTTTGGCTACCTACAACGCTGAATCACTTTTTGATAACATTAAAGTGGTTGGCAAAGGTGGTCCTGGTGGATTAGTTGTGAATCTACAGAGCAAACTAACCGTTAAGTGGAGCAAATTAAAATACCAATAGTTGAGCAAAATTTATTCAAAAAAGCTGCAATCGGAGCGATTCAATATTTTCGCGATTTGCTGATTGTCAAAGATCCAATACGCCTTTTGTAGGTTGCGGCAAGATAATGTACCGAAACCAATATTTTGAGGGTAGCCGCATTGCACATAAATCATCTTGATAAAAAACTGAAGAACCCCCAAATCTTGTGATATGAAATAAAGGAGAAAACATTGAGGACAAAGCAAATTGTCTTTACCGAACCATACAAGGCTGAACTGTTGGAATGCGAGATAGACGAGATCTTAGCGCCACACCAGGCGTTAGTCCAATCGGAATATTCCATCATCAGTGCTGGTACTGAAGGTGCAGGTTTCACCGGGCTGATTCAAGAAATGCCGTTTGCCCACAATCCAAGCATGTACCCCCAAAATACAGGATATGGTCATCTGGGTGAAGTTTTGGAAATCGGATCTGGCGTAACAATGTGCAAAAAAGGAGACCGAGTATTAAGCTTTTCCGACCACGCCTCATCAGTAAAAGCCGATGCGGTACGTTTTGCCTTGCCGGTGTCCAGAAACACTGCTGGCGAAAAAATTGTCTTTGCACGTATGGCAGGAGTCAGCATTAGTGCTATCAGGTCTTCAACCGTACAACCTGGAGATACTGTTTTAATTATTGGACTAGGTTTGGTTGGAAATTTCGCTGCACAGCTTTTCCAACTAGCTGGTGCGGAGGTGGTTGCATCGGAACTGAGCCCTCTTCGGATCGAAAAAGCGGAGGCTTGTGGAATTAGGAAAATCGTCAATCCGAATGAAACAAATTTGAAAGAATACGTCATGGATTGGACGAGCGGTAAAGGCGTACACATTGCAGTAGAAGCGATCGGTATCAGCCAACTGATTGCTGAAGCGGTGATGCTAACCCGTAGCTATGGTGAAACCATCCTTCTTGGAAGTCCACGGGCAAAAGCTGTCTTTGATGTCACACCGATACTCTTGAGGATTCATTTGGAAGCAATCCGTTTAATAGGATCACTTGAGTGGAAGTGGCCACCACACGAAGTCAGTCGATGCCGGCATAATATTGTGGAGAATTATCGCCAGATAGTCAACTGGATCATGGAGGATAAGATTATCGTTGAACCGTTGCTCACCCATCTTGGCTCACCCCGAGATTGTCAGGAGATTTATACTGGCCTCACTTCAAAAAAGGATGAATATCTCTCTGCCGTATTTGATTGGAATCTCCTAAACTGACATTAGTAAATAGCAAACAGAATCACTGGTGGTTTGCCCTGTTCCACTTTCTTTCACTAACTGCGTTTTCATCTTTAAACTAACAAAGGTCGTTTGGTCATTGGCTAAGGAGTATTAAGGATTATGAAGAATCCAACGCAGAACGTTTTAAACTTTAGCAATGTTCCCTCTTTTACCAGCGGATTGCAGGAAGCCATTGATGCTCTGCCTGAAAGTGGTGGTGTTGTTGAGGTGCCTCCAGGAATTTATACCTTGCAACGTCATGTTCGGTTGCGAAACAATGTGTTAATTCGTGGTTCAGGGAATGCCAGTCGGATCACACGTACGGCAGAGGTCTCTTCTCCGTTAGCCCAGGAAGCCAATGATGGAGATGTTGCTGTTCAGGTCGAGTCTGCAAAAGCATTTAATCCCGGGATGGAGATCAGCATCTTTGATACCACACAGCGTGGGTGGCATGCCACCCACGCTGTGATCCGTGGAATTGATGACAACATGCTCCATCTTGATCAGCCAATCAACACGAATCGGCCATGTTTGCGTGAGAGAAATGGAACCGTCGCTCACGCATTTTCAGCGTTTGTGGCTTGGGAAGTTCACGATTGTGGATTACAGTCTCTTTCTGTTGATGGTGGAGAGAGGTTCGATCAAAGTGTTTTTGCTGACTTTACCATTTCTGCTATCCACTTTGTGCGGACAATTGATGCTCGTATTAGGGATTGTGTTGTCCGCCATTGGCCTGCAGACGGGGTTAGTGTACAAGGAGGATCAGGAACTATAGTCACTAATTGTCTTAGTCAGGGTTGTTTGGGCCACGGGTTCCATCCGGGAACCTCTGTAAAACACAGCCTTTGGATAAACAATATTGGTCGAGAAAACGGGCGTGACGGTTTATACTTCTGCATGCACGTACGTCATTCAGTTGTCAGTAATAGTACATTCCATGGTAATGGTCGATATGGTATCGGCGGACTTGGAGATGGAGGGGATCAATATAACTTGGTTGCTAATAATACCTGCGTTGATAATGCCCGTCATGGTATTGAGGCCTCTGGTGGTAAAAACAATACTATCAGCAGTAATATTTGTTTAAACAATTCTCAGGAAGAAGCAGGCAAATATAGCGGTATCGGACTTTGTGATGTAACTGGTATGACAGTAAACGCCAACCGATGTCTCGATGATCAAGAGATTTCCACTCAAGGCTATGGAATTGAAGAAAAGGGTGAGAGCAATCAAAACCTAATCGTGGCTAACCATTGCCAAGGAAATCTTTGCGGTGGTATCATGACAATTGGCGACCGTACCAAATGCACGGAAAATTTGGAATAAAATTGATACCGAAGTCGGGTTATCTTCTATACTGCCACTATTTCAATTATGGAATGTAGGTGTGTGGAATCCAACTATTCGCCAAAATAGCCTTGTTTGGCCCACACCTTTTTGGCTAGATCTTTAGCTGCAACTGATGGTTCAATATCACCGAGAATGCTGCATGGCGGTTGACTATTTCCCTTACTCATTGGATCTGGCGACCAGGTGTCGTTTTCATATTGCTTTCGCACCAATTCGTCACGGAAATCCGGCACTTCGATTGGGGCAGAATCATCGAGGGCAGAACGCCAGGCCAGAATACCAACAATACTCATGTCAATACCACGGTAAACATCTAGATACGGTTGTATCTCAGTCCGGATGGCTTGTGCAAAATGATAACTAGTAAAGAAATCCCCTCCACCGTGGCTAGTTTTGGCGGCTTGATTATGGTAAGTAGGGAACTCAGGTTTATAGACTGTCTCCACTAACTCATCTTCGTCTTTTTCCCATGGTTCGCGCCAGATGCGTAAACGGCTTTTATCGCCATGTCGACAATTTTCCATAACCCCTTTGTTTCCATGAATCCGAACATAATTACCATGTCCACGCAACGTGCCATGTAGTGATTTCATGACTGCATCGTTGTTCATACGACAGATGATGACTGCGCAAGTATCATGGCGTTTGGCGCTCATAGTCTGTGTTGGATCTCCAAAATCATAGGGAACAACGAACCCATTGACCTTGGTTGGTCGAGTATCTGTAATAAACATTACTGGCGCGATTGAATGAGTACAATAGTAGGTAGCAGGAATCCAGTTACGCCAATGATGCGAGCCGCAACTCCGCGCCAGTTTCACTTCAGCTGGATCCGGATGGACATATTCTCCTTCGCCATACTTGAATTCACCGACGCGATCTTCCTGATATAATCGACGCATCTCTTGATTAAAAACCATATACGGATAGTTCTCAACGAACATGTAGATCTTACCACTTCGCTCAACGGATCGGGCCAAAGCTACGCCCTCGGCTAAGGTATGACAAGCTGCACACTCACTCATTACATGTTTGCCAGCGTCAAGGGCTTTTACTGCAAATGGTGCGTGTTGGTGAAAATAGTTGCATAGCACGACTGCATCAGTGTCGTGTTCCAAGAACTTATCGTAGTCGCTGTAGGTCGCAACATTGAGTTCCTTACCTAATTGACTCAGTCTTTCTTCCCAAGTATCACAAATAGCCACCAGTTCAAATCCAACGACTTCTGCCATCCCCATATATGATCTTCCCCGCCCCGCACCCAAAACGCCGATGCGAATCGGTTTTTCATCAATGTTGACCATGTGAATCTATTCCTTATTTTTAAAGATGATATGTTTTCATGCCAGTTTTGCTCAATGCTGTGGAGTGCCAACCCACACCAGAATTCCTAGCTGCGTAAAAAGTTGGCTTAGACTCTTATATGCTTCTGTCAAGATACGGCATTATTGGAGATGCAATCGGTCCATCAGTTATTTTTACGCATATCCGCGTTCTGCCAGTTGACCGATAGTAGAATTCAACAGCACTGCTTTGGACTACAGAATTACTAACTATATACAACGGAAAGAAAAAAGGGCATACGCTGCAAGCACAAGTAGTCATTAACCAACAAACGTTGCAAATCATTATCATTGTTTTCAGTTGTGGAAGGAAACGTGACTTTCAGTTATTCAAAGACAGCCAAATAGCAATTAATAGCCAAATTCGTTGCCTAGTTGATTCAGGTTACCAAAGCTTAACTAAATTTGCATGCCAATAGCCTGCTACCAAAGAAGAAATCCAAACATCAGCCTTTGACGACAAGCCAGCAGGCAGCCAATACAAAATCGTCTCAGTATCGTATCTACGGTGAACACATGATTGGCAAACTAAAAGTATTTGGTATTCTGTTCCGACGTTATTGGAACCGCCGCCGGCATTTCGTCCTACGCTTTAATCTCGTTGCTTCTGCCTACAATTTGAAATTGGATCTCAAATCCTAAGTTATGCAAGAAGTCTAATGATCAGACCGACGACAACTCGAATACCAAATTAGATCTGCACGCACGCACATCTTGGCATGCATTCTCAAATTTATTGAGAGATCAACCTAGTCTTTTATGTCAGGCCGAGTATTCAGAATGTTCACCAAGGCTGATACAAATTTATCGATATCATCGTAACTGTTATAGAAGTGGGTTGAGATACGCAAAACTGGCGTGCTCCCAGCCTGAACGCTGGCCGACTCAATCTGGTAATCTTGCCATAAGTAACTGGCGACCTTGCCATGATCGATGCCCGGAATGGTAAAAGTGGTCATGAAACCCGACTGTTCAGTGTCAACGGGGATAGTCAGGTTGGCAGTACTAATCTTTTCCAGAACTTGTGATTTTAGGTAGGCAGCTAAACCCAGACAATAGGGGCGAATTTTTTCTGTCCAACCAATCCCCTCTTGAAAGTCGATGGCCGTGCCCAAACCGGCGAAGTGGGTCGAGTCCCTGGTGCCCGAAACGTCGAAACGAGCCGCACCGCCATGTTGGTTGAGACCAAACCCAAGTGTAGCTGGTCGCATACTCTCAAGCGATTCAGGAATATAGGCCATGCCGACCCCCTTGGGCGCTAACAACCACTTGTGACAACTACTAGTATAAAAATCACATTCAAAATCTGTAATATCAACCGGCACCATACCAACCGCGTGCGCACCATCTACGATAGCCAAGGCACCGTAATCGTGAGCTAGACGACACAACGCTTTTACTGGCGTTACTAACCCACTACTGCAGTAAACGTGGCTGAAAACCATGATCTGCGTCCTACTACTGATACCCTGAGCAAAAGCGCCTACCACCTGATCAGGGTTTTCAGGTGGCGTCGGCAAGGAAACCGTTCGGATCTCCAATCCCTTTTCCCGTGCTATATATTCCCACATCCTGATGACCGATCCGTACTCCTGATCGCTCATCAGGATCTCTTTACCATGTTCGAGTGACAAACCATGAACAGGGATATTCATGCCCATGGTCGTGTTGATGACTAGGGCAATGCGCTGTGGATCAGTCCCAACGAACAGTGCCAGTTTGCGCCTGCTCTCCTCTACAATTGGATTTAAGAGGGATCCCCCTTGGTTATTGAGGGGGTCGGATTCGAGTTCTTGTAGCAGTGAGATGACATGCTCTATCACTGGTCGAGGGGACGGCCCAACAGTGCCACCTTGCAAATAGGTTACATTGTCTTTCAAGTAAAACTGTTTTCTGATTGATCTCCAGAAAGCAATTTCATCTCCTGAAAGCGGGTGGGATGATACCGGCATATGGCTATCTTTCTAACTAAAGTTCGACTGACACAATCAATGTTCATGATTTAAATTCTATTGCATCACACAATAGGCTGAATGAGATAGATTCAAAACGACACTCAGTCTGTCATGTTTGAGTCTGTACGAGAACAGTGGTTGCGCTACTGGTAGCGATCTAACCAAACGCGCCTTTCTCATGCCTACCCAATAGCCTCTGTAACCGTTGATCCGCCCCGTCAAGGACGTGTTCAGGCATCTTGTAATCAATGAAGGGATAAAGTCGTTGAGCGATGATCCGTTGACTATAAGTAACGGCTGCGATCAGGCGATGTTGGTCTGTGCAACTAGGTGTTCCACGGTGCCAAATCTGGCTGTTGAACATATAGGCACCACCTGCCTTGGTGAATAGACTTATAGGTTCCTGACCGTTAAACGTTGGATTGTCTTCAGACGGAGGCTTTCTACCTGAATAGTGGCTACTGGGAACGACCTGTGTCGGGCCATCTTCGAGAGTTTCAACATCAATCAAGGGAACCAACACATTGATGACAAAACAGGGAAGTGGAATGCGAGGATCGTGACAAGGAACATTGTCCGGCAACGGAAAGTGGAGTCGGTCATCAATATGCCACCCACCTGCTTGCCCCGGGGGGTAACGCAGTGAATTTTGGGACATCATGTGGCAATCCTGACCTAAAATGTCCTCCGCTAAGCTGGCAAACGGTTCATGCACAATCAAGTCGCGAAAGGCGTGGTCGTACTCGTACATCCGCATCAGGCTAATCCCGCGAATGTGATCGCCTTCTTTCTCGTGCATACGTGGGTCGTTGTACTTTCGCTCTATCACTGATTTGAGCGTAGATACCTCATGATAAGTTAAAACCTGACCAAGAAAATAGTACCCGTCACGGTTGAACTGATCGACAATTCGCTGCCTTTCCTCTGTTGCAAAGGGTATGTTGTACTGAGTGTCATTCATTTGTTTTCTCATTCATAAGCCCTTTCGAATGCAAGGAAACGCTCAATTTTGGTTTCAAGGCGAAACAGGTAAAATGACTCTCGGTCTATTCGTTTCCTATTTCAGATTTTCGGATTAAGTTCCTACTATATCCAGCCTAACACTTCTTGTCAAGCATAGTTAGGAATACACCCGGCTTTTCAACATTAGAGATCTTCTAGCCAAGATCATTATTATGTCTTGAGTTGACGAAACTGATGAAATCTGCTATCCTGACTTAAGTCATAACCTCGAAAAACAGGAGTGAACTTGTCAACTCAACCGAATGTGCTGTTGGTCAGCACCGACCACTGGCCGGCTGCTCTTTTAGGAGTTACCGGACACCCCGTTATTCAAACGCCAACTCTGGACGAACTGGCCCGTAGTGGAGTTCGATTCACCAATGCCTATGCTGAGTGTCCAGTCTGCATCCCTGCCCGTCGTACCCTTATGACTGGTGTCACACCACGAATTCATGGCGATCGCGTTTTTAAGGATACTTTACCTATGCCCAATTTCCCAACTATGGCACAGACTTTTTGCGAGGCAGGTTACCAAACTTATGCCGTTGGCAAGTTGCATGTCTATCCACAACGTGACCGCATCGGTTTTGATGATGTTATTCTGGATGAAGAGGGGCGATTGCAATATGGCGTTGTTGACGACTATGAATTGTTCCTTGGTGATCAGGGATACGCTGGACGCCAATTCGATCACGGTATGAGTAACAATCAGTATAGTAGTCGTGCTTGGCATCTTCCAGAAGAAACGCACGCCACCAACTGGGCAACACAGCAAATGGCCAGGACAATCAAGCGTCGTGATCCAACGCAACCCGCTTTCTGGTACCTTTCCTACCGTCATCCGCATCCACCTCTCGTTCCCTTACAAACGTATCTAGACCTTTACCAACATATCTCTATTAATACACCCTACCTTGGTAAGTGGACTGCCAGTTCAGAAGATGCAACTTATAGTTTGCGAGCTAACTATAACCGCGGTGCCAAGATAAACACCGATCAATCACTTGCTATTCGCCGAGCTTTCTACGCACTTTGTACCCATATCGACCATCAACTGCGTATCGTCATTGGCACCCTCCGCGAAGAAGGTTTGCTCAATAATACGATTATATGTTTTACCTCGGATCACGGCGATATGCTCGGCAATCATAACATGTGGGCCAAACGTCTCTTCTACGAATACTCAGCTAATATTCCAATGATTTTGGTCGGAGGATCTAGTGACAAACAAATCGGTTATAATCGGGTTGACGACCGTTTGGTCGGTTGGCAGGATGTGATGCCGACCCTGCTGGATATGGCAAATATCGATATTCCTGAAACAGTTGAAGGGCTTTCAATGGTTGGCAATCAGAAACGGGACTGGTTCTATGCAGAGGTCGGTGAAGATAATCATGCAACGCGTATGATTCATGATGGCCGTTACAAGCTGATTTACTACCCAGTTGGAAATTGCAGCCAGCTTTTTGATCTACAAGCCGATCCTAATGAATTAGACAATCTGGCGACAGATCCAAAACACGCCGCCACCCTGAAACAACTAATGGATCTACTGATTGATCAACTGTATGGCGGGGATGAAACTTGGGTTCGGAATGGACAACTCGTTGGTTTGCCTGACAAAGAATTTGTTCCCGGACCTAACAAGGGATTATCAAGTCAACGTGGTCATCACTGGCCACCACCACCCCAGACTGATATGCCACAGATAGAATGGTTCTCTGAAAGTAAGCACTAAGTTTTCTGCGTGGATGTGGGATATTTTAAGGCGAGAGAAAATTCGTAGATTACTGACTGATTATTTTTTCAGCTTCCGTTGAAGCGCCTTTATCTCGTTTTTTGTTTCTACCGCTTTATAGCTGTTTTGGGCCGTAACTTTCTTTAAGGATTCCAGAGCTTCTGCTGGTTGTCCCAAAGTTTTGTAACAAATTCCTATCCAAAAATATGAGTTGCCTATAATATAACGATGAGAAACACTCGTTTGCGTAAGGATACTGAAAGCCGCTAAAGCTTCTGTGTACTTCCCATTCGCCCTTAATTCCTGTGCTTGGTTGTATTTTTCAACCAGGTCTTCTTTTGTATTCGGTACATCTGACTTCCGTTCTGCCGGTGTGGATTCGGCAGCAAATTTAGGTGCAATCTGTTCTGATCCTTTATCCAATCCTTCGATGGCCTGATCAGCCACTTTTGGCGCTGTCACGTTCGTTGTGGCATTCTGTTGACCTGTAACAGCTACCTGACTTTCAATGACCTGTGCGGATTTCTCTTCAATAACTTGTTCAATTTCTTTGGTTTTACCTTCAATCACTTCAGTCTTATTTACAATCACTTCAGTCTTATTTGCCAACGTCTTTAATTGAAATAAGACATAAATAATTAATGCGACGACTATCAGAAAAGTGGCCAACCGAGCAATACTTCGAACCCCACCCAACAGAGGCTTCGGATAGGAAGCCTCTAGGCAAGCAGACGCGGTCGCGTTATATGGGTCGATTTTGAGAGCCTTAAGCCAGTATTCTCTTGCCCTTTTGACATCACCATCCTGAATATGAATCTTACCAAGAAGACTGTAGGCGTTTACGTAATTCGGATCGATCTCCACAGATTTCAGGAGCGGCTGAATGGCCTCAGTATACCGCTCCTGCTTGGCAAAATTCAGCCCCTCATTGTATAACTTGACGGCTTCCTCACGAACCGACATTGGTTTTCCCCCTAGGCGTTAAACTTCTAGATTTTCAAATTTGCCTGCATTTCTGTAGATCTGTCAAGTAACTTCCACTTCACCTAACGTTACTAAGCATAAAAGGTTATCAGTAATTGTTTACGATTTCTGATCAGGCTGCGAGTCAAACTCTGAATAGAGTTCCTTATAAGTATAATAGCTATCAATAACCTTCTTAATGTGTCGCCGGGTTTCGTCAATCGGAATATCCTCGATGAATTCTTCTATGTCCGTTGCTTTCATCTCTTTTTGCCACCTTTTTATTCGGTTGACACCTCCATTATACGCGCCTGAAGCCAACTCCATACTGTTTTCGAATTGATCCATCAGGTTTTTCATATACCATGTTCCTAACCGGATGTTCACTGCAGGCAGAAAAAGCATTTCTCGGTGAAATGGTCTCATTTTGATCTGTTTAGCAATATACCTGCCTGTTTGAGGCATAATCTGCATCAACCCACAAGCGCCAGCAGGTGAAATAATCGATGGGTTGTAACGACTTTCCTCTCGAATCATGGAAGAAACAAAGAAGGGATCAATTTTGTACTCTGCTGCATATTCTGCGATCTGATCTTTGTAGTGGAGAGGGTAAAGCATTCGGAGGAGTCCCTCTGGTATTTTATCCCTACTTTGAGGTTCCCAGAACTTTGAAAGGATCTCAGCATAATAGTGTGCCTTCTTGAAGTCTTCCAGTCTCTGATAACAAACAATCAGATTATAGTAATCGTCCCGCCGATTTGATTTCTTGATTTTTATAACCGTTTTTAATTCAGTGACAGCGTCTACATAAAGCCTGAGGTACATTAGCCTTTCGACACGTGTTGTTTTGTCCATGCCAATGTTTTCCCAATCCTTTTTTTCAGAAGCTCTCTGGTTGGGAACTGAATTGATGTTAGTTCTACTTTCGATCCGATGGCCTGCCAAATTGCCGTAGTACCACTTATCGGATTCGCGGATTTTTTGGTAGTTGTGTTTCGCTTTTCCCCAATTTTTTTGTTTCTCATGAACTTTGGCAATCCAGTAATCCGCAGCAAGTGCCCATCCACTGTTTGGAAAAAGACTAACGAGTTTCTGAAAAATGGTGATGCTGTCACCATATTGTTTGGCCTTAAACCGTATCCAGCCGATTCGCCAATAGGCACGAGGAACCAATTCACTATATCGATATAGCCCAATCATCTTTTGGTATAATTTGACAGCTGTTTTTGCATCAGAATCGACTTCGTACAGACGTGCCTGGTGGTAAAGTGCGTCATCAGCAAACTTACTCCAATGGTATTTCCTTGCGAACGAATTGAAGTGCTTTCTAGCAGTTTGGTGCTGATTTAACCGTCGATGGCAACGGCCGATTTGGTAAAGTGCGCTGGTGAAATATCCAGGTCCAGCCATATAATCCTTTATTTTCTGAAACTCCGTAATTGCACGACTATATTTACGCTGACGGAAGTAGGTTTTTCCAATTTGATAAAAGGCTTGCGTAGTGAGCTCATCTTGATAGCCCTTAACCACTTTACGGTATTTCTTCAGAGCGCCTGTCAGCCGTAAGTTGTTGTACAGAACCCCTCCTTGATCCATCAGCTGTTTGCGAGCAACTCTTAGCTCAGCAGATTTTAGAACGCTTTTTTCCAAGCGATTTAATGACGCAAACGCTATTTGGTCAGATGTATTCCTTGAGATTAGTTTATCGTAAAGAGCTTTGGCTTTTTGCCAGTCTTGAAGATCTTCATAAATCCTTGCCATCTTGAAGGTCGCCTCTCTAATATAGCTACCTCCCTTTTCGTTTGCTAAATCAGCAAAAAATTGGATAGATTTCTGATAATGCTTCTGTTCCCAATGGACCACGGCAATCTGAAATCTTGCCTCGGAAAAATGAGGGCTGTTTGGATAATGATTAACAAGCCTTTGATAATATTTAACAGATTTTTCATAATCTTCAAGAATTTGATAACATCTGGCAAGATGGTATGTTGAGTAATCGCTTAATGCGTACTCAGTGGATATGGCTTGCTTGTAATATTTGGCTGCCTCCTCCCATACCTCTTCTCTGGCGTAGCAGTTGGCAATAACATGTTTCATCTCAGGACTATTATCCTCAATCTTAATTAATATCTGCAGCGCATCAGCGTAATTCCCATCGTCAATCAAGGTCAATGCATCCGCAAAAGATTGATCCTGTTTATCATCGGAAAAAATAATATTCGCAGGTACAAAGGTTATTAGGACAAATACCAAGAAGAGGAAGAAAGAGATTTTCTTTGCCATTTTCAACTCGAAAAACCAGCAAAATCATTAACAATTTTAGCGCCATGACGGATGCCGTATCCGAAGGCCAATTTCTCAGCAATAATACATATCTAACCAGTGTTTGTCAATTAAAATTGGACGTAAAAACATATCTTAATCGCCCAAAATAAATCCATATGCTGCTTGATTGACAATAGAGATGTGTCATGCTATAATCAGCCATTACCAGATGGAAGTAATCTGTAAATATGTAGTTGCGGAGAAAGCTAAAGAATGGTACTTGGAAGGAGAATCCGCTACGGTATGGTTGGTGGCGGACCTGGGGCTTTTATTGGTGCCGTACATCGGAAGGCTGCGGCACTTGATGGGGAAATTGAGTTGGTTGCGGGAGCATTCTCGTCTGATCCAGAAAAATCTCGTCAGCAAGGCGAAGAACTTCTTTTAGATTCGAGTCGAGTATATAACTCGTATCAGGAGATGGCGGAGCAGGAAAGCCGTCTTTTGGAAGGAGAACGAATCGATTTTGTATCAATCGTCACGCCTAACCACGTCCATTTCCAGGTAGCAAAGGCTTTCATTGAAGCTGGGTTCCATGTGGTCTGCGATAAGCCTATGACAAATACTGTAGAAGATGCAGAGTCACTCTGTAAACTTGTATCAAAACATGATACCGTTTTTGCCTTAACTCATAATTACACTGGTTATCCAATGGTTAAACAAGCACGTGAGCTTGTTAGGAATGGAGAACTGGGTGATATTCGGAAGGTTGTTGTCGAATATCCGCAGGGTTGGTTAGCCACCCTACTAGAAGCCGAAGGAGCCAAACAAGCGGTCTGGCGGACGGATCCGAATCAGGCAGGTGTATCGTCGTGTATTGCTGATATCGGATCACATGCAGAAAACCTAGCGCGTTATATTACCGAGCTAGAGATTGAAGAAATTTGTGCGGATCTAACAACCTTTGTCCCTGGCCGTCAGCTTGAGGATGATGGAAACCTTCTGGTTCACTACAAAGGTGGGGCGCGTGGAATCCTTTATGCTTCACAGATTTCAGTCGGTGAGGAAAACGATATTAACATCCGTATTTACGGTACCAAGGCTTCTCTCAGGTGGCGACAAGAAAATCCAAATTACTTGTCTGTCAAATATCCAGATGGTCCAGAGCAAGTATATAAACGGGGAAATGACTACTTGGCAGAGATTGCTGTCCACAATTCACGGATTCCTTTCGGTCATCCGGAAGCATTTATCGAGGCCTTCGCTAACATATACGTCAATGCGACACGTACTATGGCAGCTAAGATTGCCGACCAAGATCTCGGTGAATTTGACACCGATTTTCCGACGGTTCAGGACGGTGCCATTGGTGTGCATTTCATTCATAAAGCTGTCGAGAGCGGAAACGCACGTGCTTGGATTGACGCAAGTTATACACCACCGCAATAAATTTCATTAATACAATTTAAGAAGAGGAGAAGACAAAATGGCAAGACCTGTAACCCTATTCACTGGTCAGTGGGCAGATTTGGATTTTGATACAGCCTGCGAGAGAGCCAGCAGCTTCGGTTACGATGGTATTGAACTAGCCTGCTGGGGAGATCACTTTGAAATTGACAAAGCCCTATCCGATGATGGTTATATCAAGACAAGATGGGATACTCTTGACAAACATGGACTTACAGCCTATTCGGTATCCAATCACTTAGTTGGTCAGGCAATTTGTGACAACATTGATGATCGGCACAAGGAAATTTTACCCGCAGACGTTTGGGGCGATGGAGATCCAGAAGGCGTTCGTCAGCGTGCAGCGCAAAAGATGATCGACGCAGCCAAGGCCTGTCGGCTGTTCATTGATGCTCGACCCGAAGGGGAAGAATTCCCCGCAGTCGTCAATGGCTTCACCGGCTCAAGTATCTGGCATTCTCTTTATGCTTTCCCACCAACGAGCCAGGATTACTGGAACAAGGGATTCGAAGATTTTGGCGGACGTTTTACTCCTATTCTAGATGCCTTTGACGAAGTCAATGTCAACTTTGGCCTTGAGGTGCATCCCACCGAAATCGCCTTCGACATTGCGTCATCCGAGCGGGCGATTGATGCTGTTAATGGTCATATACGATTTGGCTTTAACTATGATCCATCGCATCTCGGCTATCAGGGTGTCGATTATGTCAAGTTTATTCGTGTTTTCGTCGATCGAATTTATCACGTGCATATGAAGGACGTTTGGTGGGGGCATGGTGATGGCACAGTGGGTGTTTTTGGTGGTCATACCGATTTTACTGATCCGCGTCGCTACTGGGATTTTCGGTCTCTCGGACATGGTGATATTCAGTTTGAAGATATTATTGTGGCACTAAACGATATCGGCTACAATGGACCTCTTTCAGTTGAATGGGAAGATGGCCGTATGGACCGTGAACATGGTGCAACAGAAGCTTGTGAATTTGTTCGCAAAGTGGACTTCCCCACATCTAACATTGCTTTCGATGCTCAGTTTGCAGAGTAGATCTCAATACAATTAACAGCTAACTTTGAGCGTATTACGGTGGTTGTAATACGCCCATTTCATGAAGAAATAACATGAGCCAGTCGAAACACAAAATCTTAATTACTGATTACGCTTGGGCAACGCTTGAGCCGGAACGCGAGGTATTGTCAGCTATTGGTGCGGAGCTAATTGTTGCCAAAACCGGCACAGAAATCGAGTTCTTGAAATACGCTCCTGATGTTGATGGTATCTTGACAAATTGGGCAAAAGTAACAACCGATGTAGTAAAAGCTGCTGAAAAATGTCGGGTTATTGGTCGCTATGGAATCGGATTAGACAACATTGATGTGGCAACCGCTACCAGTTTGGGTATGGTTGTATTTAATGTGCCGACCTATTGTCTTGAAGAAGTATCTGACCATGCTATGGCCTTGGTTTTAGCGATGGCGCGAAAAATACCAAGACTCAATAACGAGGTTAAGAATAGAAGTTGGGATCGCAATATCGGACCGCAGATGTATCGTATTCGCGGACAAAAGCTTGGTATTGTCGGGTTTGGGAAAATTGGGAAGCTTATTGTGCCAAAAGCAAAAGGATTCGGTATGGAAATCTTAGCCTATTCGCCGAGTCTGACGGATAAAGTCGCAAAGACTTATGGTGTCAAAAATGTCGACTTTGAAGAACTACTGACAGAAGCAGATTTTATCACTATTCATTGTCCGCTTGTGCCTGAAACGAATAACCTGATTGACGCTGATGCACTTAGCAAAATGAAATCAACTGCTTATTTGATCAATACTGCTCGCGGTGGTATTGTGAATCATGACGCACTCTTTCAGGCACTACAGGAGAATTGGATTGCTGGAGCTGGCCTAGATGTGTTGCCGGAAGAACCTCCAGCCGATAACTTCTCTCTGCTCGATTTGGATAATGTCATTATTACGCCACACGCGGCGTTTTGGTCAGAGGAATCGATTAACGATTTGCAAATTTCGGCGGCTAAGGGTGTGTTGAACGTGCTGACAGGAAACATTCCAGACGCAATTGTCAATCCAGAAGTTTTGCAAAGTACTAACCAACGCTTCCGTCCAAAGTAAAGTCAGGCAGTTCGTGCCATAATTGAGTTCGTGTTGATCCCAATTCCTGCCCTTACCTTAATAATTCACTGTGCATAAGGTATTCTCTGCCAGATCACAGGATGTTGCTCACCGCGGAAAAAAGCACCTTCTTCTCGTGGGCAGACCTTCAGATTGCTATGAGAAGCTCCATTTGTTTTGGTGTATCGAACATGATCCGCAACCATATGGATGGCCAAACCGATCCGAGGTTTTTGGGTCAGATTGGGTCCCGATCCATGAAGGGTAATCGCGTGGTGAAAGCTGACACAACCCGCTTTCAGTTCACAGTAGACAATGTCCAGTTTCTCACCTTTTGGTATCGTGACTTGACTAAGTGTGTACTCCATGTCTAAAGTACGATCTGAGGGTTTTATTGCCTGTTTCCATCTGTGACTCCCAGAAACAACCATCATGGCGCCGTTTTCTACAATGACATCATCCAAAGCCACCCAAGCAGTTATCATATCCGGTTCGTCACATACTCGCCAGTAGTTCCAATCTTGGTGCCAGCCAACATTGCCTCCATCTGGCACGTTCTTTGACCGTGGTGGTTTGTATAATAGCTGATCGTGCCACATACAGACACCATTCACCTGCAGAAGTTCGACCGCAATCTTTCCCAAACGGGAATTCAGTGCAAGTTGACGGATAACACCACCAGCCCACCACGCGTTGTTAATTTGCACAAGCCCATTTGAATCGGTCTGTTCCGGCCAATTTCTCCCTAGCATCGGTTCACGCCCCGATTCGTATTTATGATCCATAATGTTCGACATTGATTGCCGATACGCCACCAGTTCATCATCTGAAAAAAGTGGGTTTGGTTCGACCCAGTATCCGTTTTTGACAAAGAATTCACGACGCCCCATCACTATCTCCTACCACCGATCTGGCTTACATCGACAATTTATCTAATTCATCCGATATAATCTCGACGCCGCATAGAACCGGTTGACCTTTTACAGGTGAAAACATAATTTTAAGATCGCTCTTGATTTGAATATTTTTGAAGGTCTTAACCACGCTGGAATTTTGATTTCCGCTTTCTCGCACAATATCAAAATTTTTCAAAACTAGCTTGTCTTGAAGATAAACATCAAATACGCGTTCACCGACATCAAGACTAGTTGTTTCGGCAAAAAACAAACTCACCTTGTAGACTCGAGGTTCTTGAAAACTCCCCAGAATTTCATCTTCGGACCAGATCTTCCATTGGCTCCGGTTCTTCAGGAATCCTTGCTCTTTGAGGATGAGACCAAGCGTGGTTTTTTGGGTGTGGGACCCCGCGGGAATACCCTGTTCGTTCAAACTAACAGGCTGATCAATGCTCCCTGGCTGAATAAACAGACGTATCCAGACTTCATGGATACCTTCTATTCCAGAAGCTGTTATCCAGTTGAATTCACCTTCTACTTTCGATTGATGGTGATGAAACCATTTTGGATTCTGACTCACCGTTCGAACCGGAATGTCGGGTGAAACACCGCCAATACTCGGATATTCCATCCATAAGACACCATTTTCCCCGAACCGATTCCCTGGTGCACCTAAATTGAGTCCCACATGCATTATAGGTGTAGCTTTACCCACGTTGGGATAGTAATCAAAGCTCCAAGCCTCACCTTCAGGTGTGTGAATCATAGCCAATGAAGCCTGATTCTGATAACTACAGGTACAGGTGCGTGTGTAGTCTGGTGCGCTTAACACACCATTAGCCGGTATCAAATTCGAGGTACAACCTGCTCGGAATCCACCCAGACTTGAAGTTCCTTGTCCCTTCGTCAGGTCAATGAAGGATGCTGATCCGGAGCGGAAAGCCATCAAGTTTGCACTAGCAATGGCAGAATTACACCCTTTAAAACGGAGCCACTGCCAAGGAATTGTCTCTTTGGTTAAAGGATGCGTCCGTGTAACATGTTCTCCAGTAAAAATGTTGAGGGCTTTTGTTATCGGATACCCAGAGTTGCTGCCACCTCCCGATTGTGTAATAACCATATCACGGTATAGAATCACGGGACCATAATAGGCTCCCTCTTTCTGGTCATGAAACCACAGTACTTTCCCATCCGAACCACGATAAGCAGTAATCTTTCCGAAATAACTAGGTTCGTATTCATCTTCCGCACTGTCACCTGAAGGTCTAGTTGCTTCGATTACCACGTCATGTTCCAATGAATAACTTAACCAAGTACCGAATATGCCGTCTGCGTTTGACCAAATCGTTTTCCCCGTTTTAAGATCGCAAGCATAGAGGATTGGAATTGCTGGGTTGACGATTCCTCGGCGTTTCAGCCAGTCCGTTTTTTGCTTAGACATTTTATCCAGACAAAAAATTTTGTTGTTTCCAAGCGCAATCGCATTGTGTCTGAAACCATGTTTAGCCTGCTTCGACCATAGAATTTTGCCCGAATAACGATTCAACACCAGCAATGTTCTGCTGGCCGAAGAAAAAAGCGTATTGTCTGCGATATCCTTGATCTGTCCAGTTAGGTTAAACAGTTCTCTACCATCGTCAGCATCCCAGCATCTAGTAGTTTTGTCGAGGCTAGCTGTTATGATTCTTTCACCATCTGGACTCCACGCAACCGAAGTTAGCTCATCTATATGAACATCAAACGAAAAGAGAACTTGACCTCTACTGGCACTTTCGGTTTGAGCATCCCAGACCTTGGCTGTCTTATCTCTGCTAGCCGTTACGATTTTTGTACCATCTGGACTCCATGCGACCGAGGTTAGGTTACCAGTATGACCAGCAAGCGAAAAGAGAACTTGACCTCTACTGGCACTTTCGGTTTGAGCATCCCAGACCTTGGCTGTCTTATCTCTGCTAGCTGAAGCTAGTAATTTGCCATTCGGACTCCATGCGACCGAGGCAATATCACCTGAGTGTCCAACACATGAAAACAATTCTTGGCCGTCACTAGCATCTAAAATCTTTATGGTTCGGTCTCCGAATGCCATGGCTAGCTGCTCACTGTTAGGATTATATGCGACCGCTTGTCTCGGAAGATACGTTTCAACCGTTTCCGCGCCTGTTACAATCCATTTACCATCTATCGTATAAGCAACAGCACTGTCCCCATTTATGTTACCAACAAGGTTAAATAGTTCCTTTGCGTTATACGAACCCGAGGTTTGAGCATCCCAAACCTTAGCCGTTCTGTCTTCACTAGTTGTTACGATTCGTTTACCATCTGGACTCCATACCACTGAGTTAACTGCTTCGGTATGGCCTTCTAGCACGAATAGCTCTTGACCACTATCAGTATCCCAGACTCTAGCAGTTTTGTCTTCGCTGGCAGTTGCGACTTGCTTGCTATCCGAACTCCATGCCACTGAAGTTACGTATTTTGAGTGCCCCTTCAGCACAAAAAGCTCTCGGTTACTATTGGCATCCCAGATCGTAGCTATTTTTTCGTTGGCGGTTATGATTCGCTTACCATCCGGGCTGTATGCTACCACGTTCACTATCGGCGCATTGACACTACCAATTCCAATTGGTGAGGATGTCGCAATCAGTAAATCACCAGTAACTGAGATATACCCCCAATTAGGAGAATTCCGACCATCAGCAGAAGGCAGCTGGAATTGATCTAAGGTCTTTCCAGTATCCGTATCTATCACGTGACAAGTAGGACCACTGGCCAGATAGATGCGATCCTCAAGGGATACAATATTTGATCCAAATTCGTTGGCTCCCGGAATATGATCTTGTCTGATTCCTTCACTTCGGGTGTAACTGCTGTCATAATACATACCAAAAGTATTTAAATTATTGAGTTCTTTTTTCCATAGTGTTTTTCCAGTGTAGACGTCGCGAGCACTCAAGACATTCACACCTTGGATAATCAATCGTCCACCAACAACATGTGGCTTCGGACCGTGTGCGTGCCGGGGGAGAACATCCAGATTTATCTGTTGAGAGCCGAACCACAGCAGTCCGAGAGGCGCTTTTATCTGATCAGCTGAAAAGATGCTATTTGATGGATCCGAATAGTTGTGTGTCCAGTCCGCAGAATTTGGCAAAGCGCCGACACGTCGGAGTACGACAAAATTTTCGAGATCCTGGTATTCCGCCTTTGGGAGGCCAGAATTACCGATCCATTTTATAAGCGAATTTTTATCCTTTCCAGCACCCAGCCAAGCGATACCACCATAAGGACGGATTGGTTGATACAGCTTATTAGGATCATGTTTGATGAAGTCAAAACCAGCAGCAAAGACATCTTCCGATACCACAAGTCTAGCCAGATATGGAGGTAAAGAATAGTCAAACGGATCTCCAACGACCGCAGTCAAGCGATGTCCATATACTCCTGCTATGTTCATACGTTGGCGAAAATTTTCAATGTCATAAGGGTTTCGATCAATCACCACAAGGTGAAACTGTGATTGATGAATCAGTTCTTGCACCAAGTATCCACTACCAAGACCGAGTGAAACACAATAGCCGTCCTTGACCTCTAATTTCGCTAAGATGTCCGCAGCAACTTTCGACCAAACTTGATCATGTTCAAGCTGTTTGATCCTCGGCTTATAACGTTTTGCTGTACTGTAGCTCTCCCCAAAACAATAGATTTTACCTTCTATGGTGCTGACGAAAAGTTTGTTATCTGCAGCTAGAACGCTCCAAGGTGTCCCTTCTATCTTTCCCTTTACTGTGCTTTCGATGCGATTTAGATCTCTGACATCAATGGTAATTATATTTCCTTTTTTGTCAATTGTCACCAGGTCATCCCCGGCTTTTATGTATAATCTGCCCGGTTTGGATGAAACTGGTTGAGAACTGAGTAATTTATAGGTGTAGTGTGTAGTCTTTGCTCCCTTTCTGTCGATAGATTCTTGATAATAACCAGGAAATTCATAAACCGAAACTTCATCATCACCTACATGATAAAGTCGATCTGCTGTAACCAGCGATCCATCTTTTTGGCGGATAATCTCAGTACCATTCGCCGAATTGAAAATGGAGTTGCTGTTTATATACACCTCTCCTAAAGCAGCGACTTCGTACCCACCAAGTTTATTATCTGGATTGTAGTACAGAAATTCCCCTGTCAGTCGATCGTAGCAGGCTGGAACTGTTCGACCTCCTGAGACAAACAGGTGCTTTGGGGTGGCAACCAAGTATCCCTGTGGAGATATGCCGGCGAAAGAAGGAGCTGAGTGCGCTTGCAGGACGTAAATGGAATTGCTTCCACTGTTTGTCCAAACAACGTTGCCTGTCTCAGCCTCAAGCGCATGCAGGTAGGTACCGACAAAAGGATAAATACCAGACGCAAAATAGATCTTACCATCGTAGAAAACTGGACCACCTCGTGCCGGATTCTCGTTGACTAAACGACCATTTCCCAAAACTTTCCTGTCTGTAGGTCCGCCCCGAAACTTCCATAATAAGACTCCATCATCAGCATCTAAACAATAAAGGTAGCCATCATCACTAACAAAATAGACTTTTCCGTTTCGAGCAATTGGAGCAAAGCGGACCGGCGCGTCGGCAAAGAACCTCCAGTGTTCTCGGCCTGTTTCCGTCTGGTAAGCAGTGACGCTGTCATTCACCATCGAGGGAACAAAGACTTGCTTACCCATAACCACAGGTTCGTATGATAGATCAAACTGTAGTTTTGTTTGTCCTTTAGGCCAAGCGGGTTGAGGTAAATCGAACTGACGCACCCATTTTAAGTGCAACTTGGACGGTAGTTTGCTGGGTGAAGACGGTAGTCGCCCAGCACTATAACGCCACTGTGGCCAATCAACGCTCTCCTTATCTGTGTCTTCAGAACAGGCCAAAATAATGGTTAGTGACACACATGCAGCAAAGACCGAAACCAAGTTTCTTCTATGATTCTCCATATTTTAACCATATGCACAAGTGCTATATGCTATATGTCAGCAAAAATAGTTCCATCGCTCATTTGAACTATATTGTCTGCATAAGATGCAACCCGCTGATCGTGCGTTGCCAGTAGCACCATTCCACCATTGTCAGCATATTCAGCAAGATGCTGACATACCACCTCCGTATTTTCGTCATCCAAGTTACCAGTCGGTTCATCAGCTAACAGCAAACGCGGATGGTTGAGTAAAGCCCGTGCTAGGGCTGTACGTTGCCGCTCCCCTGTAGAAAGTTTTGAAGGCACATGTGATAACCGGTCTGCTAACCCGAACCGTTCAATTAATTCCAGTGCGCGGTCACGAAGATTTACTTTCATTTGTCGGTTAATACCCTCAAGTGCTAATGAAGCAGCTAGGACGTTGTCAAGCACATTCAGATATGGTACTAAGTGAAACTGTTGAAAAACAAAACCAATCTCTATGGCACGATACTGCGCACGTTGATCAGCGGAAATCACGTATAGATTCGTCTCATCAATCCTAACAATGCCATCATCAGGCCGTAGTAACCCTCCAGCTGCAAATAACATGGTAGATTTCCCACATCCACTTGGGCCGCATACCGCTACGAAATTTCCGTGATCCAACTGCAACGTAACCTGACGCAAGGCAAAGATCTGTTGTCCCTTGTAAGTATAGGTTTTCTCCACACGATCCAATTGAAGCATCTCTTAGTCCTCACGCAAGGTTTCAGCTGGGTCCTGCCCCGCAGCCATGAAGGCCGGCAACCAACCCGCAACTGCCGCCAGCGCTGGCACACACACCACTATGAGCAGCACTAACCTCCAAGAAAAGATTTGCGTAGATGATAGCGAACCCGATTTGACAGCAAACGCATTAATCTCCATGACACCCAAAAAACCGATTAAACAGCCGAGCATCGACCCTAAGAGCCCGACAATGATCGACTTAAAGAGAAATAATTTAATAATCTGACCGGATCCAACCCCAACTGCACGCAAGATACCGATCTCCGATCTTCGATCCCACACATTGATCAATGATAGAAACGCGATCCAAATGCCACCGGCGACAACTGAAGCAGAGATGACACTCGCTGCTAGAACTCGACGCCTGTTTCCCAGATGTTTCCGATGTATTTTTTCTTGTTTTAGGGTTTGTTCAGCTAATTTGGCCGCCTCCATCCGCATGTTTGCTCGAGCTTGTGCCTTGGTGAACTTTTCAATTACCTGAGTATCAGGTAAATACACCGCAATTTCCTGAGTAACCTTGGGTAAATCCGCCAGTGCGCATCCGCATTCGATCGCCCATATCGCGTTAATCAAGCCTTCCTTTTTTAACATTCGCTGTGCGGTTGCCAAGTGGATCCAGATTGTAATGTCATCTTTGTTCCCACGCGGATTATGTACTTGTGAGACAGTGAATTTCTCTCCCTTCAGAGTAACCTTATCACCAACTTTAAGGTTCTCGACCATAGCAATTTCACTGCCAAGTACGATTTGCCCCAGCGGTACTTTCTGCGCAATCGGTTTTTGCGGTTGCCGATGCATAATTGGCACCTGACCACGGATCCCAACCAGAAATACTATCCGGTTGTTGCGTTCAGGCCAACGGATCCGCTGTTCAACCGTCGGCAACAAATGGTTGATGGTCACAATTTCGCTCTCGGCCAACTTTGAAGCATACGACTCTGGCATAAACTTTGAAGCATAATTGTTAGAATAAAGCTCGTTCAGGTTTTGGTCTTCCGGCAAAATCAAAATGTTGAACCCCATTCCTTTACCGATTTTGCGCATCTGATCCTCAAGTTCTTCGGTACGTTTTTGAACAACTTGTCTTCTAGCCTGTAGGATCTGCTCAGTTTGCATGTTATGCATGGCAAGTAACACGATGACACTTGTACTGCAAGCAACCGCAGTCATTACACCTAGCACCGCAAACCCAAAATGAAACTTGCGGTGGCATATCTCACTAAGGATGAGGTGCCAAGTATTGATCATACGCACAAACAACTAATTGTAATCAAACATCACGACGGGATTTGATAGCAAATGATACGCCTATCACACCCAATAAGCTGACGATGACAACAATGGCAGTAGGAATTAGGAACCCCACGTTCAGAGGTTGATTTTCGACCACAGGTGTTTCGGCTGTAGGGGGCAAATACAAAGCCTGCTGCTCAACTGGACTTTCCGAAAAACCTTTCGATTCCACACTGTCAGCCAATGTTGCCATGCTCATCAAGTCGGGTAGAGGTTGCAGCCGGATAGCGGTTCCTGTAATGATCTGACGCCAGTTTGCTGTAAAAACTAGATCTGACCCGGGATTCTGTTCTTTTACTTGACATGAACATGCTCCAGTCAAGAATTGACAACTATCAGTAATAGTTTGAGTATTGATTCCTTTGCCGACTAGCGCAAAATGAGATCGTCCTTGACCAAAAACAGGAATCGCAATCGGCTCATTAAATTGATGAAGATCCGGTTCGCTGTTAATCAGTAGCGAAGCAAAGATTGCCTCAGCAGGATCACTGCGCTTGAGACGCAAGATAGAGAAAGCTAAACGCAACTCAACCTGTGTTTCCGGCTGAAAGGCTTCGTCACTTTCAATCACCTCACGGCTCGGTAGTTGCAATTTCTGTTGTAGAAGATCCAAGTTTTCTTGAAGACGACTTGCCGCCGCATCATCTTTCGATTGGTTGCCGCTTTCAATCAGTACCCACACGGCCGACTCCCCTTCACCGATTCGCTCGACAATTGTTTGTCTTGCAGGTGAATCAATTAAAGCCTCAACAGATTCTCCACTCAGAGTCCCCACCCATGCCAAGCGGTGCGTTTTCACCCATTGAGGATAACGCACAACCATCAGGGGATATTGATCTATAGAATATCCATCCGCCAGAAGTTCCTTGGAATATTGAGGGTCTTCGTTTAAATCAAACAGTTGAACTTCAATATTCGCAGGTCTTTCTACCTCTAAAGCAGCTTGTTTCAGTCGGTCGACTAAGCCAAGATGTTCTGCGGATAATGGGTTATGATACAATATCAACACTGAAAAAAGATCTGGACTCCACCTTTCCAACGCATATCGAAAGACAGGTATCTGGCAGGTTACGGCTGAGGGGACATAAATTAGGAAGCAGGCTATTATGCTCGCCAAATATATTGCAACAAGACTTTTAAAATTCCTTCTCATCATTTTTAAATCAAGCTAAGTTTTGACATTATGACTTCTGCGCTGTTTATCAGCCTTTAAAGTATACAGGAAGAACTGATAGATGTGAATAGCTTCCATTACTTCGAGCACTATAGGAAACGATTCTTAAAGACTTCCTTTCGCTACCGTAAACCATCTGCAGCCTATTCTGCTCAGCATTTAATGGCAATTCCAGCAATTGACCCAGCATCCCGAGCCTTAGTGAACCCTGTTGAATTTGCAACCCACTTAATCTTCATACTTCTTGTCCTAGCATGTCTTAACCGATTTAAATTAAGGGCTAATTAATGCTATTATAATTGTGATGTCTCTCCAGCCGCAATCATTCTAATGCCAATCAAACAATTTCCGGAAAAACTCGTATCAGGTTTGACAATTCGCGCCACTGTTTTGTCACTGATTTTCATTTGGATTGGAAATTACTGGCTAACACACACTGGTTTAATTACCCATTCAACTCAGATTGGTGAGTCAGTACCGCCTATTCCCGCCGTAGCGGCTTTAATCTGCCTTGTCGCTGTCAATCCACTACTCCGTCGTTTTGCCAACTTCCTTTCACTTTCACAAGCCGAAATCATCGTTATTTACAGTACGGTTGCTATTGCAATCTCCATGTCATCGATTGGCATGGTACGGTATTTTTTACCCGTACTCACGGCACCGTTTTACTATGCTTCCCTAGAAAATGAATATGCTCTTTTTAACCAATATTTACCTGATTGGTTTGTTATTACCAATAAACAGACAATTATTGACTCATACGAAGGTATAGGTCAAGGTACATTGGTGCCGTGGGGAGATTGGACAGTACCGCTATTCTTTTGGACATTGATGTTCATCGCACTTTTCTGGACTATGCTTTGTCTGGTTGTCATTTTTCGTCGACAATGGGTAGACCAAGAACGACTTGTTTTTCCCATCGCGCGATTTGGACTCGAAATCGCCAGAGAAGAAAACTCCAAACTACTGGTTTCCCCGTTCTTTCGCAATCAATACATGTGGATTGGTTTCGGACTCGCTTTCTTCTACAACCTGTTAAATATCGTTCATGCTTTTTATCCATCACTCCCTTCGCCAGGTAGAAGTTTCAATCTTGGCGTTCTATTCACTGAACGACCTTGGAGCGCTGTTCGACCGATTTCCTTTCAATTTCGTCCCGCAATCTTTGGACTCGCCTACCTAATGCCTTTGGATGTCAATTTTTCTGTTTGGTTTCTTTATTTCGTTTTAAAATTTGAGGCTGTTGTTACCTCCGCACTAGGCTATAACCTGCCAGGATTTCCGTATGTACATGACCAAAGTAGCGGCGCATTTCTGGCACTAACAGTTGCCTTCTTCTGGGTTGGAAAGCGACAAATCAAGAATGTGGTATTCAAAGCATTTGGTTCGCCGTCAATCGATGACAGTAATGAACCTCTTTCGTTCCGTGTTGCTTTCTTTGGTGCTATCAGCGGTTTGGCCTTTATTTGTATTTGGTGTGTGGCAGCAGGAATGACAGTTACCACAGTTCTTCTCTTCTTTGGTCTAATCTTGGCTTTTGCTTTAGTCTACACAAAAATCCGTGCTGAAGCAGGGGCACCAATGATTTGGCTCTTTCCCTATGGTGAACATAAGCGTGTGATGCTCAACGCATTTGGACCAAAAGCGTTTATTCACAACAGTAGCTTTCAGAATTTAAGTGTTTTTGCCAGCTTAACTTTCCTCTCACGAGGTTATTTTCCCGCTTTTATGGCATATCAGTTAGAAGCCATTAAGCTTTGCGATGACGTGAAAATGAATCGTCGTGCTATGGCTATTGCTATCATGTTGGCACTTGTGGTTGGTCTGTCAGGCGGATACTGGACGCACATTACAGCTTTCTACGAATATGGTGCCAACATCCTTGAAGGTGGCGATGGGATTCGGGGAGGCACACGTGGTGCGTCATTGATTCAGCAGGAATACAACATTTTGAGAGGGTATCAAGTATCCAAAAACTCGCCCGATTACGCTCGAACGGGTGCAGTTGGTTTCGGCTTTATATTTACCACCCTGCTGGCAACTTTCCGGCGAAACTTTCTTCAATTCCCACTACACCCTCTCGGATTCGCTATGGTAACAGCCTATGGAGATCCATTGTGGGGCGCCTTTCTTGCTGCTTGGATATTTAAACTGCTAATCACTCGGTTGGGAGGGTTTGGGCTTTACCGCAAACTTATACCCGGTTTCCTGGGCGTTGCACTCGGTCACTTCTTCACAGCAGGGATCCTGTGGGGGATTCTAGGTACAGTTGGAAGTGAAATCTTTCGCGGTTATGGTGTCTGGTTCGGCTGATTGAGGGTTTTTAAACTTACTTGACAGATAGGGCAAAAAGAGCCCTTCACTCTGCTTAATGTTGTTTGAGTGAAAGGCTCTTATTACGCTGAATTGTATGCTAGGTTTATTAAATTCTATTTGGCCCTGACAGCAGCCCATTTTGTTGCTAGCTTACCTTTCGCACCGACTGCGTATGGCTTCTCAGATAAAACTACCAATCCAGTCTTCTCCGATTGCTTGGTAAAGACGATTGAATGCGGATACCAGCCACTCCATCCCCTCTGACCCGGTGTGTCGTCGTCACCATCATTCACGCAAATACTGGCACCAAATTTCATGCCAGCCTTAAATACACCGACACCAAGTTCATCTGCAGAAAATCTGGCTTCATAATAGGTCATTCCTTTTGCCTTATTGCGCATAATAGCCAGATCAACTTTATCGTTTCCAGGGGTTTTTTGATAATGCATTATACAATCATCCCCCTTAGCTAACCCATTGTGCCCACACAACACTGATTTGTGAGGTAGGGCCCAGTTAAACAAGTAAAACTTGCCTTGATCGGCGGTTCGTTTCCCTGTCATTTCAAAAGCCAATTGTGTTGAATCCCCATTCCAGCCATCGTTAGCTTTGTTTTCATGCTCATCGTCAGTGACGATAAGGCCAATATAAAATGCATCTGGCTCCCAAAGGAATATTATGCCGGTTTCGTGATCTTTTTTCCCATTCCATTTACCACCAGCCCATACCTCAAACTCCTTCTCTGGCCCAGGGGCGTTTTGTCCAGTTACATTTTTGACTCCTTTGAAAGGCTTACCATTGGTACCAACAACCGCACGCGGTCCCTCCAGAATCCCAAGATCCCAATCATTAAATTTACCATCAATTTTAATGTCCAGTATACTTCCTTCAACTGTATAAGCCTCGTATTTGTCATGAGTTTTACTTCGCCACGGCCCAGCATTAACTGACAATGTAATTAAAATGGAAAATGCTAAAAATATGGACGTGAACACAATAAAAGTATTCACTAAACTATAATATTTCGAATGCTTCACGATCTTTCTCCCACCCATAAATTCATGGCTTAGTTTTCACAACTTTTTTCTCATCAGACAAGTTTAATTTCACATTCAACCAATCCGAAGCTTAGCCTACACAGTCAATAAATGTCAATCATTTTCAACTTCACACTTCAATCACATCTCTTAATGCAAATCTTGCAAGTGGCCAGAATAACACTGGTTACGCTTTGGGCAATTAAAGTATGCCATTTTTCAATCAATTTCATGATTAAGAAGTAACAAATTTATGCCTACTTCTTACCAACCGAGATCATTGTTAATCACAGCGGTAGGAGGAGTGCTCCGATTTTAGCATATCGGTAATTGTGGTTTCCGGTAGAACGAATTGCCAACCCTTTTCGATGCTCAGCAATTTTCGCTAACCAACTTCCAAATCATTCCAATTCCCAATTTAGCTGTCAAAGTTTCTACGATCATTAGCGTCTCGGACAAGTTTGGCGCACATGATTCCTGCAGAGATCGTTCTTCAGGCCATTTCGTTGATCTACCTATTGGGTAAGGTAATCTACTTTATCTCGGATGCGCCGGATAGCCGAATGGTCAGTGCCCAGAAGAACGACCAGCACTCAGAATCCCCTTCGGTAAAACCTAAATCATTGATTGACATAAACAATGCTAATCACTAATTAAACTATGTGATCCCTCAACCTCAACAATTGATTAAGCCAAACTTAGAGATAAACCTAAATTCGGCATAATTAATTATTTTCTTTCTTAATCTTTCCCCAAATTGATGACAGCTTTTCTGAAGAAAATACTGGTTGTGCTCTTTTCCAGCCATTCATGATTTTTTTCAAATCATCCACTGTAAATGCATCTTTAGCAATAAACATTTCGTCAACAGAACCAACAAGATTTTCAAACTTTCCCCAACCGCCAATCTGAATCGGATCTTTATTGTCAACACTCCATTTAGCATTCTTTTTCATACCATCTTTTTGAACATCTAAAACGCCATCAACGTAGAGTTGCAAATTATCCCCAGCTTTTACAGCAGCAACATGATGCCAACCGCTATTAACTATCTCAACCTTACCGTCAATTGCACCGAAATCAGCAGCTAATCCAGCCCCACCTCCCGCATATTCAAAACCAAAGAAATTTCCGGGACGATCTATAGCAGAATTTAGATTCCACCAGTTGGCCGGTTCCAATCTTCGCTTGGCAATGATATAGGCGTCGGCCTTTTTGGAGTCGATCCAAAGACCGATAGTAAAATCGTCCTGCCCAAAATCAAAATCTGCATGGTGACGGATAATAACGTAATTGGGATCACCCGCTTGCCCCTGAAATTCAAGCGAAGTACCGAATTTACCCGCAACCCACTTGGGATTTTGAATTGTGCCTTTATGCCCATTACCTGTCTCGTCAGTCACAACCTGTCCACTACCCTCATCAAACAACCAGAGTGCAACCAAGCTCTTTATATTAACTGCCAATGAATCATTACAAAAAACTATAAGGGAGGAAAATATCAGGCATGCCAAGATCCATTTATAGAAGCGAGTTATATCTTTTCGTCTTCCACCGTAGACCCGCTGAATACAATTCTTCATATCATACTCCTTAATGTTTAGTGCGCTCCATCAGGCAACCTTGCCTCATCAATCCAAAATCTAGAAAGAAATACCCAACGAAAACTGCAGAATAATTGTGACATAATAAGTCAATACCATGCAACATTACCACATCCCTTGGGTTAGAATGATAACGCTTAGGAGATCCCAAGACCACTAACTTCTTCCGAAAATCAAAAAGCTTCGGGTGTCTATCTCACACGAATACACGTCGAAATTAAGGC
>DTUY01000285.1 GCA_012963885.1 Candidatus Poribacteria bacterium | reverse complement strand
TGCTAACCTACAGGATGCTAACCTGCAAGCTGTGGGCGACGATTTACAGTGGCTAGCAGACGCCAATCTACAGGGGGGCTATCTATGATTCAACAACTCGATTTCCTGACGGGTTTGATGTAGGGCAGAGCGGGGCGATCAAAAGACCTAAGGCTAGTACGAGCCAGATAGCACATAATGCAAATGTACTATCAGTTGCACGGATAGTTATCAGCACTCTTGATGATGCTATTGATCAGATTAATCAAGAAAGAAGCTATCTGGGATCAGTACAGAACAAGCTGCAGTTCACCATGTCCAACTTGACTAGCCAAACACAGAGCATTGAAGCAGCACGTTCCAGCATTCAAGATACGGACTTCGCCGCTGATGCTGCTGACCTAGCCAAGAATCAGATACTGGCACAATCAGCTACGGCTATGTTAGCTCAAGCTAGTGCAATATTGCAGAACATACTTTCGTTAATCGCAGCTTAATAAAGATTTATCAGTTGTTGCAGTAACTGCTTCGTTAACTCCTACTAGACGAAACAGTGTTTTCTCCTATATGTTGTTGTGTATAAAAGGGATCTGTTACCCAAACAGGTCTCTTTTTTTTTATTCTGGCTTAAAATTAGATCAGATGCTATTGTACATAAGTTTTTAATTTAAATACAACTTTGTGTTCTTACAATGCCTGAAACATCCGATTCCATGCATCTTCATTGGGATCCCAAGAGAAACCCAAATCTTCTAGTCTTTCAACCTTATCTGCACGAAGTCCGCCATGTTTCTTTCTTTGCCTCTGCCCATCTATCCAAGTAAGAAATGATGGGAAATTCGGTTCAGCGGTTCGGTTCGACGGTAAGACGGGGCATATCGAAATCCCCGATCCCGACCATACGCTGACTCCAAAGCACATCACGTTGATGGCATGGGTAAAAGTTGACAATGTTGCAGGAACAAAGTCCATTATGGAACAATACGACTGGGCAGTTGATCTCGGCACTCATGCGCTTCGCATCAATGGAACCAAGGTTGAATTTTATGCCGTATGGGCAACGTGTGCACCATGTCGGGAAGCAAAGGGTGGTGAGATCAAACCCAATCAATGGACACACGTCGTCGTGACTTACGACGGAAAAGCTTCGCGGTTGTATCAGGATGGGGAACTGGCCGTAGAGGGCGCGGCGGGAGACGATTCTGACTTGCTCCCCAGCAACAAATCGCTTTCAATCGGCGTTCGTGGGGATACTAAGGATGTTCACTGGATGGCTGGAGTGATTGACAAAGTAGCGATCTTTGATACGGCTCTCTCTTTAAAGGAGATTCAAACCATATTCAATTCTCCTAACGGGCTTGGTACTAGCACATCGGTCTCACCGCAATCGAAGCTAGCTGCCACTTGGGGGCAATTGAAAGGCCAGTAGTTCTCTTAACCAGGTGCCTCGTTCACTTCGTTTCCATCTCAGGTAAAAGCAAAATCATAAAAGGAGAATATTGATGAGGTTAGTACAAAGTTTTATCTTGTTGCTTGTTGTCTTGGTAATGTGTGTTGTTTCTACCAAAACAGCATCAGCGGAAGCTATCGGCGTATGGCTTTTTGACGAAGGAAAAGGTAACACTGTAGAGGCACCAAATTACAAGCATGATGGTGAGTTCGTCGGTGGTGTTAAATGGGAGAAGGATGGGAAGTTCGGTTCAGCGGTCCGGTTCAATGGCTCGACTGGTCATATTGAAATCCCGGATCCTGACCACACGCTCGCTCCGGAATATATCACGTTGATGGCATGGGTGAAAGTTGACAATGTTGCAGGAACAAAATCCATTATGGAACAATACGACTGGCTGCCTGATCTCGGTATCCATGCGCTTCGCATCAATGGAACTACCATTGAATGGTACGCCATATGGGCAACGTGTACACCATGCCGGGAAGCGAAGGGTGGTGAGGTCAAACCCAAGGTTTGGACGCACGTCGCCGCAACTTACGATGGATTTCGTGCACGATTGTATCAGGATGGGGAACTTGCCGTAGAGAGTCCAAAGGGACCGAAAAAGGAATTGCTCCCTAGCAACAAATCGCTTTCAATCGGTGTTCGTGGGGATACTAAGGATGTTCACTGGATGGCTGGGGTCATTGATGAAGCAGCGGTCTTCGATACAGCGCTCTCTTTAAAAGAGATTCAAACCATATTCGAATCTCCTAATGGACTAAAAGGGACAGTTCTTGCCGTCGGTTCGCCACAATCGAAGCTCACGGTCACTTGGGGGCAATTGAAAGGCCAGTAGTTCTCTTAACCAGATGTCTCGTTCACCGTCTCGATGGATGAAGTTCCCTTTTGGCGAGGGCCTTCTCATGAGACCTTTTGTAGGAACGCCTTAGCCTCCGTGGTAAAGACTCGCGCAGCCTCTGGAGTGAATGGTGGGAGATCGGTGATTTTCGGTACGACAATAGCTGCATATTCACCCGCCTCGTAAGCGTTCGGATCGGTGAGATATCCGATGAAGTCGTCTGTATATCCAACGACTAGGGTATTCTCAAAGGGTGAGTCACGGCGGATATCTAATCCATAGTAGCTATAGAGTTCAGCAGGATGAAACAGCAACCCCACCTCACCTAATTGTATCACCGAAATCGGGGTAATGCAGTTGGTCTGCTGCAAATCCCATCTCTTTGCATCTTCAAACCAATCTTGTGCAAATCGGGCATCGACCCACTCACCAGAAACACATTGAGATGGATTTTCCTCGTACTTTGCCAATTGAGCCTTCAATAATTCGATGTCGAATGGCACTTCAATATCTGTATTGCTTATTCGGATTTCGGAGACCTTGACGCGATTGGCATGGTTAAGAGCATTATGCAAAGCGGCGTAAATCGATGCTGAGACTTTTTCAGGATCTCCTAGCCACGAAGATGACCCACCTCCTGGGTTGACGTCGCCGCAGTGTCCTTGCAGAAACGCTGGAGCGAGTCCATCTTCGGACCTCACCTGCTCTGCCACCATACCGGGCCAATCAGGTCCTGCATTCCCATCCGTGTAGCAGACAGCATGCGCGGAAAAATGATACCATAGGAATTCCCGCTTTTCTTCTCCCCGGTGGAAATGCAGGGTGTGCAACATAGTGTCCAACCATCTCTCTTTGTCCGTCGATGTTTCTGTGAACAGTTCATCTGTCTCCCAAGTTTCTGAGGTGCGATTAAAATTCCCTCCAGCTGCACGTGCTTTGCCCACATACAAATCCGCTGGTGCAAGATCTTCCTTCGCCAACTCAACCGCTTGAACAACGCTGTTTTCCAGAACATCTATATAGGCTTTTGGAGGTATTTCCCCCCATTGCCGGAAATAGCGCAATGTAGGCATTGAATGGGTATGTGTAACACAGATACGCACATTTTCCACCGGGATTCCCACTTGATTTGCAACCTGAGCCTGCACACGTTTCACAAAGTCACGTGAAACAGCACAAATTTCCATGGAAACAATGGCAGTTTCAACCGCTTTCAACCGTAGAACCAATGCCCGCGTCGACGGAGGCTGCCGAATCCCAGTAATGAGACGCTCATTTCCTGGATGAAAATGAAAACCGGATAATTCTATTCCTAAGGGTGGCGTAATATCCACAACGCCTTCGCCCGCTTCAAGTACATCATTTTCCAAGTGCTGTGTTGCATTCATCTTTGTCATCTTTCGTGTAAGTGATGTGTAAAACGTAACATAGTATATTACCACGACGCGTAGCGTGTCAGAATGAATTTATTTTCCTTTCCCTCCCTTCATTTTCCAATTCTTCTTCTCCTGATTCGTCGATTTTCAAGATTCAAAGAAACCGTAAGTGTGAAATCCAAACGTTATTCCTAGAAGGTTCCAAAAACAGCCTATCGCGTACTCACCCACGATAAGACCAAAGAAAAAGGGCGTTGCGTTGCGGTACGCTTTAAAGTGACCATGTTTCAGGATAATCCACTTAATCAACCAACTCACCCAAAATGAAAACCAGATGTAATTTATCACCCATCCGCTCGTGGACAAAGCATACCCAACCGGATGTAATGGCCACCATAAAAATTGAAAGCGGAGGAGCATCATGGCCAACGAGAAGGTCAAACCGATTCCAATAAACGCCAGTTCAGCAGAGTTTGTTTCACCTGGATAATGCATCCACCCTGCCAACCGACGGAAGGATTCCCATGGTATGCCGACATATCCCGTAAATCCTGAAGTGACACCCGTTTTGTAAGCGGAATGAAGCAACGCCCATAAAGCGGAGAAAACCCCAACTGTAACAGCTATCATCATTGCAATCGCCAGTCTTTTGGGGCGGATACCAACACGTTCGGCTATCTTGAAACCTTCTAACTGATGTGGCATTGGATGACTTGCCAATGCCCTGTCAGTGAAGTACAGATAAGTCAGCATGGTCAGATTTTTACCCCCCAAACGCCGTGACCCCAGTGCCGTTACCAAGATGGTGTCCGGGCCAACCCACGCTAGTTCGGTTTGTGGCGGACCAAGTTCTGCCCGTATTCGTGTGGTTGTTGTCTCCAAACCGACTAACAGAACGAAAAACGTGATCGCTATCCAAAAAGACATTCCACCTGCCACACAGAATACGACTAAGAAAGATAATCCTGAGAAAAACCCTATCAGTGCCATTCGATAGTTTCTCGACTCCATTTGTACAGGCTCTGTTATCGCACGAAATCTTAACGCTTGCACAACCACATGCTTCAAATGCCCGCGGGTTAACCATAGTGCAATGAGACAAAGTCCCAGCCATCCTCCCGTTGTTTGTTGATTGAAATAAGGAAAGCCGGGGAGACTCCGCCATCCGACGACGCTTGCCATAACACGTTGCGCTTTGGCAAAGAGATAGAAAAACCAAACCGAGAAGGACAGATCAAGCGGAATAAAGAACACGAGACCAACAATCCAGGGGTAAACTATAACAGGCATCCAGCCAATGGCGCTGAAAGGTTTATCCGTGAACACCTGTCCTATCTCTGTTCGCACACGCAGGTCAGGCACCACAGGATAGTGAAAATGTAGCCCATTAAGCAAAGTAATCATTGCGGTCAGGCTAAATCCTAATAGAAACAATCGATTTGAAAACAGAACGCTTCCCGTACCGTTTCGCGTTAGTTCCAACGGTAGTTGAATGATTGGATAAGAAAGCTTTTCTTCTTCCGCCCAAGCTTTTCGAATGAGGATATTGACGCACAGCAAAGTGAATATCAACACAATGGAGAAACAGGCCCAGAAAGCCAGTGGTTTCAGCCAGACGACGATATGTTTTATGGTATAGATGCTGGACTGACCTTCATGAAACCCCTGTAAAGCAATTTTGTCCTTGACCGCCAACCAATCGGGCACAAACCGAAAGAACAGTTCAGACCATTCATTCTCAGGGGTGGCGAACCAAAAAGCGTGCCCCAACGACAACACCAGGTTTTCGAGGAAATTGTTTCCTGCCACACTAGACCCCAGGCATAGCATCACGTATATGGTAAGCAATTCTCCCTGCTTCAATGCGCCCTTTGGATTGAATTGCTTGGTCAATGCGTTAAGTCCAACAAGAACTAATAGGGTGAACGTGACATTGAAAAAGAGGGACACTATAGTTAAATAGGTGGTGCCCCAAACCGCTTCACTTTGAACCACCCAATAGCAGTTGGGTGGAATTAAAATACATCCAATGATTAGAGCACGTAGAGTGACGCCGGGCGATTTCTGTTGCATTCGTTCTTCCATATCAAACAATCAAAGATTACGAGAGAAGGTCCATTTTCA
>DTUY01000284.1 GCA_012963885.1 Candidatus Poribacteria bacterium | reverse complement strand
GTACCTTCTGAGGTTGGGTCTTCTGTACCTTCTGAGGTTGGGTCTTCTGTACCTTCTGAGGTTGGGTCTTCTGAGTCAGTAGATTCGGCTTCTAGTTCAGTTGGAACCCGAATGAGATCTTCGTAGACCTTGACCTTGGCCTTCTCCCGGAGGCCAGCCAGCCAGCCAGCCAATAGTTCATCACGTTTTGCCTGTTCCGCACTACTCTCAACACTATCGCGAACCTCTTCAAAAGGCTTCTGGCGCTCTGCTTTCTCTTCTTCTTTTCGGAATATCATGAAATAGGGTTCTCCACGTACTTCTGCACGAAGGACCTCATCATAGGTTTGGTCAATCTCAAGGGCAAAAGCTGCATCGACAAAAGGTCTGACAATATCGGAAAAACTGCTGTAGCTGATAAAACCGGTGTCTCCAGGGTTCTCTGGATCAGCTCCCGGCCCGTCAAGTTCGCCGCGATCCGATAGCGTTTGAGCTAATTCCTTAATATCCGCGCCATCTGCCATTTGTTGGAAAGTCTCATTTGCCCGCTCTTCGTTCTTGACAGTAATACAAGTTAATCGAACCTGTTCTGGATCAATGTATTCCACTTTGTTTTCTTCGTAGTAAAGCCTAAGATTATCTTCAGTTAGCTTTATCTTTTGCTCGACTTCAATATCAGTTATTTTCTCCAGCATCAGTTCGTGAAGATAATCTTGGATTTTGTCTTGAATCTCTTCATTTCCTTGCAGGTTTTTATCTTGGGCAATCATTAGGATCAGACGGCTTTCGGCCATAAGCGTCATATACTCTTCAAGACCTTCTTTAGTCTCCCGGTATTGTTCCTGTTTGTAATCCGGCAGTTCAGAAATTTCCTGCATCATTTCTTCAAGTGTAATGTGATGCTTTTTACCATTCCAATCGAATTCTGAAATTATTGTCCCTTCAACCTTTTCGGTCTTACTACCGCAACCGATTAAAAGACTCCCAGTTAATAGTAAGCAAAAAAACGCGATAATCCTATTCATTGTTGGTCTCCTTTTCTGTTTTCTCGTTAGTTTCTTCTGATGTTTCTTCGCTGTCATCAGAAATATCGGTATTTTCGGAACTTCCCTCCTCTTCACTCTTTTCATTGTTGGTCTCCTTTTCTGTTTTCTCGTTAGTTTCTTCTGATGTTTCTTCGCTGTCATCAGAAATATCGGTATTTTCGGAACTTCCCTCCTCCTCTTCACTCTTTTTTACTGCAGATTCAGGAATACGTTCAGGGTATTTCCGAAGATTTCCCTTTCCTGTAACTTCCTCAACCCATTCGAGAATGCGCTCACGTTTTTTTTCTCTTTCAATAATTCTTTCAACCTGATCTCTTACCTCTTCAAAAGTTTCCAGTCGCTCTGGATGAAGTTCCTCCTTGCGAAAGATGAGGTAATAGTATTCGTCTCCATATTCGACTTCTACGAGCTCTTTAGTCATTTCGCCAACTTCGAGTTCAAATACACCATCAACGAAGGGACGCCAGCTTTCAGAAACATCTCTGTCGAAGAAACTTGTGTCACCTGAGTTGTCCTGACCCGAACCTGGACCATCAAGCTTATTATCTTTCGAAAGTTTCTTCGCCATATCAATAATATCCGTACCTGCTATTATCTGCTCAAGAGCTTCTTGAGCAAGTTCCTCGTCTTCTTTTATAGATATACAGGTGGCGCGAACCTCTTCGGCAACGATATAATCATCCGAGTGTTCTTGGTAATAGTCTAGCAGTTCCTGTTCCGAGTAGGATATTTTCTCGTCTACTTCGATTTCGGTGAGTTGCTCAACCATTAACTGATGGCGATAATCTTCAGCTTTTTCAAGTAGCTCCGTATCTTCATTAAAACCATTCTGTTTCGCATTGAGCAATTGCAGTTTCCCATTAATGAATTCGTTAAGAAACTCGATTTTATCAGATATGGTTCTGTTGACATTCTCTTGTCGGTAGGTAGGTAGTTTTTCAATCTCTGCTTCTAGATCTTCAACAGTAATTTTTTGGAGTTCGCCATTCCAGGTAAATTCCGCAGCTACCTCTGCAGCATGAATTGAAGTGTTGAAGTGAACCAATAAAAAAAATAAGAAAACGGTATTGGTGAAACTATATTTTAACAATTTGTCCTCCGTAGTGTGGCGTCTAAATCCCTTCGTGTAAATATTAACACAGGGTTAGTTTTATGTATTGTTTAACTGTTCTGTAGTTTGTTTAAAATACTCCTAATTACCAAGACAAGATTCCTCCCACTTAAACCTCTTGAATCAATTTGCAGTTGAGACGGTGGTATGAGTGAAATTCTTTTATCTTGCTGAATGAGCACAATAACTTTTTGTGGATTGACCGAGGTCCTTTCCTGGTTGAAAGTGATTTTGATCTTTTCCTCACCAGTAGATATTCTCTCGACTCCAACCTCCTGGCAATTATGTTTCAATTCGGCTATGTCTAACAAGATATTTACTGATTCAGGAATAGTACCGAAGCGATCTTGAAGTTCGACTTCCAATTCCTCTCGTCCTTCTGTTGTTTTCAGGTTGGCGATCTTTTTGTAGAACGAAATCTTTTGCCGGCTGTCAGGGATATAATTATCCGGCAAGTACGCTTCTAACGGTAGATCAATTCGGACATCAATTTTTTCTTCAATTTCCTCCCCTTTTAATTTTTGTATGGCTTCTTCAAGCAGTTGGCAATAAAGATCATAACCAATTGTTGCGATGTGACCATATTGTTGTGGGCCAAGCATGTTGCCAGCACCCCGGATTTCAAGGTCGCGCAACGCGATTTTGAATCCAGATCCAAGATCGGTAAACTCCTCTATAACTCGCAAACGCTTCTGCGCGCCTTCAGTAACCGCCTGTCCTTGTGGGTAAAACAGGTAACCGTATGCTTGCAGGTCTGCACGACCAACGCGTCCTCGAAGTTGATAAAGTTGCGCGAGACCAAGTACATCGGCTCGGTTGATTATAATCGTGTTTACATTCGGAATGTCAACTCCTGATTCGATGATCATTGTAGAAACTAGAACGTCATATTTATGATCCATGAAGTCAGTAATAACTTTTTCAAGCTGCCGTTCCGGCATCTGTCCGTGACTAACGGCAATTCGTACCTGCGGCAGAAGTTCCCCTAGATGCGTGGCAATACTAGCAATACTCTGAACACGATTATGGACAAAAAAGGCCTGTCCGCCACGCTCAACTTCCCGCAAAATGCTTTCCTGTATGATATCCGGATTGTATTCCATGATATAGGTTTCGATGGGTAAACGATTTTCAGGTGGGGTATTGATCAAACTAAAATCACGGATTCCAACCATCGACATATGCAGTGTCCTTGGGATGGGGGTGGCCGTTAATGTTAATACATCAACTGTTGATCGTATTTGCTTTATTTTCTCCTTGTGTTTCACCCCGAAACGGTGTTCTTCATCAATGATGAGTAAACCAAGATCATTGAACTTAATCGTGTCGGAAATCAATGCGTGTGTGCCGATAACAATGTCAACAGTCCCTTTTGTCATGCCACTTTTTGTTGTTTGCATCTGTTTCGGTGTTCTAAACCGACTCAGCATTTCTACGCAAATTGGAAATGGATTGAATCGGTGTTGAAATGTGTTGAAATGCTGTAGGGCGAGTACTGTCGTCGGAACGAGAACGGCAACTTGTTTGCCAGCTTCTACGGCTTTAAAAGCAGCACGCAACGCAACTTCTGTTTTACCATAACCCACATCTCCGCATATTAATCGATCCATGGGTTGAGATTGTTCCATATCTGATTTTACATCGGATATCGATTCAATCTGGTCGGGGGTTTCTTCAAACGAGAATAGCGCTTCAAATTCTTGCTGCCATGGCGAATCGCTGGGAAAAGCAAAGCCTTCTGTACTTTTACGTTTAGCATAGATACTTAATAGTTCTTCAGCCATATTTTCAATCGCTGCTTGCGCTTTTGACTTGGTCTTTTTCCAAGCTGTTCCACCAAGCCGGTCGATTTTCGGTTTGTAATCCTTTTCATCTCCACCGATAAATTTTTGTACCAGATTGATTTGATACGTTGGTACATAAAGAATGTCACTGGCTGCGTACTCAAGCTTAATAAAATCCTGTAACTTACCATCCACTTCGATTTTTTTTATACCTCTGTAGACAGCGATACCATGTGAGACATGCACCACAAAATCGTCTACCTGAAGATCAATAATACTCGAAATTGGCACACCATCCTTGAATTTCGGCTTTTTCGTTGGCCGGTATGCCCGACCGAAAACTTCGTGGTCGGACATCACAACAATTTTTTCATCTTCACTGATGAATCCTTCACTCAGGTTGCCCGTACGCACATGGGTTCTTAAATCAGGAAAGTTGCGTTCATTCAGGATTTGTCCGAACCGTTGCGAGAGTTTCTGGTTTTCGCAAAGGATAGTGATAGTATAGCCGTCTTCCGCCCATTTTTTGATCTTCTCAAAATTCATTTGATAATTACCACGCTGCAATCCGAGTGGAAGCATACCAAATTGGATTTCTTCAATCTGATTAGCAAACGAAGTTGGCGGTGGTGTTGATGATGTGTGAATAGTCCGTAATTCTTCCAATTTCGAAATTAGAGAGTCTAAGGGCATAAATGTCTCATCTGGCGGAACCATGAACTGATTAGAATCCCACTTTTTCTGATAGATTTGTTCTGCCTGTTCAATTAGCTGCTTCGCTTCACGTTCCACCCAACTTGGCTCTACCAGCGTAACAAGTGTGTCAGGTGGGACATAGTCCAGCAAGGTGGACATATGGCTGTGCAACATCGGTATAATCGATTCAAGTCCTTCCAGATCTTTCCCTTCTTCCAATCGGTATGTGATTTGTTCAATTTCAAATGTGTATTTGGGAGATGACTTCGACGAAATTAAAGTATCTGACCGCTTACGCCATTGGTCTATGATTTCGTCGGTGAAAATGATTTCACGAACAGGGGTGAGAGTAACTCGATCTAAATTTTTGTTAGATCTTTGTGTGTTAGAGTCGAATAAACGGATATCATCGACCTCATCACCGAATAGATCGATTCGTATTGGCTGGTCATAATTTAAGGGATAAATATCAAGGATATTACCACGTCTGGCGAAATCCCCCTTAGCTTCGACAAGTTCAACTTTGCCATACCCACTGTCAATCAGGTATGCGGTAATTTCCGACAAATCAATTTCCTGCCCAATCTTTACTGTACGGAAGTAGGAATTGATAACTGGCTTTGGCGGCACCTTCTGGAGCAATGCTTTGATTGAGGTAGAAATAAAGGTAGGCTTGCCACTCATCAGGTTTTCAAAACATTCCATTCGATCAGCAATGTGCTTTTTGGGTGGTGAAATACCTTGGTACAGGAAATTGTGGCATTCCGGAAAGACAGAGACATTTATATCATTGCTAAGATCCTGTACTAGTTTCTCTGCATCGCTTTGTGATGGAAAAATAGCTATGAATGACTGTTTGACTAAGTCTTGAGCTAGCGAACCGAGAAGGTAAGCAGTGGAAGAACCATGTAACCCTCTAATCCAAGGTTTGATGTTCTTGGAACTTAGCGATGAAATAATTGATTGATAAGATTGTGTTTGACGAAAAAGTTCTTTCACTTATTTAAGGTTGATTCTTTCAAGTGCCCCGATCAGTTTCCCAAATCGCAATTTGGCTTCAATCCGAACAGGGATCCGCAGTTTGTCGTCTGTCAACCATATCCTATGACCGTGAGAAGTTTCCAAAACCATTGTTTGTTTCTGGCCGATTTTGGTATTTAAAGTTTCACGCTTGCTAACACTAAGAGTTATGTGTTGCGGTTTGCCTTTAACAAATAGCGGGAATTGATAATTTCGACCAACCTCTAATTTCCTTGTCCGGACGAAAAATATCATTGATAGTTCGTCTTGAATACCAACAGGTGCTGAAAATTCCTTATACTCTTTGTTTTTCAGGTAATAAATCTTTCCGTTTTTCTGATCGAAATTCACTTCCACACTTGCTCTGTATTTTCGGTCTTCCAGGTATTTTGTATGCCGAATTGGGAACAGATTATCTGTTGTAATGTAGCTCTCTTTATGATCGAAGAAGTGATACAGCTTATCGAATAAGCCTCCAGTCCGCGTTTCTGAATGAACGTGAAAGACTTTCTGGTTGTTAAATCGAGTTTCTTTATCAACTGCTAGAATTTGTTCGCCGGCTACTAATCCGGCGAATGTTGCCTTGTAAACCAACTCTTCACCAACACGTATTGGTATAAAACTTTCACTTTCCAGAAGCGAGGTTGCTTCTGCAGCAACCATTGAGATGCAAAGAAAGCAGAATCCCTCTAGTATTTCAGTTAATTTTTTATTCATATACTCTGGATTCTGTCCGAAATGGCGGCGCAAGTTGCGGATTTTTTCGGTCAGCTTGGTATGCCCAATCGAAGGTGATAGTCTCAGACGAAACAGAAAGTAACCACAATTTAGCGTAATTGCCTGAAGGCAGAAGTAAAACGTAGATATGCCCTTCAATCAATTCTATAAAGGAAGTTGTAAATCCCTTTATAGGCGATACATCGATTTCTTCAAAGTATTCATGATACCCCATGTCTTGCATCTGCGTACCATTATCTGTATATAGGTATCGAACGTTGACTTCCTCATCAAAGGCAAAATAGATATCGGAATCCTTCCAGTCTATGGCTCCGCTTTCTGGTGTCTCAAAGTAGAATCCACTTCGTGTGGGAAATAAGTCATAAGCATGTAGAGTAACGTTTTGTCCTGATGGCCGAGGTGTATCATATACCTCTTCTGGACTTAGGCCACTTTCGTTGCCACTTATGTCGAAGGCCGAAATAGCGTAATGATAAGTAATCCCATTTTGTACATTTTGATCGATATACTGGAACTCCGACGTTGACACTTCCGCTAATAGATCAAAGTTTTGCCCGTCATTTCCCCTCCATATTTTGTAACCGGCCAAGTCATGTTCGCCGTTTGGGAACCATTCAATAGTTACCTCGGTATTTCCTGTAATACTTTTTACACCACGGGGGATGGCGGGTGGTTCTCTGTCACTTAAATTGTCTCCATCGTGACAAGCCGAGTTCCATACCAGTAACATCCCCGTAATAAAAGTCAAAAGCAGTTGCAAGTTTCGATAGGACATTGAGCAATCTTGGGATTCAAACTGAACGACGTGTCAACATTTTGGGAGAATATATTGATAGGTAAATCCAACAAATAGTATCATAATCATTTGACTTCGTGCAAGATACATTATAATAGGCAAAATTGCAGTCTGAGAGCCGGTTTGGGCGTTCATTTTTACTTGACAACCATAATGTCGAAAGATATTATACGGATTTATCAGTGCTGAATGTTACATAGAGTTAAATTTAACGTAGTTTTAAGCAACATATATGCTTAGAATTGTAGTTGTGACGTGGTTTGGTGCAAAATTAACAAAACCTGTCGAACCAACTATCGTATTGCACTTAACGGTGATTGTATTTTCCGCTGATAGTAATTTGGTTCAAACACCTGTTTCCTCCGCGGTGGTTCGGGATTGATAGAATTGTCTGGCTGGAATATCAGCCAAACAAGACTAACATCATTGCCTGTCTGTTGCTAAGGCTGTTTTATGCAGAAATCCATACCTTGATGTCTGACTCAACTACAGTTACCTGCCCAGATTGTAGCGCTGAAATTTCTGCAGATCTGTATTTTTCAGCCAAGCAAGTTTGTTACAAATGTGGCTATCATTTTGCCATAAGTCCTGAGGAAAGACTCAGTCATTTGGTTGATTCGGATAGTTTCGTTGAGCTTGACACCGGATTGTTTTCGGTAAATCCGCTGGATTTTCCTGATTATGAGTTGAAACTTACGCGTGATGCTGAAAGAACTGGCAGACGATCCGAAATAATGACCGGTATAGCGGAGATTGGCTGTTTTCCTGTTGCAATTGCTGTTGGTGATGTCCAGTTCATGGGTGGCAGTATGGGATCTGTTGTTGGCGAAAAACTGACTCGTACTATCGAATGTGCAACAAACCGGAAATTACCGTTAGTTACTGTCGCTGTTAGTGGTGGCATGCGAATGCAGGAAGGTACACTCGCCCTTATGCAGATGGAAAAGACTGCGGCTGCATGTGTCCGGCATGCCGAAGCTGGGTTGTTTCATCTGTCTATTGTCACAGACCCGACTTTTGGAGGAACAACAGCTAGTTTCGCTTCGCTTGGCCATGTCATTCTTGCTGAACCTGGTGCCCGGGTCGGATTCGCTGGACCGAGAGCTATTGCTAGTATCCGAGAGAAACTTCCGGACAATTTCCAAAAAGCTGAATTTCTATTGGAGCATGGGATGATCGATCAAATTATACACCGCCATGAGATGAGAGATTTTGTGGTGGATTTACTCGATTTCTGTAGCACTTCGGAAAGTATTGGTGTTTAATTTGAAATTTAGAATCTGTAATTTATTTTTCTAGTGTTTCATAGTGTCGCATGATATTTCTTCCAACCGTCTACGGAACTGTAATTACCGCTACAATGTATTGCCTTGAATTATGACGTTGAAGCTGAATTAAAGGAGGAGAATTTAAACAACCTCTCATAAGTAGAGGTTGTTTAACAAAGGTATGAGTAAAAAATTAGTTATCGTTGAATCGCCGACCAAAGCGAAAACTATCTCCAGATTTCTGGGTAATGAATATTTAGTCGAATCATCTTTTGGACATATAAGGGATCTTCCAGAAAAAAAGATGGGGATTAATATAGAAAATGACTTTGAGCCGCATTACGAAATTCCTGATAAGGCAGCAAGCATTGTTGCCAGGCTGAGAAAAATTGCTAAGAGCGTAGATAGGGTGTATCTAGCAACAGATGCAGATCGGGAGGGAGAAGCCATCGCATGGCATTTGACAGAAGCTTTAGGTATTGATCTTGATCAGACTGAAAGAATTGTCTTCCACGAGATAACGGAAACTGCAATCCAGAATGCGATTCAAAATCCTAGGCATATCAACCTTGATCTGGTGGATGCACAGCAAGCTCGGCGCGTATTGGATCGGCTGGTTGGTTATGAGCTTTCTCCATTTCTGTGGAAAAAAGTTGCCAAGGGATTGTCAGCGGGCCGAGTCCAATCAGTTGCGTTACGCCTGATTGTTGAAAGAGAAGATCAAATAAAGAAGTTTGAACCGCAAGAATATTGGACTGTTACCGCGGATTTCAAATGTAAAGATAATGAAGATGTCAAGTTAACAGCCGAACTTCACGCTAAAGAAGGTAAGAAGTTGAAAAAATTTGACATTCCTCACCAGGAATTAGCGGGTGAAATGGTAACACGGTTAAGAGCCAGTGAATATTATGTCCTCAAGATTACAAAAAAGCAGCAAACAAGAAATCCTGCTCCGCCTTATATCACTTCTTCCATGCAGCAGGATGCGAATCGTAAGTTAGGTTTTTCAGCCAAACAGACAATGTTTATTGCCCAGAAAATGTATGAAGGCATTAATGTTGGTAGCGATGGTGAACAGGGTTTAATTACCTATATGAGAACGGATTCTCTAAATTTGTCTCCAAGTTTTCTGAGTGACGTAAGACAGTATATTGCGTCTGAGGTTGGTCCAGATTACTGCCCAAACAAACCAAAGGTCTTTAAAAGCAAATCGAAAGGAGCTCAGGAAGCGCATGAAGCGATTCGTCCAACGTCAGTTGCTCGTACACCTCAGTCAATTAAGAAATATTTAGATGATAAGACCTTTAAACTTTATAAATTGATTTGGGAACGTGCTGTTGCCAGCCAGATGCAGCCAGCAATCGTTGAGAGGACTACCATTGACATTAATACTTCTGATGACTACTATACGTTGAGGGCTTCCGGTGGGATAATCAAATTTGATGGTTTCTTGCGGGTTGTCTCTGATCAGCTTGAAGAAACGATATTACCCCAATTGGAAGAAGATGCCAGTATGTTGCTTGAAAAAGTTACGCCAAAACAACATTTTACCGAACCGCCATCGCGATATTCAGATGCCAGCATTGTTAAAGAACTGGAGGAATATGGTATTGGGCGTCCATCTACTTATGCACCAACTATCAGTACTATTATTGATCGTGGTTATGTGGAAAGGCTAGGACAAAGTCGCTTAAACCCAACGGATATTGGTGTGTTGGTCAACGACGTATTAACCAAACATTTCACCAATATTATAGACTACGAATTTACAGCCAGATTGGAAACGGATTTTGACACTATATCAGAGGGAAAACATAATTGGCAGTCCGCTGTCAAAAAGTTCTATGAACCATTTAAGGAAAATCTCGAAAATAAATCCGAAACGGTCAAAAGAGAAGATCTTATAAAAAAGAGAGAAATCGGTATTGATCCCGAATCCGGTCTTCCAATTATCGCTCGTATTGGTCGATTCGGTGCTTATGTCCAATTAGGTGAGTGGAGTGAAGAAGGTAAAGAGGCAAATGATGGTAAGCCTAAGATGTCTTCATTGGAAAAAGGTCAAAGTATTGACACACTAAGTTTAGAAGAAGCATTACAACTCTTAGTATTACCTCGTATGGTTGGAAAAAATGCAGATGATGAAGAGATTATCGCCAATATTGGTCGCTACGGGCCTTACCTTAAAGTTGGGGGGAAAACTGTATCTCTGCCAGAAAATTATAGTCCCCAGACTATCAGCCTAGTGGAATGTAAGGCGGTTATTGAACAGGCGGATAAAATTAGTGAGGAGAAAGCAAAGCCTATATCAGACTTGGGTGAAGATCCAACAACAAAAGGTCAAATATTGGTTAAAAATGGCCGTTATGGTCCATATATTACGGATGGTAAAACTAATGTGTCGGTTCCCAAAAATATGGAGCCAAATGATATTACCAGAGAATCTGCGATAGATCTATTAGATAAAAAAAGGAACAGTCCTTCTAGAAGTCGAAAAAAGTCGAAATAACATGGAATTGGGATAACCGTAGGTTTTTCCCGATAAGAAATTCTAACAATGATTCAAGTTTATAAAGTCGACATGAGCTATAAGAAGGACATCAAAATCCTTCGCAACATCAGTTTTAATGTTGATGAAGGGGATTTCGTCTTTTTGGTAGGCCCTAGTGGAACTGGGAAGACGACCATCCTGCGGATATTATATCGTGAATTGATACCGACCTCAGGCGAAGTGGTTGTGATTGGGAAACATTTGAACCGAATTCGCAATTCCGCCATCCCGAAATTGCGGCGCCAGATGGGGGTTGTGTTTCAAGACTGTAAACTTCTTCCTAATAAGACTGTTCAACAAAATATAGCGTTGGCAATGAAAGTTACTGGAGCTAAGCGGACAGAAATCCAAAGTAATGTTAATCAATTGATCCACCAGATGGGGCTGGTTCATAGACGGGACGCTTACCCGGAGGAACTTTCCGGTGGTGAGCAGCAACGCGTTGCTATAGCCAGAGCAACGGTGAACAGTCCCTTGTTACTTATGGCTGATGAGCCGACGGGAAATCTTGATCCAAAATTATCTCTAGAGATTATGCATCTGTTTGAGAGCTTTAATTTTCGTGGCGCAACTGTCTTGGTTGCTACACATGATTTGGCACTGGTACAACAACTTGGCAAGCGGGTGATTCGGATTGAAGACGGTCGGGTTGTTGAAACTTAAAAAAAACAATATCGGTTTCAAGTCTTTCTGAGATCTATTTTTGCGTTCTCTTAGCAGAATTTCAATACCTCCCACTCAGTAGTAATAGAACAGATTTAGGTTGGAGCAGGCACGAACTTTCCTAAAATCACCGAGGCAGTAGCACCAGTTACTTGCGGCAGATTTCCCGTGTGTCCATGAATTGCTTCGTTTGCCAGAACAGCAAATGCAATTGCCTCTTTGGCATCATTGAATGGCGCCGACTCGATTGAGATTGGATCAAATAAATCAGAGATACGTTTTATGAGTGTGCGGTTATGTATACCTCCACCACTAACCAGAATCTTCTCAATTTTATGGTAGGGTAGTAGAAAGGTCTGGTAGTGATAAAAGATAGTTTGTGCGGTGAACTCAGTGACTGTCGCTACTATATCCGCATTGGATAATTTCTTGTCTTTTGAATCTTTAATGGCTTGCATAGCGAACTGCTGACCAAAATCTTCCCGACCGGTGGTTTTGGGGGGTATTCCTTTGATGAAAGGATGATCCATCCACTTGTTAATCAACTGGGAACAGATACGACCTTGATTAGCAATTTGGCCGTCACGGTCGAACTGCTGACGACCATTGGTAACGATTTCAGTCACTGCATCGATAATCATATTTCCTGGACCGGTGTCGGAGGCAACAACTTGTTCTGCTCTTGCGTTTGCTGGTATTAGGGTAAGATTGGCAATACCTCCGATATTTTGCAAAGCGATTGTTTTATCTTGTTGCCGGAAGAGGAGAAAATCAACATAAGATACCAATGGCGCTCCCTGACCACCAGCTGCCATGTCTGCTACTCGAAAATCTGCCACAACTGGGGTTTTTGTGCGGTGGGCGATGACAGCTGGTTCCCCGATTTGAAGCGTTGATGGTACATATTTTTTAGCGTGTTTCTGTGGCGGGAGATGATAGATAGTTTGACCGTGTGATCCGATCAGATCAACATTACTAAGCATGAGGTTGGCGGATTTAATAACTTTAATTGCTGTTTCTGCAAAAATTTCTCCGATCAGGAAATTCATTTGACAGATCTTGTCTACGCTAGACTTTTCGGGATTAAAAAGTTCAAAAATACGTCGCCGGATATCTTCAGGAAATGGGAGTGTTTCAAACGCAATTAGGTCTACTTCTGTTTCAAGCCCTTTACCTGTTACCTCAACTAGCGAAGCATCAACGCCATCGGTAGATGTTCCCGACATGAGTCCGACGATTTTCTTGCTTTCTTTGTTTGATAGTGAATGGAAAGATTCCATGTGTAAATGATTCTAGCAGTTACGATGTAAGAGGGGTAGTGATTTCTTGGTTTTCGTTTTTTAATTGGTTTAGGTAGGCTTGTCGGATTTGGTTAAAGGCATTAATACTCGCGGGTTTTTGGTAATCAGGATAGGTCCATTTAAGAGGCCGGAAAGATTTATTAAAAAATTTCAGTGTGATCTCTGCATATATGCTTTGCTGTAGATAAATTCGGTGGGCTTGATTTTTGGTTGTTGCCAGAACAAGTTTAGCTAGAGTGACATAACCGGGGTCGAGGTTAACACACCGTTTATTATTAACAGAAAATTGATGCTCAAGATGATTGCAGAGAAGCTTAATGCCAGCGATTTTTTCGGGCGTTATCAGGTTGGTGAAACTCACAAAACGACGACTGAGACTATTCCCCATCTCTTCCTGATAATAATTGGTATGATCGAAAGCGTATGGATCACTTACGAAATCAATTTTATCAAAATGTTGTGATAAACAAGCCTGTACCTTTTGAAAAAGAGAATCAGTTGCCGTAATCGTAGCAACGATGAGCTTGACTGGAGCAACTGGTTCGACCGAGCCCATTTACTGACCTATTCTTCAGAGTCGGAAGGTTGATTTTCCTCTTTCACTTTTTCCTTATCCGCTTTGCCTGTTTGGTCTTCTGCCTCTGCGCCGTAAGTGAATTCTGTTTCAAGCAGGATGCGAATCGGCTTCATCCACATTCTGGCGATATTCAGGTCATAAGGAGCGTATGGCTCATCTGGGTCACCTGTTTCGACAAAAAATTGAGGTAGCTTGGCCTGTTCCGTTTCGATGAATTTGCGAATGGCAATTGTTGCATCGTAGGCTGATGCAATACGAGTGGCTTCTTTAATTGCTTCAACAACTTGGTGCCTCTCTTTTGCCTCCCGCCTAAGTTTCCGTCTCTGTGAGCCGACAACCCGTAGCAGACTAAAGGTGATTACCAGAAAAAAACCGGCCCCTGCCAAGCCTAGAGCTGCAATTACGAGAAAAACCGTCGTCATGTAGAATAGATCCTTACATTTATGTCCAAATCCCTGATATTATACGTGTGATAGATTTTGAGAGCAAGAAAAAAGATTTCCCCTATCATCGGATTAATGGATAATTGCCAAATTATAATGTTGGTTGAGCAGCTGAAAAATAAACATCCGGGTGTGCGGTGCTATGCGGCTGAGGAACTCGGTCATATTGGAGATATAAGTGTGGTGCCTGATCTTGTTGAACTGCTGCAAGACGATCATCAAGAAGTTAGGGCCAGTGTTGCCAGAGCGTTAGGGGAAATCAACCATCAAAGTGCATTAACAGCACTGGTTGGAACTTTATCAGATCCAGTCGGTTCTGTCCGAGTCTGGGTAGCGTATGCTATTGAACAGATAGGTACATCGAACGAGGCTGCGATTCGGGGCCTAATTTCCTCACTGCAGGATTCAGAGTGGTTTGTCAGGTCTCGAGTTGCTACAGGACTCGGAACAATTGGTGTTCATTCTAAGGGAGCTAAGTTAGCGCTGAAAAATGCATTGAAAGATCCCAACCAGACAGTTCGAAAAAATGCCGAAATAGCACTGCGGAAAATCAATTATGACTCAAAGACGGAATGAGGGAGTGGATCTCCGTTTAAACCGGAAATTAGGTTATCATGCGCCATCTGTGCCATCTTCATTCGAGTTTGAACCGTTGCGCTTCCAAGGTGAGGACAAATAAGAATATTGTCTAATGACAAAAGTGGGTGATTTGTATTGATTGGTTCTGGTTCTGTCACGTCGAGAGCAGCACCGGCAATTTCGCCGATGATCAGGGCGCGATACAATTCATCGTGATCGACAATGCCTCCCCGAGCAATATTCACCAATATGGCGTTTGGTTTCATCATCTTCAGTTCTTGTTTGCCAATCAGATGATGCGTTTCCGGCAACATGGGCAGGTGAAGGGTAACAAAATCAGACGATTCTAACAATCGATCTAGCGTTGCATATTCGATCCCCAGTTCCTCTTCCCAGTCGGTTCGACGATTTCGTTTGAAATATAGGACCTTCATACCAAATCCCAATGCACGTTTGGCAACAGCGTAACCGATCCGTCCCATACCGACGATACCGATTGTTGCGTGGTGTATCTCTTGTCCCCAAAAGATATTAGGATCGTAAAATGTCCACTTTTTTGATCTAACGAATTTGTTGGAAGGAACAACATTGCGAGCGATACTTAACAACAGTGCAAATGTCATATCAGCAGTTGTGTCGCTTAAAACGCCGGGCGTATTTCCAACTTCGATACCTCGTGATTTGGCAGCTACTGTGTCAATGTGATCGTATCCGACACCCATGTTTGAAATGACTTTCAAATTGGGCGAACTTGCCATCATTTCGTCGGTGATTGGTTCATGACTGTAGGTTAACAATCCATCCAATTCATGGATTTTTTCCGTGGTTGGTGCTGGAATTTCGCTGGTATGCCACATCTCGACATCACAGGTTTCCCTTAGTTTTGATAAAATTTGGTCTGGTATCGGACGTGTGATAAAAACTCTCGGTTTTTCTGACATCTATTCCTCCTTTAAATTTATTTCAGATTTGCTGTTACCGGTAAGTGATCTGAGTGTACCCATAACCCATCGACTTGTGGGCCATCATTTCGAAAACCTTCATCACGAACCACTCGTGCGTTAACAAGTCTTGAGATCAACGGTTGGCTCACGTAGATGTGGTCGATTTTGTGCTGTTTTATCCCAATGGTATCCATAGTCCACTGGACACCTCCACCGACTTCTTCCATGACATTACTGAATTTCAGTTCTTTGAGATAAGTGTGAATTTGTTCATGCACTTCACAATTAAAATCGCCCATTATGATAAATTGATCGGTGTCATCAAGCATCTTTTTAATGTGATTTTGCAAGATTTCTGCTTCCAAATCACGCAACTCTTCTCGGCTGGGGTGTAAATGAATAACCATGACCCACATCAGCGTATGATTATCAGGATCTAATAAAACTGCCCCTGCACACCGGCTTAGTGGTAAGTCAGCAGCATGAGGTATTGTGTGGCTGAACGTTCGCGACTCTAGAATTGGAAACTTAGTGATCAAGTGTCCCGGCCAGGCGACAGGTGATGGAAAAGTGGCAAGATTCATCCCCATGCCGACTGCAATTCGCTGGATTTGCGGAAATGTGACACCCTCTTGCAATCCAAGGATATCGCAATTCAGTTCTTGAAAAACCTTAATAAAGTGATTCGTAGCATCTTGGCTGAGACGATCACCGATTGTTTTTTCTGCTTCTTCCCTTGGATACCCGGTTAGTCCCAGCACATTATATGTACCGATTCTCATTCGAATCCTCCTTTTATTTAGAATGCATTAATTTTTCAATAGCGTTTTCCAATTGACGGTAATCGCTGATAGTAGCGTTGGCCAGATCTTCGTTCTCTTGTTCGGTTGTTACGCCAGCAAAACGAATAGCGTACATCCCCGCGTTTTTAGCGCCTGTGATGTCGGTACGGACGAGATCACCAATATGTAAAGCTTCCGATGGATTAACCCCCATTTTTTCGAGGGTTGTTCGGTACTGAACCACATCTGGTTTGGTAAAACCTGTTTCATCTGAAAAGGTTTGTACCGAAAAATAATCCAGAATTTCATTGTTCTTCAGCATGTCACGCAAAAAGGTTCCGGCTGTCATTCCGGTGTCAGAAATAATTCCCAACTGATATTTATCAGCTAACTGAGGAAGTAGGTCTTTAATAAAGGGGGCCAAAGGCGGAGGATGTAGTAGGGTTGAATTGCCGGTAATTGATTTAACTTGATGTGCTTGAAATGGTGTTAGATTGATTCCCAACGTTTTGGTAAACTGTAAGATGCACTCTTCCATTGGCACGCCGCGGTGAATTTGCCAGGCTTCCGCCACCAGTTCATATGCCATCTGGTAGGCGTGTTTTACTTTTCCAAAAGTAAACTTATAACCGTATTTAGACAGAAATTCTTGGCAATAAGTTGCCCTGTGATTTTCTCGTTGTTTAATTAATTCCGTATTATCAGCGTAAAGTGTTTGCCAAAAGTCAAAGGTAATTGCTTGAATCAAATTTATCTGCCCTTCTTGTGTCGGTACTGAAAAAAATGAATTAGTGACTGGGTATATGATTGATCAGCGTGAATCGCAATGTTATCAATTTTATTTTTCAGGAAAAATTTTTGTCGTTTGGTGATTTCATCAAGGTTTTTTTCCTGATAGTATTGGCGTGTCTTAGCGGAAGAACTGTCGAACAGAATTATGTCTCCTGTTTCTGTGTCTTCAAGCTCGATTAGTCCTACGTCTGGGAATTCTGTTTCACGCCGATCTGCCACTACAATAGCAATCAAATCATGTCGTGGGTTTATCCGTTGCAGTGGTTTTTCGTAATCATCATCACGGAAGTCTGAAATGAGGAAAACAACACTTTTCCGTTTTTGAATGCGTTCGAGAAAACTCAGTACTGTCTTCAAATCTGTGGCGGTTCTTTTTGATTCGAAGTAGAGAATATCACGAATAAGTCGGAGAACATGCTTCTTGCCTTTACGAGGTGGAATGAACAGTTCAACCTGATCTGTGAAACAGATTAAGCCGACTTTGTCGTTGTTCTTGATGGCAGCAAATGCGAGAAGTGCTGAGATTTCAGCGATAATTTCAGATTTTTTTTGTTGGTGCGTACCGAATTCTGTTGAGCCGCTGACATCAACCAGCAACATTATAATCAATTCTCTTTCTTCAACGAATTTCTTGACAAACGGATGTCCCATCTTTGCTGTTACGTTCCAATCTATGGTTCGCACTTCGTCGCCATGTTGATATTCACGAACCTCATCAAATTCCATACCTTTACCTTTAAATGCACTTTCGTACTCACCGGCAAAGATGTTGTTCACTAGACGGTTTGTTGATATTTCAATCCGACGTATTTTTTTTATAATATCTTTTGTGTTCATTAGTTTTCTAATGATTTAGGGCATTCTACAAAACGTAATTATAAAACTGTACTTGCGTTTATGTGAAAAATAATATAGGCATGAAAATAAGAATTTCAACAGTAAAGATAATACGAATTGGAAGAGTGTTGCTAATAAGCAGTTGATTTTGTAGAATAGTATCTTTAGTTTTAAATCAATCTCAGTCTCAAGGTGTGTTTTTACTTTTGGCGGAAAGATATTTTTCAGGGATAAGGCTGTTTCCCAAAATATTTTACGTGATTTCAGTAACCGGAATGATGGCTATATCCAATTCCAAAACAGCTTCCATACGAAATATTAACCATAAGATATCAGTTTGGAGACTCATTGCAATAGAATTTAAATTAACATTCAAAACGCGGAACGGCAAGGCAAGTAGCAAATTGGCGATATTGGTTCTCATTCAGGGGCTCTGCTTTTTGGGGTGCCAATCGCAAGAACAAAAAATACAGCAGTTCATAGTCCAGCTTAGTGATAGAAATCATATGGCACGTGCCCGTGCTATTTATACTTTAAGCAAGATAGGGGAACCCGCGATTCCAGCATTAATCAATGCATTAGATAACGAAGATACTCGTCAAAGTGCTGCTGATATCTTAAGCCGAATAGGTGTTCCTGCGATACCTGCGTTGATTCGTTCAGCAAACCACGCAGACAGGGGCACTTCTGTCAGTATTATTAATGCCTTAATTAAGATCGGAAAACCGGCGGTTTCTTCTTTAATAGGTATGTTGAACCATGAGGATATTTGGATTCGCAATGTTACTGTTGCTGCTTTAACAGAGATAGGAGAACCCTCGGTATCAGAATTAATAGAAGCTTTACATCACCAAGATAATTTAGTTCAGATCAATGTTGCTGTGACGTTAGGTGACATCGGGAAACCGGCGCTACCTGCGCTGATTGAGGCATTAGACGGAAGCACTATCACGATTCGTCTTAAGATAATAATGGCTCTAAATAGAATAAATTCGTTTAAAGCAAAAAGTTCAGTGATGCAGCAGATTCCTATATTGATCGAAGCATTGAATGATGAAATGAACATTCGGATCCATACCGTTGAGGTCTTAGGCTTGATAGGGACTGCAGCTAAACCGGCAATTCCGAGCTTAATAGGTATGTTAAACGATAGTGATGAAAGACTTTGTGCTTCGGTTGTTTTGGCATTGGGCCGAATAGGAAACCCTAACCAGGAGTTAGTTTCGGTACTAATCAGGATATTGAAGAATGATAAGAGAACCACCGTTCAAAATGCCATTACTCAGGCGTTAGAATTATTTGGAAAATCTGCTGGGTCCGCAGTTCCAGCTTTAATAGAAATATTAAATGTTAGTGATAAAAAAAATCAAAGCCGAATTGTTTTAGCTTTGGATAATATAGGTACCTTAGAAGCAAGAAAAGCAGCGCAAGAGTGGAGAGTTAGACAAACAAGAGATCCGCGTTAATCATTTAGACCATAGATCCTCGCTAGATTTCCGCCAAAAATTAGTGTCTCGGCCTCTTCTCCCAATTCCAGACGCTGGATTGCATTAACGACTTGAATCGGCCGATATTCGGGTGTGTTCGATCCGAAAACGATTTGCTCGGGGCCTAGTTCGTCGTTTGCTTTCTTGATCTCAGTGGGAACAACCTGATCTGGATTGGTCCCCCAACGTTGATGAAATCGGAGGATAGTTGTTCCCAAATATATGTTCTTATGGGTTTTAGCCGCTTCGATTCCAGAATCCAGATCATCAGGAAACCCCATATGATCCATAATTACCGGTGTTTCGGGAATCCAACTAGCCACGTTGCCAATCCGGGTAGGATGACAATTTCCCGGTCCCGAATGGATAGAAACGATGAGTCCATTATCTCGTGCCGCTTCGACTACTGGCCTGACTATTTCATCATCCACATTGTAACCGTGAACAGCAGGCATCAATTTAATTCCTTTCATTTTCCACGTGTCAGCCGCCTGGTTTATTTTTGAGATAGGGTCTACTTCGGTTGGGTGGATGAGGGCACAACCAAGTGCGCGAGGATTGCCTTTTATTGCTTCAGCCAGTTCTGCGTTAGGTGGTTCCGGTTGTGTGTTGGGCATGATAACAGCAACTTCCATTTCTGCCTCATCCTCAAGGGCTAACAATTCTTCTAAGTCCAATTTTCCATTTTTATCGCGGAATGAATCATTCAGATAGGCTTCAAAGTCTCCTCTCATGATAGCTCTCCTTTTAAAAAAACATCATAGTACTTTAGTATGATTTTATATCAAAGATCCTTTGGTTTGTCACCATATCCT
>DTUY01000283.1:6396-20243 GCA_012963885.1 Candidatus Poribacteria bacterium | reverse complement strand
TAGACCCAGTTCCACCAACTGGATCATTTAAATTCTTACGTTTAGTTTTTTTCCTCAATAAGTCGGAACCTCGGAACTCGTCCACCGCTAAGTATATGAGCCACATGCGGATGAAGCAAATGAAGAGCATTAAAGATTTCTTTTTCGCTGTGCTTAATGGTAAGCGAATAAAATTCGCTGTCACATTCTGGACACGTCAAGTGATCCTTATCATGTTTGAACGACTTACCAATGAATGATCCAAACGGCAATGATCTCAGTTCAGGATTCAACTTGATCCTGTCACCTATTCCTTCTATTCTATTTGATTTCTCCTGAATCCAGATTTCTCCTTCAATCCTAAATAGCCAATGTTACTAGATATTATGGCACCCGAAACGGCTGATTCAAGGTTTAATCGAGACCTTAGTATGACGCAAAAAAACCCTCCCATAGTAAAAGAGAGGGGCAAAAGGATGGGCAACAAATATTCTTAATTGCGGTCTTTCTTAATTTGTGCCCAAGTTGTCGACACTTTTTTTCGAGGGTCTACCGCCCAAGTATTTTCAATCACAATATTGTCAAAATGTCCCTGTTGGGCATAAAGTTGAATGCCAATATAACCTTCTTCATACTCCTTATCGGAACCCTTGATTACTTTGTTGTCTTCCCGTGTCAACTTAAACTCGCCACCTTTGACCTCGAATTGCCAGTGAAGCGGAGTCTGTTCTTTATAGGTAATTCCTTTCTCAGCCTCTATCAACTCATACCAAGGCTTGTCATCACTAACCCGCTTCTGAATTTTCATGAATGGTCCTTTGATTCCATCAACCGGGACCTCAGGCCACCCATCATTGATCATGATGACACGATAATGTTTTTTGGTGCTTTCATAAGCCCAAGTAATACCCATGCCATCGTTATCGGCAGCAAAAACATCCATCTCAATTGTAAATTCTTTGAATTTTTCAGCTTTGTAAATAGCAAAAGTACCCATCAGGCAAGTATCTGCTTTGGAACCCCAGATATTAGAACCTTGAAACAAAGAATTTCCGTCTAGTGGCCCCTTTTTAATCTCCCATGTAGAGGGTCCCGCGTCTCCCAGATTTTTCGGAGCTTCATCAATGAACTCCCAATCTTTTAAACCGGCATCATTTTCAAAATCAAAGATAAGTTTTTGGGCTTGGGATGCACCAGAAATAAGAAAATAGGGAATAGAAAACAAGTACAACAAAACTGTATCTACTTAATAGCCACTTCGTCATCGTTGCTTCAATAAAAGAATTGCCCCATGAAGGAAACATAGGGCAAAACTAAAATTACAAAATATACACCGAAAATTATCGGCTTGATTTAATTGAACTCCAAGATGTTGCTAACTTGCCTTTAGCATCGACAGCAACGTTCGCTCCACCGACACCAGTGACTTTGATGTTGTCAATGGCCCACCACCAATCATTATCAGCGTTGAGGACAGCCCAGGTAAGGATCATCTTCTTGGCACCACCCGGATTGGGTATTTCTACGGTAAAGGGGAAATCGACATTGGCTTCACTAGTGGCTTTATCTTCTTTTTTTCCGGTAATTTTGTAGGTGACTTTAGCAATAGAATCTTTTGTCTCATCAGGTATGATATGAAAAATTTGTATTGGAGCACTACTATCAAATTTTGCACTTATTTCAAACTGTTGTGGTTTTTCCATTCGGAAAGAAGAATCAAAAGAAAGCTTGATGGATTTTGGACTGATAGCCGAAATATCAATTGGAGATGTGGAAAGCCACGAATTGAATGAAACCAAGTCATCCGGGCTTTTGTCATCCTTTTTTTCATCGTCCCACTCATCTGGGTCAGCAATAGCCACAGTTTTTTCCGCTTTTTTCCAATTTGCGCGACCTTGATTTCCGGCAGTTTGAGTCCACCAGGCGTGATCGGCGAAACTCCACCCCATCCATTCTGTGATACCGAGGCCATCCGGCAACTTAGCAGCACCTTTCTTGGGTTTGAATTCGGTCTCGATTGTCCATCCTTTTGGGCCTTCTTTGGTCCAAACGTTATCTTTCTTGACACCTTCTTCCTGACTTGGTCCAAGTTTCAATCCGTTAAAATTTTCCTCGAAAATTACCTTTTGGCCCATGACGGAAATAGGTATCAGCAAACAACAAATAATCAAAACAGCTAGTGTAGACATCGCAGTGCGATATTTCATGGTCATTCTCCCTTCAGCATAGTTTTACCGTCCTCAAAATCAATCTTGATTGTTTCGGCATTAGAAGAAAAGCTGGAAATTAACAAAACGAAGAGAAATGTGAGTGTTACGAAAATCTTAATCTTCATCATGAATCTCCTGAACTAGTTAATTAAGAACCTCCTAAATTAGTTAATTTGATACTAAACTATATCTTTAAAATATTACAATAACTTCACAAAAATAGCAAGATTTCTCCTTCAATTTCCAGTAACCAATGTTACTAGATATTATGGTACCCGAAACGGCTGATTCAGGGTTTAATCAAGATCTTAGTATGACGCAAAAAAACCCTTCCGTAGTAAAGAGAGGGGCAAAAGGATGGGCAACAAATATTCTTAATTACGGTCTTTCTTAATTTGTGCCCAAGTTGTCGACACTTTTTTTCGAGGGTCTACCGCCCAAGTATTTTCAATCACAATATTGTCAAAATGTCCCTGTTGGGCATAAAGTTGAATGCCAATATAACCTTCTTCATACTCCTTATCGGAACCCTTGATTACTTTGTTGTCTTCCCGTGTCAACTTAAACTCGCCACCTTTGACCTCGAATTGCCAGTGAAGCGGAGTCTGTTCTTTATAGGTAATTCCTTTCTCAGCCTCTATCAACTCATACCAAGGCTTGTCATCACTAACCCGCTTCTGAATTTTCATGAATGGTCCTTTGATTCCATCAACCGGGACCTCAGGCCACCCATCATTGATCATGATGACACGATAATGTTTTTTGGTGCTTTCATAAGCCCAAGTAATACCCATGCCATCGTTATCGGCAGCAAAAACATCCATCTCAATTGTAAATTCTTTGAATTTTTCAGCTTTGTAAATAGCAAAAGTACCCATCAGGCAAGTATCTGCTTTGGAACCCCAGATATTAGAACCTTGAAACAAAGAATTTCCGTCTAGTGGCCCCTTTTTAATCTCCCATGTAGAGGGTCCCGCGTCTCCCAGATTTTTCGGAGCTTCATCAATGAATTCCCAATCTTTTATACTTGCCTTGTTATCAAAATCAATTTTGATCTTTTCTTGTGCTGCAGAAATGACAACAAATATAAACAAACAAAAAAACATCAACAAAAGATATTTAATCTTATACATTCTCATAGTTTTAAACCTCCAAGATTTCAGCTTTAATAATTTCGATCCGCTTTAACTTGTGCCCAGGTTGTTGATACTTTTTTATTTGGATCTATAGCCCATGTGTTCTCAATGACAATGTTATCGAAGTAGGCTTTTTGAGCATAGAGCTGAATGCCAACATATCCTTATTTTATACTCCCTATCAATTCCCTCAATGGTTTTACCATCATCTCGTCTGAATCTAAAATTCCCTTTTTTCACTGAAAGTTGCCAGTGAAGCGAAACTTTCTCTTTATAGGTTACTCCTTTTTTGACCTTCATAAGCTCGTACCAAGGATCATCGTCACTCACCCGCTTCTGAATTTTCATAAACGGACCTCTAATTTTATCAACTGGTACTTCCGGCCACTTATCGTTAATCATGATAACACGGTAATGTTGCTGGGTATCTCCAAACGCCTAGGCAATTCCCATTCCGTCATTGTCATCCGATACAACATCAACATCCATCTTAAAATCAACAAATTGTTTGCCTTTGTAAATAATAAAGGTACCCATCAGGCAACTGTCGTCTTTAGTTCCCCAAATGTTAGAGGATTGATATAAAGCCTTGCCCTTAATTGGTCCATTTGTAACAAACCAGCGAGATGGTGCTCCTTTACCAATGTTTTTTGGAGCTTCACCAATGACTTCCCAATCTTTTAAACTGGCATCGTTTTCGAAATCAAAGATAAGTTTTTGGGCCTGGGATGCACCAAAAACAAAAAATAGATAACAGAAAACGAGTACAAAAAAAATATATCTGCTTAATAGCCATTTCGTCATCATCGCTTCAATAAAAGAATTGCCCCATGGAGAAGACACAGGGCAAAATTAAAATCACAAAAAGACACACCAAAAATTATCGGCTTGATTTAATTGAACTCCAAGCTGTTGCTAACTTGCCTTTAGCATTGACAGCAACCGTAGATGGTGTAATCACGATATTGTCAAAATCGGCTTGTTGAGCATAAAGTTGGATACCTATCTTACCAGTTGTTCGGCCAACATTGGCACTTATGCTTAATCCGTCTTCTCTTTTAAACTTAGCTTCACCGTTTATGACGCTGAATGTCCAGTGAAGGTGTTTGCCTTCTGCGTAGGGTTTATAGCTGTCTTTGACAACTTCAATGATCTTGTACCAAGGCTCTTCCGGACCAACCCGCTGCTGCAGTTTCATGAAGGGACCACCAACTTTATCCAAGGCTGGACTCGGCCACTTATCATTTATCATAATGATGCGATGATGTTTATCTTGTCCTGTAAACCCCCACACAATACCCATACCATCGTTATCAGCGGCGAAGACATCCATTTCCATGGTGAAATCTGTAAAGTCTTTGCCTTGATAGATAGCGTAAGTTCCAAGCAAACAACTATCTTCCTTGCCAGTTCCTTTACTTGGTGGTACACCTTATGAGGGATATTACAATAAACTTCATGGAAATAGCAAGATTTTATTAATCCAAACGTATGTGAATCATACTCGCATACAATAAGATTCTATGATATTGTTCCAGATTATAAAACTCCTGAGATGCGAGAATTCATCCAACCTTAATATTTGATTTCTAAATCTCACTTACGCAATAAACCCAGTATGACGAGTTTTTCCAAAACTAGTTTGTAAATGTATCAGAAAACCCTAGAAGAAGGCGGATAAATTGGATCGGTGGGCTTCCAGCAACTCATCAGCCATTTTACCGGCGACATTCGGATCAACTACGGCACCATCAGCCAGCAGCGCTTCAATAAACAATCCTCGATCTCCATTTAGAGCGGCTTCAACTGTCAGTTGAATTGCTGTCAGTTTCCGGTTAACAATACTTGCCAGCGTATTGGGAAAGTCAGGTAATTGGATGGCACGAAATCCTGTTGCAGTAGCGACAGCGGGCAATTCTAGCACCGCTCCAAATGGCAGATTGGGAACCGCGCCCAAATTTGGCAGATTAACAGAAAAAATCCGACGTTGACCATGTTCCATACAGTGAAGAATGTCTAGAACCTGTTCATGTTCTCCCGCTGATCGTTGAAAAATCCCATTGTCCAGTGGTTTTTTCCCCGTTGAAATTGCTTGCATAGCGACATAGGCATTATCTCCACCAGCGATCGTATTTTCGAAGGAAAAGGCATCCACACCGAGTGTTTTTCCATAATACGCACCGTTGGGGAACCGTTCCGGAAAGAACTCAACAACATGCCGATCATTCACAGCAGGATAAGCTTGGTAAGTATCAAAAATTGACCAGGAGAAAGGATTACTAGCCGATTGAACTTCGTTGCTGAATCCATCAATTTCCGGAAAAATTTCTTTAAGTTTCGTCAAACACGCAGATTCCCCCCGTTCTTGGTTCAAACGCGCTTGTATCAGTGGGAGAGCATCCCGACCTTTCCAACGGAAATCATAAATAAATGTACAATGATTAATTCCAGTATAGAGCGAGGTAACTTCCTCTGGAGGTGCGCCAATGAAGTCAGCAAGTTGACGTTCAACATGGAAGACACCATGACACAAACCAACTACAGGGACATTTGTGGCTTGACGAATTGCACAGCAGTTCGCACTCATTGGATTGGAATAGTTGAAGAACCAAGCATTAGGACAAAGTTCTGCAATACTATTCGCGATCTTTACCAGAGGCGGGATCATTCGCAGCGCCCGGGAGATTCCACCAGGCATAACCGTATCCCCAACAGGCTGATAAATACCATATTTTCTGGGAATAAAAACATCCTGTTCCCAAGCCCGTCGACCGCCAACTCCAATTGTGGTTACTACTACTAAGGCATTTGGCAGGATGTCACGACAATCTGTGGATGTGCTGATGATAATTTCTGATTTTCTACTCTCGATCATCCGCCTGGCGATGCCTTCAGCCGTTTCCAAGGCTTGCGGGTCAATATCTACCAAGCCAAGTTCACAACCTTCAAAATCTGGGGATAAAATAAGATCTGCAACCAATCCTTGGGTAAAAGCAGCACTGCCTGCACCAATTAAAACGATTTTCTTACGCATAATTAACCCCTCCAATTATTCATTGGAATTGGTGCCTTGTTGGATACAAAACTGAATTAATAGCTGTGTGATGTTTGCTTTTCATAAACCCAACTATAGTTTCCCTTCCGCTCGCAACACGTCAACTAAAGACTCTTGTACACCAATCGGTAGATCAACCCAACAATTGTTACGCCGTTCAGACTCATAGATAGCCATAACAATTTCAATAGCTGCCCGACCATCTCGACCGTTACATCGAGGGTGTCGATCCTCTTGGATACAATTTATTAAATCCTGTCCTGCCTTCATCATTGATGTTTCAGTCCAGATGGGATCCGGCAAAATCTCTGGTTCCAATGCCCACCATGCCCCGCTTTCAAAATCAATTGGTTGAGATCGCCAAACTCCAGCCCCAAAACCTAGTTTTATAATTCCTCTTTCACATTGTAATTCTACATCCCAACGTTCATATTCAGTCAGCTCATCGCTAATCACGACACCATCCACACCATCTTGAAACTGTAGCAAGGCATAACTGGTGTCTTCCACACGAAATTCGTGATGTATTCGTTTTCGTGCCGTGCCAAGCACTGAAGTCACATCACCAACAAAAAAACGCAGTATGTCAAAAGTATGTACAGAATCATGTAGTAACGGGCCTTCAGTATCCGCCACCCAGCTGGGTGAAGGCTTACACCCTTGGCAGTGACCAATGACGTGTAGTAACGGTCCCAGTTTACCGGAGTCCAGTAAGTCCTTAGCGGCTTGGTATTCGCCCGACCATCTACGTGAACAGTTGACCAACAATTTTGTCCCGCTTTCTTCACAGGCCCTAAGCATCCGGTCACAATCGCCTAGGCTCAATGCCATCGGTTTCTCGCAAAATACTCCCTTGGCACTAGCTTCAGCAGCCGCGACCACCATTTCTTGATGTAACGGTGGATGCGTAGCCACACAGACAATATCTAAAGTTTCTTTGTCTAACATCCTCTGATAATCATGATAGAGGGCATCTACACCCCATTTTTCACCAAAAGTATGGAGACCTTCCGAACCACGATTGCAAGCAGCAACGATCTTGGTATTGGATAAGGCATCAAAGGCGCCAGCAATTGAAATCGGGTGTTCATCGGACTCGTCCTCCATTTTACTAGCAATCCGACCACAGCCAATAATACCGACACGATAAGTTTCCATAGCATTTCCTCCAAAACAAATAATTGAAAAATTCGTGCGTTGGATACAATTTTACAAATATATGCTAGCTCGCTTTGGTTTTGGATTGGTATTTACTGATAAATAATACCCTGTACTTAAATCTCTACAATAATATGCGGATTTGATTTAGCATCCTACCATGTTTGTTATTGGCACAGCAACCTAATTCGCTTATAATCTTAAAGGAAGATAGAACTCGTTCAATTAATGGATTTCGATTAACAGGAATAACAGATAGCGGGAAGATAGAGATGAAGATTAGCCGGATTAGACTCTATGTCGTCAATGTCCCGGAACGAAGATGGTGGTGGTCTGACGATGTTTACGGACAGCCCATGCACCAACGATCTGAGCACGGTATTGCGGAAGTAGAGACTGACGCTGGACTTATTGGCTTAACTCAAATTGAGCGTAATACACCGCCGGAAACCATGATCTCAATTTTGAATTCTTGGCTTGGTCAAGACGTTCTAAAGCTTAACTTAGCCCTAATTGAGTCTCCCATGACAGCATCTTTTGAACAAGCGGTTCTGGATTTACGTGGTCAGGCACTTGGCGTTCCGATCTGGCAACTCCTTGGTGGACGCTTGCGGGACCGAATTCCGGTTACCCAATGTACTGGATACAAAACGACGGAGCATACTGCAGACGATGCGCAATGGGGATGGGAACAAGGTTTTCTTGCCTATAAGATGAAATGTATTACCGAAGCCGAAGGGACACCAGAGAAACGAATCCGTTACGTTACGGATCGAGTTGAGGCTATCCATAAAATATTGCCAGATATGATTGTGCGGCCTGATATTCGGTGGCGGTTGGAGGAGGTGTGGGTCGCCCAAGAACTTGCGCGGCGGTTGCAAAATCATCGTCTGGATTGTCTGGAAAGCCCAATACGAAAACAATCTGCAGCTGGCACTTTTTCAGAGTGGCGCCGGTTGCGACAGACGATAAACTTACCGATTGCCGATCACATTGGCGGCACCAACCTCATCACAGCCTTTCAATCGCAAGCACTTGACTACGCCATTATAGGGTCTGCTAGTTACATTGAAACAATTAATCAGTCGTATCTTGCCCATCAACTTGGCATGGGTGGTTGGAGCCAAACCGTAGCATACGGACCTGGAGCTGCCATGGGGTTACACGTAGCAGCCTGCATGCCCAACTTAACCCAACCTTATGATATGGTTGGCCCAATGGCATGGGAGAATACATTGGTGAACGAGGATTTTCCTTTTCAGAACGGTTGTTTCTTAGTCCCGGGTCGGCCAGGTCTTGGTTACACATTAAATCGTGAAGCAACAAAAAAATACCTGATTCAAAAGCATGTTCTTGAATGAAAATTTGTCATCGATCCTATGTCCATCATAACCACATCCAAATGCCGTAAATTGGTCTGCAGCCTAGTGCCAAGCGTGAAATAGCCAAGGCCTGTGATGATATAATTTAAAGATTGATCTCTATTGATATCTAATGCACAATACTATTAACTTTTGGACACCAGTGTGGCCAATGACTGGCTTAGCAGCAAACCACTGACTCTTCCTTACTAATTTTTGGGTTCTAATTCATACAATTTCCGTGTAAAAAAAACAGAGGAGGTAGATGTCATATCCAGATTTGAATATGGTATCCATGTTGACATGTCACAACCACGAATCATGTTTTACCATGATGGGCGCCATCCATTGATTTACATGTATGAACCGCCAATACAAAAAGAAGAATACGAATCAGCAATAAACGAGTTGGTTGGTACACCAGTAGAAGCAATCATGTTTTGTTTGGGGGATGGCCGTACCGTCCTGCACGACACCGAAATTGGAGAACTCTGGGGACATAATGTGGAGGATTGGCCCCATTTGGTTTTTCGTCGTGCCCATCAGAATGCCGCAGACCTTATCCAACAAGGGGATGATCCTTTACGACTGATTTGTGACCGTGCCCAAGCTGTGGGGATGAAGGTTTATCCAACCTTGTTGGTACAGCAAGGGCGTGGTGAACGCAGTTCTGATGTCCGCTGTTCTGATTTCCGCTTCGATAACACGCATCTGGAAATTGGTGCTAACGAAGATCTAAGTGATGATTTTCTCGGCTTAACCTGTCTGGATTTCAAGCATGAAGAAGTACGGGAAGAACGGTTTACTATCATTGAAGAAACCTTGAACAAGTATTCGGTTGATGGTTTTGAATTGCAACTCAATTATTCACCCTATTATTTTCATCCGGATGAAAATGAAATTGGTCGGAAAATTATGACGGCTTGGATTCGACGAGTATACGATGCCGTTAAAAGTAGCGGATCTGAACGTGAGTTGGCTATCCGTATTCCAGCTAGCATTGAAGGATGCTTAGACTTGGGATTGGACGTTTGTTCCTGGTTGAAGCAGGAAATTGTTGATGTGGTTATCGGCCAGTCATTATCAGGTCCTGAACTTCTAGATCAAATGACAGATTTTCGACCTTTAGTTGCTGCCACACAAGGCACCAATTGTAGAGTTCATGCGGCTATTCATAGTCATGTGGATTCAGACCGGTTAGGGGAAGCAACTATTGAGGTGGTTCGTGCTGCTGCCTGCAATTATTGGGATCAAGGAATCGATGGCCTCTACCTGGCGCACTGGTTCGGTAATTGGCCTTATCAAGCTTCTTTTTACCAAAAGTTGCGTGAACTGCCATATCCCGAAATTATGGTATCCCAAGACAAATACTACTATATTCCAACTGAGACGGGACGTTACCCCAAACCAACCATGGAACCAGGATTAGCCATGCGTTTACCTGTTACGCTGGAAACCAATAAGGCGAGTGAGCTAAAGTTTCAGATTAGCGATGACTTAGCACACTGGAATCGGGTAGGACGACTGCATGAAGTCTTTTTACGCGTACGGGTAATGAATACTGTTGAAACAGATCAATTAAGTTTTCACCTCAACAACATAGAGTTACCGGACAGCCTATTGAGAAAGATTAACCAGATTTATCGGATGCAGGCACCACGCTATCGTACGGGTTCTGGTTACTGGTTCATCTATCGGCTAGATCAAGATCGATGGCCGAAAAAAGGTGAAAACACGCTTCAGGTATCCTTGCTTCAACAGGCACCAGATGTAGCCTCTCAAATCTATATCCGTGATGTTGAACTAGAAATTAAGTACCTAATGGGCAAAAATTTTCATCGTGATCAAGATCCGGATTTAGGTGTCTATGAACATTCGGGACTTTAGTCGACGCTGGTAGGCAACCAATCTCTGATTGATATCGAACGGAATATCAGCTAACTGTTACCATTCTTTAAACTGGTAGTGGTTAGGAGAAGAAAATGAAGATTACGAGGGTCGAAGCCTTCCAGATTGAAACGCCACGTTACTACGGAAAGATCTCAGGTCATGTCATTGTCAAGATCTATGTTGAAAATGGGTTAGTAGGACTAGGCGAAGCCTCAGATAGTAGAGCAGCAAACCTTTCCAGTCTGACCAAACGATATAATCAGCTTTTGGTCGGTTGTGATGCCACTCGCATTGTGGAGATTAACGAAATGCTTCGACAGGAAAATTTCGGCAGCACCATTTCCAACGCACATTTGGTTTCAGCAATTGACCTGGCGCTTTATGATCTTAACGGCAAAGCACAGGGTGTACCAGCTTACATGTTGCTGGGTGGAAAGGTGCGTGATCGGATATACTGCTGTTACCCGATTTTCGGTTGGCAAGTACAGGAAAACTTTGAGCAGTCTGCCAGTTATCTACAGCGGTTAGTTAATCTGGGTCATCATCTTTTTCGATATTATGTATCAGGAAACAAAGAACTGGATGACTTGTTTCTGACTGAGATGAAGTCCCGTTACGGGGAACAGATTCAACTCAAACAACTCGACTTTTCGGGACGGTTCACCGATTGGGAGACGGCTCTTAGCTACGCAGATGACATTCGTCATCACGCACCCTATCATTTTGAACAACCTTCACGGGATCTTCAGGTCTGTGTGGAGTTTACCAAGCGTGTTGATTATCCAGTTAGCCTACATATTGGCAGTTTACCATATGGCTATCAAGTTATTCAGCAAGGTGCGTGTACCATATTCAATGTTGCTTGCGTCGCTAGTGGGCCTACTTATGTTCGTCGACTGTTTGCTCTGGCTGAAGCGGCAGGTCTTGAATGCCTGATTGGTACCGATCAAGAATCGACTTTAGGCACCTCCGCCCAAGTCCATGTCGGGGTATCCATGCCTAACCTGAATCTTCCTTGTGATCCAATGGGCCCTGTGCTCTATACCACCTCTCCGGCAAAAAAGCGGATCCGTGCTGAAGGAAGCTACCTGTATCCTCCAGAAGGCCCTGGGTTGGGCATTGAACTAGACGAAGACAAAATGAAGCAAATGACAATCGTTTCTGCATAACTATTTGATGTCAGCTCAATAACAATCGTAGCCTATGTCTAACATTTCACTTCGACCATCTCGTGAGCAGACAATCGCTGCAACTCGAATTCTGGATAGGTTCCTGCAACCATCGCCTTTGACCCAGGAATCGGGATTCAGCCGAATGATACAAGCTGACGTGTTTGTGAAGTACGAGTTCCTGAATCTGGTAAAGTCCTTTAAAATCCGAGGGGCCTTAAATTTCGTTAGCAAAATTGCTTCCAGTCAGGAAATTTCTCGAATTATCACTGTTTCTACAGGAAATCACGGAGCAGCAATGGCGTTCGCCTGTCAACAGTATAAAATCCCTCTCACCATCGGCGTACCCATCGGCTGTGATCAAAGTAAAGTCAAATTGATACGACAATTCGGGGTTGAACTGGAGTTTATCGGACATGATTTGGATGAGACTAAGGAGATTTTCCGGAACCGTCCGTTTTCAGAGGGCGCAATCTTTGTCGAAGATGGTTCGTGCCCTGAAATTTTTGCGGGCACTTCGACTATCGGCTGGGAAATCATCCAACAACTGCCTAAAACCGAGGTTGTCATTGTTCCGATTGGTAACGGCGCATTAATAGGGGGAATCGGAACCGTACTCAAAGAATTTAATCCATCAATTCGAGTGATAGGTGTCCAATCGGAACAAGCCCCTTGTATGGCGCTTTCCTTTCAAGCTGGCTTGCCTATAAACACTAACAGTTGTGATACCTTTGCCAGTGGGATGGCAGTTAGGATGGCAATTCCGGAAGCAGTAACACTAATGCTGGAAGTTGTTGACGAGATAGTTCTGGTTAGTGAACTTGAATTGAAACGATCAATGGGCTTGTTTTATTGTCATACTGAATATCTGCTTGAAGGTGCTGGGGCTGCCGCTTTAGCCGGAGCCTTAAAAATGAAGACTTTTCTCAAAAACAAACATGTTTGCCTTATTTGTTCCGGGGCAAACATTGATCAGGATCTACAAGAGGAAATCTTACAAGAATACACATAATTCCTATCTCAAAGATGACCAGTCCTCTGGTTAAAAACCTTATATAAAGGAAATATCTATGTATCTGAAACACATGCGACCGTATCAATTGAAAAAGGCTGTGGCCTCGAGCTATTCTTTGCTTGTACCTGCTGGTTGTATTGAAACCCATGGTCCTCATATGGCAATTGGTCACGACACAATTATTGTGGAAGAAATTTGTGCCCGAATTGCCAAAAAAGTTGATGTTACCATTGCTCCTTCTTTTGATTACGGCCCAACTGGTTACGCACTCGGTAGCCCAGAGGATGGAACCATAGACCCCGACTACACGGCATTTGGCAATCACGTCAAAGCAATCCTGAAGAACTTTCGCCAGATGGGGTTTAAAAAGATCTATGTCATCATCATGCACCAAGGAATGGAAGCACCGCTGGCTCTGGCTTTCAAAAAAGCTGCGGCAGAATTGGCCTTTGAAGGAATCTTGGAAAAAGGATATCCTCGTGGTTGGTGGGGTAATGAAACGTTGAAAGATGAAGTTGGATCAGTGTGGGGTGAAATTGAAGTCCAACCGATGATCCTACCCACAGCCTCTCCTCCTGCAGGTGGCGACCACGCTGGATACAACGAGACTTCTTTTCTCCTTGCCACCTGTCCTGAATTGGTGGAACAGGGTCAACTGGACGATAATGCGCCTTGGTACTGCCGCCAAGATGAAGAAAAAAATAGCTGGACTGCCAATGCCGAACACGGGCAGATTATGGTGGAGGCAGTGGTCAATGCCTGGGTTGACAAAATTGCTCCCCATCAATAGATATCAAACAAGTAAAGCCGGCATTATCGATTGGTTACTGATCGTCTGCTACGATTCCAAGCTTAATGCTTTCTGCTGGTTTTT
>DTUY01000283.1:0-6296 GCA_012963885.1 Candidatus Poribacteria bacterium | reverse complement strand
ATTGGTTACTGATCGTCTGCTACGATTCCAAGCTTAATGCTTTCTGCTGGTTTTTCATCGATGACACGATATGCTTCTGCCGCTTGGCTAAAGGGCACAATTGGATGAACGAGACCATCTACGGAAATCCTGTCTTCTTGTAGTAAAGCAAAAGCTTCTGTGTGTAGACGCGGAGTATTCCAAAGTGGATGATCTCTTAGCGTGCTATTGACATCACGAGTCGATATGATTGTCAATTGATTCCTGTGCCATTCGCCTTCAAAGCTTAATACGCTAGAATCACCAGTATAATAGGCGGCGGAGACAATTTTCCCACCGTAGGCAGTTGCACGGAGAGCATCATTCATGGCAGCATAACTGCCGCTTGTTTCTATGGAAACATCAACTCCGGCGTTTTCAGTTTGATCCTTGACGATAAATCCCACGTCATCCATAGTTGGATCTATTACCAAATCCGCACCGTGATTCTTAGCTACCTTTCGCCTGACTGGAATCGGATCAGATACGGCAATCCATCTTGCTCCTTGAAGCCGAGCCAGTTGTAAAGCCATCTGACCAATAGCACCCAATCCGAATATAATCACAGATGACCCAAGGCATATTTGGCTCCCCTGAATTGCACAGAGGGCGACACCCGCTGGATCGGAATACACAATTGCCTCCGATGACATACCTTTGGGAACTTTCTTAATCCGTCCCTGATTGACGGTGTGTGTTTCTCGGATTGGTAGGTGCCCAAAAACTTTATCTCCAATCTGAGAAGATGCGACTTCCTGACCAACTTCGATAACATTACCAACTGCCATGTTACCCAACCGAATCGGGAATTTCGGATCGCCTCCTTCTCCAATATGAATACGCTTTTGACCATCAAAAGGCGAAGTCTGATCTTTAGTATCGGCGCGATAGGGTCTGAGCTCTGTACCATGCTTAGGCGCGGAAAAGATACTTTTTATTCTTAGTTCATTTGATTTGAGAGGTTGTTCCTCATACTCACGTAATACAGGAGTTCTTGGTGCAACAGCGACGAGTTCTCTTGGCATCCCTACCTTTCTCCTTCTATTCGTTGTGCGTAACCTGATTTTAATTTAATGAAACAATCAAAATTTAACATGTTTCTAAATGTATGCGATACTTTATATGGTTCAACATCTAGACAGTGAAAATACACATATATAATTCATATCAAGTCCTTTACTTTGCTCCTATATTAGTTATTTTAGTTGATGAAAATAAAATATGACAAGGATATAATGCAATCATTGTCATAAACTATATTAGATGATGCCCTGCATCAAGTATTGTCTGTCTAATAACCTTTTAAGGATCTTCAGTAACCTTAAATTCCAGGTGGAGAAAATGGATGGATAACTGTCGGCCCAACATTTTGTTTGTCTTGTCCGATGATCATGCTGCTCCGGCTATCAGTTGCTATGGAAGCCAAATCAATAAAACACCCAATATCGACCGGATTGGTAATGAAGGAATGCGGTTCAATAATTTTTTCTGTACAAATTCAATCTGTACACCTGCTCGAGCTTCTGTCTTAACTGGCAAATACGGACATAAAACGGGAGTTAAAACGCTAGGTGATACTATTGATCAAAGCAAACACAGGACATTTGCCCAAATTCTACACCAGGCTGATTATCAAACGGCAATTGTTGGGAAATGGCACCTGGGTCAGGGTGACGTTAGTCAACCATGGGGATTTGATTATTGGAGTATCTTGAAGGGGCAGGGAAGGCATTCTGACCCGGAAATGAATGTGATGGGAGAAACTCAAGAGTTCACCGGCTATACCGCAGATGTAATCACAGACTTGTCACTTGATTGGTTGAATCGAAGATCTGCTGATCGGCCTTTCCTGCTGATGTGCACTTATAAAGCAACTCATGATCCGTTTGTGCCAAATCCCAAACACTTAGATTTATATCGGGATCAGCAGATTCCTGAACCGGAAAATTTTGAGGACGATTATGAAAATCGAGCTAAAGCAGCAGAAATGTCGACCCAACGTGTTTCGGTTATGCATCGGAAAAATCACCTGCCGGAATTCCCACCAGGCGGGTTGTCACCATCTGAAACTAAAAGATGGAACTATCAATGCTATATGAAGAACTATCTACGATGTGCAACATCAATCGACGAAAATGTTGGCCGTTTATTGGATTGTCTTGATAACAACGATTTAAGCCAGAACACCATGGTAATTTATACTGCTGATCACGGTTTTTTTCTAGGTAATCACGGTTGGTACGACAAACGATTTATGTATGAAGAATCACTGCGAGTTCCCTGCTTAATTCGCTACCCTAACGGAGTTAAGCCTGAAACGAGTGATCTAATTGGTCTGAATATCGATTACGCGCCAACACTTCTGGATTATGCTAACGTACCAATTCCATCTGATATGCAGGGACATAGCCTAAGAAACATTTTGAGTGGGACGAGACCAACGAATTGGAGAACATCAATGTACTATCGTTACTGGATGCACTTGGCTCACTTTAATGTGCCAGCGCATTACGGCATTCGGACCGACAGGTATAAATTGATCCACTATTATGGGGAATCAGACGGAGCAACCGGTGCGATTGATCGAGCGACACCACCTGAATGGGAACTATTCGATCTGGATAAAGACCCAACGGAAATGGAAAATGTCTATCACAATTCGGAATACGCAGGAATTATTCCAGAACTAAAAGCTGAATTAAAAAAACTCCAAACAGAATTGTACTAATGAACTCGATAAGTAAAGAAGTTTCTATCCTACTCAGATATACATCTTAGTTCAAAAAAAGCCTATGAAGATTGCCAGACGATCAATAAACAGCTATAATTTTCCGAGTTGTGATCTGTCGCTCATTGGAACTGAATACTGAAACCTCCTCATAATATTTATCTGTTTAGTTAGTAAATCATAATCCCGCTGAAGGAATAGAATAAGTAAATAAAAAGATGAAAAAAATCAAGCGCGCCTTAATCAGTACTTACAACAAAACGAATCTGGTTGAATTTGGGAAAATACTTACTGATTGTAAAATCGAAATACTCTCAACAGGAGGAACAGCCAGTTGCTTACGTGAAGCGGGAATTGACATACGAGATATCTCTGACTATACAGGTTTCCCTGAAATGCTGGATGGTCGTTTGAAGACGCTACATCCAAAGATTCATGGTGGGTTGTTGGCCATACGCAAAAATACCAATCACATTGATCAAACGCAAGAACATGGCATTCAGATGATTGACATGGTAGTTTGCAACCTTTACCCTTTTGAAGCCACTGTTGCTAAACCAAATGTTGAACTCGCTAACGCCATTGAAAACATTGATATTGGTGGCCCCACAATGATTAGGTCTGCCGCCAAAAACTACCAAGATGTTGCCGTCCTCACCTCACCACAGCAATATGCTGGCGTCATGGCCGAGTTAACCGAAAGTGACGGTTGCCTATCCAGAAAATCTCGCTTTGATTTGGCCAAGGCAGCATTTACTCATACGGCACTTTATGATCAAGCAATATCAAATTATCTTGTTGGCCTGGACCAGGAAGATGACGATATGCCTGAGGTTTTGAATCTTCGATACAATAAACGGCAAGATTTGAGATACGGAGAAAACCCACATCAGTCTGCGGCCTTTTATCGCACTCCAACTGCTTTAGCGTCATGTGTCGCATGGGCAGATCAACTAAACGGTCAACCTTTATCATACAATAATTTGCTTGATTTGGAAGCTGCATTAGAAATTGTAAGGGATTTCTCAGAACCCACCTGTTCCATCATCAAACACAATAACCCCTGCGGCTTATCCACTCATGTTGACCTCGGTCAATCGTTTCTTGATGCACTGGATTGTGATCGTGTTTCAGCATTCGGAAGTATTGTCGGATTCAATAGAGAGGTGGATTTAAACACAGCTAATCTACTGCGCGAAGAAGCGAAATCCGGCATCAAAATTGAAGCGATTATCGCACCCAGTTTTACCAGTGAAGCATTAAAACAGCTTTCACGTGTCAAAACACGGCGAATCCTTGCCACTGGTGAATTGACACATGGTGAATCAACTTTACAGATTCGGAACATTACCGATGGCGTCTTGGTGCAAAGCCGCGATTCCCACGATTTATCTAGGATAGACCTACAAATGGTTACCAGTAGGAACCCGACAGAAGATGAAATGAGATCTTTGCTTTTTAGCTGGAAAGCGTGTAAACATGTCAAATCGAACGCTATTTTACTTGCACAAGGCACAAAGACAGTTGGAATTGGAGCAGGCCAAATGAGTCGCGTTGACTCAAGCATTATTGCCGTTCGAAAAGCAGGAGATCAAGCCAAAGGATCAGTACTAGCTTCTGATGCTTTCTTTCCGTTTCCTGACGGCGTTGAAACAGCAGGTAAAGCTGGAATAACCGCCATTATTCAACCTGGTGGTTCCGTTGCTGACAAAGCAGTCATTAAAATGGCTAATCAATATGACATGGCCATGGTATTTACAGGTGTTCGCCATTTCAAACACTAGGTAGAAAGATCAGAAATGTGGAAAGATCTATTGACGATTTTGGTTAATACTGATATTATCATTATTCAAATGATGGACAATTAAATCCTGAATTACAGGGAGCGAAATTCATGTTGAGGAAGATAAAAAACCAACCGAAGATTCTAGTGGCGGTTTTTCTGTCAATTGGGTTGGTCATTGGAATGACAGCGTGGACTGTTTCTCAAGAAAACCGGTGGTATCCTTCCATATGGGGAGCTGATGATCAACGAGGTGCACTTAATCGTCTGACGACGGAGAAGGTATTAGGAGCTGTGAGTCTCATTAAAACGGGGAAAGTCTATGAACTGGGTAGAGTGTATGAAGATGCTATGCCCTTGTTTGGCACGCGTCACTTCAGCTTACGAATACCTCAAATGTCTGGTCCATTAGGTGATAATCAAGTGACCTGGCACGAAGAAATTTTTAGCGGTGAGATTGGTCAGATTGGAACTCAGTTCGATGGACTAGCTCATATTGGAATAGGAGACATTTATTACAATGGGTTGCTACAAAGCGAAATTGCCAAAGCAGAAGGTTTTGTTAAGCTTGGTGTTGAGAACGTTGGCGCGATTGTGACAAGAGGTGTCTTGATTGACATTGTTGGTTATAAAGGTGTCGAACATTTAGAAGATAAATATGAAATTACAGCCGATGATCTGGAGGGAGCATTACGTCAACAAGGAATAACCATTGGGTCTGGTGATGTTGTCCTGATCCATACAGGTTGGGGAAGGCTCTGGATAACTGATAATGAACGTTATAATGAAAGCGAACCTGGGATTGGATTAGATGCTGGAAAATACCTGGTTGATCAAGAAATTGTCATGGTTTGTGCCGATAATTGGGCAATTGAAGTTGTACCGAATCCCAATGAGTCTATATCTTTCCCCGTTCATCAATTGTTCCTCCCTCAAAATGGTATTTATAACCTTGAAAATATCATCACTGAGGAACTGGCAAAAGACAAAGTTTACGAATTTGCCTTCATCTTTACACCGCTTAAACTTAAAGGTGCTACCGGGTCACCGGGCAGCCCGATTGCAATCCACTAAACTTTACTAAATTGATGTCAGATTACGTAGGAAAGCAGTAACCAACCGGAGTGTCTAGCATATTTTTTTGGTTTTACTCATTTCATGACAATTATGATTCTTCGAAAAATTGTTGCCGTCTCTTTCTTGTTGATTGCATGCTCGGCATTATTTTCAACTGGTGCCGGTAGCGACCCGATACAAATAAAGCAGTTGGCTGATTATCCCAATCAACTGACTAGAGATGGTGAGTTGGTTATCCTTCCCGACCACGGAACAGTCTATCTTGGAACCGATTTTCATGGAAAGTTGCATTATTTCGAGCAATGGCTGAAACAAACAGCATTGATTGAACAAATTGATTCGGGGGAAGACGTCTACGGCTTAATTCTTGGTGATGTCATAGATCATAAGCTAACTGAATCAATTCCCGATCCTGATGGAGACGCAAAGATTGTAGATCAAATTCGGCATTCTCAACAACAACTTGGGATTAAGGGGAAACGCCTGATTTATCTTAAAGGCAATCATGAACTGGCAGCTACCGAAGCCTATGCTATGTTAAAAAAAAATGGAATGGATGCCAGCAACCGAAAGCAGCTGATTGATCTACTATATAAGAGTGCTCAAGGTAGCTATTTTCGACAATTTAATTTTATAGAACGTATGACAGATGAACAATACGATTATTTGGTTAATCTGCCTGTCATTGCT
>DTUY01000282.1:1243-5835 GCA_012963885.1 Candidatus Poribacteria bacterium | reverse complement strand
CCCCATCAGGAGCACGAAGCAACGTAAAGTGCGCCGACGGTCGTTTAACACGAGTGACGGTTTCCTGAAAAAGTTCATCTTTTGGCATGGGTACTAACTCCTTAAATATTTGTGATATTCCAATCCAGGTTCAATGTCTTAAGTGATTTTTGTTCGGCGGTGTCAAGGACGTCATGTTTTTAATAAACAACCCCTACCTCTTCACGCCAAGCGTCCAGCAGCCGCATATTTGAAAGCGTGTCATCCCAGAACATGGCTGGCGCTTGTCGGTCATCAATACGATTGGCCACCATATCTGCTTCGTAGGTGAAAAGATCCCGATCCACATCGACTGTAATCTCAGATGATTCCCCCTTCTGATGGGATTGAATGATAATCTTTGTTGAAGGGAAAGCTGTATTGAGTGACAAGGGTTGCTTGGCATGGCGGCAAGGGCTTGAAGGGAGCCAAGGACTTGGGATAGTGATTATACCCTCCGAACCATAGATAGATACACTGCTCCCCAGGCTACATTCAACAGCAGCAATTATCTCGCCGATGATACCGTTTTCAAATTTAAGGGTCGCTGCTGCGATATGATCAACGCCGGTGGAACCGACTTTTCCATTACCTTTAACCACAGTTGGATGCAAAAACGGCTTATTTTCAGCGGCACCAGCCATCTTCCGAACCATTGAAGCGGTATAACACCCAATATCAAGGATACCGCCACCCCCCATTTCACGGTTATAAATCCGGCTCTGGGGGTTGAAATTGAGTTGGTAGCTGAACGTTGCCCGAATCACCTGTACTTTTCCGATCGTCCCATCCTGTATGAGCTTCACTACTTGTTGGATTTGCGGATGGCAACGATACATAAAGGCTTCCATCAGGAATACATCGTGTTCTCGTGCCGCTTGGACCATCGCCTCGGCTTCGGCGTGATTCATGCTAATTGGTTTTTCAACCAGAATGTGCTTTCCGGCCTGAGCAGACTTAATCGCCCACTCCGCATGAAATGGGTGAATGGTTGAAATATAGACGGCATCAATCTTCTCGTCTTCCAGCAGCACCTCGTAATTGTCGTATTGTCGAGGAATACCGAAATCGTTGACAAGTCGGTCGGCTTTTGATTGGGTGCGGCTGGCTACGGCCAGAACCTGTCCCGTATCCGTAAAACGCATCCCATTACAGAACACATAAGCGATACCGCCAGCACTCATCACTCCCCAGTTTAACATCTCTTTCCTCCTTTTGAGCATTTTATGCTCTCGCCGCCTCCGCTCGCTTACTTGCCAACGGATGCATAATACTGGCTCCTGCTGGCCACACATCTGGATCAGCCTTGATCCAGTCACATAGTTTCTGTGCGTGTGGTGTCAGGGTTTCCCAAATTCCATGCGGCATGACCTTTTTAAAACCATGAGACGAACGCCAGGGAGCAGCATACTCGACGTTTGGCAAAGCCCTTACCTCCCTGGACAAATTCGGTGTGGCTCCATGCCAAGCCCGGTTATCCCGGAAAACCCCTGCTCCCGCCAGCGCGCCGACCAGGGTGGAATGTTTCATCCACTCCGGTTCATCAGCAGGCTTCGGTGGCGATTGTTGAGCAGTATGAGTGCCTGGAATCTGACGTATGGGACCATTCTCCCAGGTGAGATCACACATCAGGAAGTTGATGGTCACTGTTGGTGGTGTCATTTCCATAATCAGTTTTTGGGTCGGTACATCGAACTTTCCTAAGCTGTCTGTATTGAGTTCGAGGCCGAGTAGCCTGGCTTGTTCAATACGGTTTTCCGAAAGATGTTGTGCGTCCCTGCCATCGGAGTGCAGGTGTTGATACTCGATTGCACCTGGCAGGCAGAGGTCGCCGCCTGACCCCCAAACCCGGTAATTGGAAGACCCAAAGATTTCTTTGACAATGGGGGTTGTTGTGGGTAGATCAATCATGCTGGCCCAGACCGAATCGTGCAGCATCTGCCTTGAAGCGGAAGATGTGCCATAGCTGTATCGATGTGGCAGACGTCCGGTTTCGGTCACGTATTTTCTGTTTCCTTGACCGGAGATGGAAAGGATATCTCCTAGTACCCGGGCACAGCCTTCTCTCCAACGCGCCAGTTGTTCAGCATTGAGCAGATCTCGCACCACAACGAAACCGTCACGATGAAAAATCCTGGCGGCTCTCTTTATCTCGTGCGGTTCACAGATTTCGAGGCCGCGAATACCGTTGTGTTGTCGCAGCTGCGAGCGCAGCGCTTCGACCCCGGGATCATTATACACCCGATGGTTGGGTGAATTCGGGTCAGACACTCCAAATCCACGATGACTTGGGTTAACGTTGCCGTCGGCATCTACGGTCTCATTGGGTGGGGTATTCTCATCCCATCCAACCAGCGTGTCACCATAGACTTGAAGTGATTCCAGTTTTGCTTGTAGCTTGCGTTTGTTGGTTTCGGCCATTGAGAAATACTCCTTATTCACCACTCAGTGCGAGTGATGTGAAAAATGTTGTGTTTTTGCTGTTATAGACGCGTGCAGGAGCGATAGAAAAAACGAGACTTTTGATTATAAGACACTCTCACTGGCTTCTGCCGCCTCCGCACGCTTATTTGCCAGCGGATGCATCACACCAGCCCCCGCTGGCCAAACACCTTTGCCTGCCTTGACAAATTCGCACAGCTTCTGTGCGTGCGGTGTCAGGGTTTCCCAGATTTCATGCGGCATGGTCTTTTTAAAGCCCTCAGAAGATCGCTGGGGATAGAATACTCGACGTTTGGCAAAGCCCTTACCTCCCTGGACAAATTCGGTGTGGTTCCATGCCAGGCTCGGCAATCTCGTACATCTCGTCTGTGCAGGCCTCAAGTACTTTCTTGAGAACGGGATACGGCTCTCCGCAACCGTCAAGCAATCCAGAATGCTGGCGGTCCATTAGGCTCGTTGCCTGAGGCTGTCGGCCACAGGACCGTAGGGTCGTGGCATGCTGTCAGTGAGTATTTAATATAACTCAACCCAATTGATAGGCTTATCAGGTTTATAGCCAGAAGACTTTAGAAACTCCTTAACCCGACCCACTGTCACCTCATAAACATCTATATAAAAAGCATCAAATTTATCAATAGGATCACCAAACTCATCGTAGGTATCTTTTACAAATCCTGCCCCGAAAGGAGGCGCGTTTCTGATGCCCAAGTGCATTAACCTACCACATAACTGCCCCGCCGCAGTTGATGTCTTGGCCTGTCATACTGCCCACATCATCCGAGGCGAGAAATAGGGCTAGGGAAGCTGCTTCTTCCGTTCCTGATCCCATATCACTATAGCCTTCATCAGCGCACCATCGACCAGCCAGAATTCGCTTCGGGTTTGTCTCTCTGAAGTTGCTGCGAAATGTTGCCTCATCAAAAGGTTTGTTCATGTACTCGGTTCTTCCCCTTGCCAATTCTAGGCTTCTCTCCTCATGTCCACCTGGGCAAATGGCATTGACATTAATATTGTAACGACCAACATCAGCGGCTAGAGTTCTAGTGAAGCCGATTACCCCCATCTTGGAAGTGGCATAAGGCGCACGATGGGACAGCGGTTGTTTGCCCGTACCAGAACTGAAGTTTATGATTTTTCCATATTTCTTCCGTATCATCTCGGGTAGAACTGCTTTGCAGCAGAGAAAGAGCGAATCGAGATTAACATCGAGTGTTCGTTTCCACTCGGCCAGGGTCATCTTCCAGACGTCCTTGGTGGGGCCAGCGATACCGACAACATTGGCCAGTATATCGATGGTCCCAAAATGTTCAATAGTTTCTTCCACCATCTTGTTGACTTGCCCCTCTTTCGACACGTCGGTCTGGAAGCATAGAACCTTTCCACCATTAGTCTTGGAACCGACACTGTCTTCCAACTCTATCGCTGGAATAACATCGCAGATGGAAACCGCCGCTCCCTCTCTGGCCAACCTTCTAGCGACGGCCTCTGCGTGCCCTCTACCTGCGCCTGTGATTATTGCAACTTTGCCGTCTAATTTTCCCATAAACTTCTCCCCTTGCTATATTCGCTTAATAAAGACAATAAATAAGATACTCTTATATTTCAACTTAATTTAAGTTACTCTTCACCGTCTGCCTCCGCTGAAAAAGCGGGGGTGCTCCTAGGTCGGGTTCTCTACAGATTGACAGGGCTCACGGTCTCTGGCTTCTAGGGCATGGTGCAGGCGTTGAGCGAACTCTATATCTTTGCGCGAATAGGAGATGAATACGTCCAACATAATTTGCCCTTTGAGCATCAAGTTGCTACACTGGCCTTGGCATTGTATCACGATTGCCGTGTCAGGGTAAAGCGGCAGGGGCGATGGCAGCAATCGTGTTGACCTGTGGGTTAAGCGCCGCTGTCCACAAAGCGATCCATTCCCAATAATCCTGACCCGGTCTGCATCCACTTCCTCACGCTCATAGAGGTGCTGCACCGCCCACAGCCCATCGGCGATGCAGCCGCGTAGATAGTATTGGTGTGGGTCACCGATTCCTTGAGGGAAATAGCTTTTGTTGTTGCCCCACGAGTAGTGGGTCCAGTCCGACGAATCACCGTGACCCCAGATGTCTGGTACAAGTACAACGAAACCT
>DTUY01000282.1:0-1143 GCA_012963885.1 Candidatus Poribacteria bacterium | reverse complement strand
AACGAAACCTGGTAGGCGGATAATTTCTTCGAGGGATAATCCACATTGATGACCTGTGAAGAAAGGGGTTGGGATTGCATGAGCGATTGAGTCTCGTTCCAGAATCCTTCAAAATCAGGTGCCGCTGTGGATTGTGGTGTTTCGGCGAGCCATTGAGAAAGTGGGCGTTCCCATAGTAGTATAAACGGCCTCCTTCAATTTCTGATTTCAGATGTTGTTTGGATCTGAGGTGTTCGGCTATACTTTGTTGCTGTCGAGTTTGCTATCCTCCTAGGTATCCAGGCGTTCGTTTAGGGCCGCTAATACTGGACCAAATTTAAACTGATGGATGTAAAGCAAGTTGAAAATCTCGAGCGGTTGGGAATGCCTGTTAGTAGCCATTAAATCCATCGTATCAGATTTGATTCATATGTGTTGGTATTATCATCATTCACGCAATGAATCAACAAAATTTTTGGGACGATAATTTGGTCTCTTTATTTTTGCGATTGTGCTACAATATTTGCCGCTCCGATGAAGGGTTTTGGTCCAAAAACGCCAATTATCCGCAATTGCATAATGCACAGACTCTTTTTGGGGCCAAGTCTTACGAAAGAGGTTGTGGTCACCCAGCATTTCGCCATGATTGGAAGTGAAAACGGTCAGGCAGTTTTTGAGACCACCGGCATATTGGATGAGGTGACCGACCTGGTCGTCTATGAAATTGATCATGCCGTAATAAGCAGCGTGAGAACAGCACATGTCGTGTCCGTCAAGGCAAATTTCCCAGGCATTGAGGTCAAGACCCTTCTGGAGCCATCAAATTCGGGTACCCCATCGCCGATGGTGGGATCGGGCAAGTCCCGGTGGGAATAGCGATCGTAGTAAGCCACCGGTGGCATGAGAGGTGGGTGGGGATCAATAAAGGAAATGTTGAGGAAAAACGGGAGGGTCGGACGAATACAGGTGAAAGAGTAGCCAGTGGTACTTATTTCTATACCCTTCTGGGTGGTGGGATGTACTTCCATGTTAGCTATATATACTCCCACAAGGGGGAACCGCTGTGGCCATCAGGTAAGTCATAAATCAAGCATACAACCATTCTACAGCGCACCGGCAGAATCAGTCCAGATCCGAGACCCCATACTTTTCTTTTTAATCAGC
>DTUY01000281.1:44864-56379 GCA_012963885.1 Candidatus Poribacteria bacterium | reverse complement strand
TGAATCGCCTGTTCAAATAGCCTGTTAATGTCAAATTGAGAGCTTTGTAAATTATTAGTCGAATTCAAGGTTCTGCCCAATTTAGAATTAAAGTTAGTGTGAGATTTAACTATATTGGAACTTAACGCCTATCGCTGGGAATACCGAGTAAGTGCAAGTCGAATTTCTTGAAAAACGCCATTCCAGCCTCCTAACTCCTTTTGGCGAAAAAGTGTCATAGAAGGATACCATGGAGAGTCCGAACGATTAAGCATCCACCGCCAGTCCGGTATAAAGGGTAATAATGTCCAGACAGGTTTGCCGAGTGCTCCGGCTAGATGTACGATAGCGGTATCAACACTGATAACTAGATCTAGTTGTAGTATGGCTGATGTTGTGTCGGAGAAATTAGCAACCATCTTCCCTAGGTCTTTGATGGTATGATCGTATCCATTTTGACTTATATCGGTTCTACGCGGACCTACTTGCAAACTGAAAAACTCACAGCCTTTTATATCCAATAAACACTTGAACTGGTTAAGTAAGGCTAACGGACCTATTGCGATCATTAATATATGTCGGACTACCTGCCTAGGCAATTCCGACTTTGAAATGGTGTTCATTATCTGAGAGGAACGCAAAATCGGACTTTTTATCTGGGTAAAGATACGGTATTTTGGCAGGAATCGTATCGAGAACTGTACCAAAAATGTGAGGTAAACTAACGATAGGAGCATGGAAATCAAAATCGGGCATATCTTCCCCTTTGGTTATTAATGTGTCAATGCGATCTATACTTTTAAAGAGCGATTTTAATTCAGGTTGACAGGCAACGATAATGGTTGAATCAGTATTAGGTAACAGGTTAATATAGCGAGCAAACTGGATGCTATCTCCAAATCCCTGTTCAGCGTAGACCAATATTGATTTGCCGTTCAAAGATGCTCCATCCCATAGCGGCCGTTTAAAATTGCGTTTTTGAGACTTCAAGCTGGAATCCCACCGCCACTCGTATTTTTCCCATCCTTCAACAAACTGTCCTTGCAATAATAGTAACATTGCCAGATTAAAATGGGCGTCAGCATAGTCGGGTTGGATTTGAATGGCTTTCTGATAAGCTTGAGCTGATTCCTCTAATTTTCCTTGCTTCTGAAAAGCATTCCCCGGATTAGTGAAAAATAAGGGTTTGGTTGAATCTATCTGTATGGCTTGAGTGATTAAGCTAACAGCAATCTCATATTGCCCTGATTGATATACACTGATACCAAGAAGGTGTAGAGCATCAGCATTTTGAGGATCGATGCCTAACACGTGGGTACACATGTTTAGCATAATCAAGATTACCTTCATGATGATACCTGAGTGCCAGTTTTAAAATGGGAATTATATCCTGAGTTGGGTTCATTCTTTGCTGACTGTTGATTCCTTCGAAATGTATTATATGGACAGTCGTGTAATTAGGGATTGTTAAGCAAAATACCTAGTTCTGGGAACATTGCGTCAGTGCCAATTTAATCTGCTGGAAAACAGGGCTCCAATTTCCAATTTCCTTTTGGCGGAAGAGTGTCATAGAAGGATACCATGGAGAGTCCGAACGATTAAGCATCCACCGCCAGTCCGGTATAAAGGATAATAATGTCCAGACAGGTTTGCCGAGTGCTCCAGCTAAGTGAGCTACTGCAGTATCAACACTGATAACCAGATCCAGTTGAAGTATGGCTGATGCTGTATGATGGAAATTAGTAAACTGTTTCCCTAGGTCTTTGATAATGTGGTGATATCCATACTGTTTTATATCGTCTCTCCGCACTCCTACTTGTAGACTGAAAAACTCACAGTTTCCTATATTCAATAAGCATTCAAATCGTTTAAGATCTATGGATCTATTATGATCATTGACGTGTGTCGAATTACCCGCCCAGGCGATACCAATTTTAAATTTATGATTGTTATCTAATAGAAATATAGAATCTGCTTTTGTATCGGGATAAAGATACGGTATTCTAGCTGGGATAGTTTTGAGAGTTGTACCAAAAATATGTGGCAGACTAAGAAGAGGTACATGGACATCAAAATTGGGTGTTTTTCCCTCTTTGGGTACTAATTTGTCAATACGGTCTATACTTGTGAAAAGCGGTTTTAATTCAGCTTGACATTCGACAATCACAGTTGTGTCTAAGTCACACAAAAGGTCAACATAACGAACAAATTGAATGGCATCTCCGAGCCCTTGTTCAGTGTGTACCAGTATCGACTTACCCTTTAAAGAAGTTCCATCCCATAGTGGTTGTTTAAAATCACGTTTTTGGGATTTTTGAATCGAATCCCATCGCCACTCATATTTTTCCCAACCTGCAATTAACTTTCCTTGTAACAGAAGTGTTATTGCCAGATTAAAATGTGCATCGGCAAAACTGGAGTTAATAGATAAGGCTTTTTTGAAATATCGAATTGCTTCCTCAAGTTTATTTTGTTCGACTAGTGTTGCCCCGAGGTTGCTGTATGCTCTTGCGTATTGCGGATTAATCTCAATAGCTTTCCCGAATGCAGCAGTCGCTGCATCTAACTGATTTTTCCTTTTTAGAACACTGCCTAAGTTATTGTGCGCCTCCACATAGTCAGGGCAGGAATATAAGGCCATGTGATATGAGTTAATTGCTTGATCTAAGTTTCCCTGTTCTTGAAAAATATCGCCAATTTCACAGTGTGCCTCAGCGTATTTTGGGTTAAGGGAAATCGCTTCTTGATATGCTTCAAGTGCTCGACAGGACTCCCCTTTTTCTCCAAAAAGTTTGCCTAATATATAATGTGTGCTGGCCACATTTGGGTCGAGGAAAATTGATTTTTGAAAGGAATTTATTGCTTGATCCAATTGTTTTCTATGATGAAAAAGTCCTCCAAGATTATTATATGCTTCGGTGTATTTCGGATTGATCTTGATTGCCTGATGATAAGAATCTATTGCTTGATCCCATTTATTTTGTTTCTGAAAAGTTTGACCTAGGTGTCGGAAAAATATTGGATTATTGGGGTTTATGTTGATAGCTTCTATAATCAGGTTGGCGGCTGTATCGTAGTCTTGGTTTTGATGAGCGATAAGACCAAGAAAGTGCAAGGCATCTGGATTCTCCGGGGAAAGTCTCAAGATCTCTTTGTAGGCAAGTTTAGCTTGATCGATGTGACCAGCCCGATGATGTGCGAGTGCTTGTTTCAGTATAACAGAGATGTTGTCTTTTGTCTTCATGAACAAATGCAGACACGACTCAATTTTCTAGCTTTCCAGCTGATTGTTCCAAAAGTATCAATCAACATAAAAATAATGACATAGACAATTTGAAAGCCTTGAATCGGTGGAAAGTTTGTAATTAAACGTGTCCGATTAAAAAACCAAAATCCACGTGAAACATAAGATAAATTCTGGAAGAACTTTCAAGCTAAATAGAACTAGTATTGTTTCCAATGGAAGTAGTTGAAGACTGTCAAAGCCATAGGCAAAATCAGTCCAAAACGGAAAAAATACATAATAGTCGTGAATTCAATAAGGGAGCAATGATTTTCAAAACTGTTTACACTACAGTTTGTGAAATTCGCTAATTTATCTTCCTGTCTGTTGTTTAAGTGAGAAATCAACTAAGAGTTCCACTACCTGTGAATTGAAGGACAGTTCTTACCAAATGGAATATTTTTGTAGGTTCGATTCTATGATTGAAATGCCTTTGGCCATCCTATATCGGCGTCAATTTTTTTGTAAAGCCCAATATCACGATGGAACGATTCTGTTGGCATCACTTATTAGGATTAAACCATCCCAGCTGTGGTGTATCGGTCTGTCAGAGAAAAACTGCTTACTGGGTTCAATGTAGATGTTTGAAAAGTATCTTCCCTACAGAGAGCGAATAGATTTGCGATATGATATAGTGTATCGCTGAACAAAGTGGGAATGAATTTGATCCATCAGTCTTTTTGTTAGTCCAAGATAAAAAAGACCAATTGTGAGATACATTATGATGATGCAATAAATTTAGCCAAGGACAGTCATAGTAATCAGGATGCCTCTAACCTTTTAATTTTATCAGAAAGTAACCTGAATTCACATTATTTAAATTGACAGTTATAATATGCTTTGCTATGATAAACGCTAGGACGTTATCCTTGTTACAAGTAGGGTAAGTTTTGCAAGCTGGTTATAGTAAAGTTATGTCCTAGTAGAAACAGTGAAGGCAAGACTGTACAAAGCTGGTTCATGCACTCTGATCGGTGCAATTATTAGCAAAAACGGACAATTTATTTGCAATGTATTTTGACTTTTTGTTATCCTTTTGTAGGACTTATTAAGTCTTTGTTGTCAATTAAGGATTGTTGGAATGTGGTTATTAAAGAATCCCTTCTCAAAAAATAAGAACGCCGAAGATCCGTCTTCTGCACCAAAGAAAACAACCAAGGCTAAGCCTTATGAGCATTATAGGTCGATTGCTGAGTTTCCAGATGAAATTGTTTACAAAAAGAGAAAGCCGAAGGTTATGGCAATTATTGATGAAGATAGTTGTACCGGCTGTCAAGTATGTGTACCGTTTTGTCCTGTTGATTGTATTGAATCAGTTCCGCATGAAAAGTATAATATCGTTATACCACCAGTGCAAGTTCGGTATAATGAGTGTATTGGTTGTTCGATCTGTGCTCGTGTTTGTACCAAATTGACGTGGGACGCTATTCGTATGGTTCCACTAGAGGAATTTGAGGAAGGATTCCCCGAAGTTGAGATAACGAATACATTTACTCCTGAGGTCCAAGAGGCTGCAGATTAGCCTTTTCATTAGTGGAATCTAAATAATGTGGTGGTTCATGTATGCCTGTTATCTTTTAACGGGCATTTCTTTTTGTCTGGTTGGGCTAACAGGGATTCAAGGTTATTGGAATTTTAGTGTTTTGGGTGTAGCACACCAAACGTTCGCACTCGTTGCCGCGATGGTGTACCTGCTTACCGAAACCTTGATCATCTTTTTCTTTGTTGGAACTGGTAGTAGTATCAAGGAATTCTCGCAAATACATCATCTTAATCCAGAATATCATCAGAGATCTGTTGACATTAAGCGAGTAATTTACCCGCCCACGCTTCTGAATATCTTATTATTAATGATGGTCTTTGTTATCGGTGGTGCTGTGCATACCCGCATGATTCACCCTTGGTTTCATGGCGGGCTATTTCTGGTTACAATTGTCCATTTTGTCAAAACGATTGGTATTCAACACCGCTCTTTCAAAGAGAGCACGATGATTTTTATCGAGCTTAGTAAACTCGATCTTCAACCTGAATAAGTAGTTAATTCAGTATGCTGTTCTATTTGGCGAAAGTAATTCAAGCGATGGGACTTCTTGCGGTTGGGGTCGGTTTTGTGATAGAGTTCCCAAGATTAATGGATCCAAAACTTGGCGGAATTGGGTTGTTAATTTTTTTGATGGGATGGATAACGGAACGTTTCTTGGCTAAGTCGTGAGAAAAGTCTTAAAGTTTGATTCAGGCAAAAAGGGATTTGAGCGTGCCGCATATACTCTTATTGTCAGCGCAGTAATTATGGTTATCCTTGGTGTTTGTTTTTTATGGGGCTTGTTTTAATAGGTTTGTGCAAGACTCCTGTTCTATTAACTAGGTAATGGAAGTACAAAATGAAACAGCAAAAACCATTTCATATAATGACTAAGCCGATTGGAGCAATCTGTAACTTGGATTGTGAGTACTGCTATTATTTGGAAAAAGAAGATCTTTATCCAGAAACGAAGTCGTTTCGGATGAAAGACTTGGTGTTAGAAAATTATATTCGTCAGTATATCGAAGCACAATCAACATTCCCAGAAGTGACTTTCGCTTGGCAAGGCGGTGAACCAACTTTGATGGGAATAGAGTTCTTTCAAAAGGCTGTCGAATTGCAAAACAAATATCGGCGCTCGGGAATGACTATCCGAAATTCGCTTCAAACGAATGGTACAATCATCAATGATGAATGGGCAACCTTTTTTAAACGGAACAACTTTTTAATCGGAATTAGCATTGATGGCCCACCAAAATTGCATGATCACTATCGTTTTGGTAAAAAAGGCGAACCCTCTTCTGCTGATGTTATCAGGGGACTAAGACTGTTTCAAAAACATCAGGTCGATTACAATGTTCTCTGTGTTGTAAACAATTACAACGGCGATTATCCTGTTCAAATCTACAATTACTTTAAAGATCTTGGTGTCCAGTTTATACAATTTATCCCGATTGTTGAACATTTCGGTGATGGATCGGAAGTGTCTCCTAGATCTGTTAACCCCAAGCAGTATGGTCAGTTTTTGTGTGCAGTATTTGATGAATGGGTTAAAGTGGATATCGGCAAGATTTTTATTCAGATCTTTGATGTCTCTTTAGAAGCATGGCTTGGTTTCAAGCCGAGCTTATGCATCTTCAACGAAACGTGCGGGGATGCAATGGCAATGGAACATAATGGGGATGTATACGCGTGCGACCATTATGTCACACCGGAATATCTGGTTGGGAACATTGGGGAAACACCGATTACCGATATCGTAGATCTACCGTTCCAACGCAAATTTGGTGAGGACAAGAAAGATACTCTACCCCCTTATTGTCTTGATTGTGAGGTTCGTTTTGTCTGTAATGGAGGTTGTCCCAAAAATCGATTTATCGATACACCTGACGGTGATCCAGGGTTAAATTACCTCTGTGAAGGGTACAAGATGTTTTTTAACCATATTGACGCCCCAATGAAGCTAATGGCGGTGGCTCTTGAGAATGGACAGACTGCAGATTCGATTATACCCATCATGCAGCAACAGAAAATACGAAATGCTAGATCCCGCCCGAAACTAAAACGTAAAAAGAGCCGATCTGCATAGATCCTAAACTTTAAACTATAGTCTGTTTCTGTAAGCCTTCTCGTATCAACGATGAGGGCTTTTTTATTTTGAGAGTTAATTGGTCTCGGAGCACTAATTTAATTTTACTTCCGCGAGCATAATATGGCACAAGTTCAATGATTCTGCGGTCTAATTTATCCTATCATCGTACCAACCCGATCAGATCATGGACTGTGTTTCTCATCACGGTGCTAGTACCGTTCAATTGTTGGTGGGTGGTAGCTTCAATACTACGCCGGAACGCCAGCCCAACACAAATTTCCTTGTTCTTCAACGCTATCTTCACCATTCTTGTTTTACTGATTCTTAATGTCATCCTGAGTAAAACTAGAAGTCAAATTGGTAAATACATGGTATTAAATCGTGTTGAGTTGCTGACGATTTATACCTGCGTATCAATTGGATCGGGAATTGCGGGTGTTGATCGGATTCTGGTGCTCATGCCTTTGATTGGGCATGCGCACTGGTTTGCGACCCCCGAAAACGACTGGGCAGGGCTTTTTCACCGTTACATTCCTGATTGGCTTACGATTAGTGATAAACGCATAATGGAGGGATACTATCAGGGATTTTCATCGATTTATCATCCCATAAATTTCAGTGTCTGGATTTCCATTGTTCTGTGGTGGTGTGCTTTCATCCTAGCGCTACACCTCGTTATGCTGTGTATCAGTGTAATCCTTAGAAAGCAGTGGGTTGAGTCGGAACGTCTCAGTTATCCTATTATCCAACTTCCGCTTGAGATGACATATCCCAAGGGAAGATTTTTTAAATCACCATGGATGTGGGTTGGATTGATGGTTGGTGTCACTGTAGATGTTGTCAACGGATTGAACTTCCTATTTCCTTCGGTTCCAAGTCTAGGCGGGAAACTATACGATCTACGTCGCATTTTCACTGATCCTCCCTGGAACGCTATCGGTTGGAGTCCAATGGCTATCTTTCCTTTTGGAGTTGGTCTGTCATTTTTCATTCCGCTTGATCTCTCCTTTTCCTGTTGGGCTTTTTGGTTAATTTGGCGACTAGAAAGGTTAACAGGCTCGGTCATGGGATGGCGTGCTTTAGTGCGATTTCCATACGAAGCGGAACAATCGCATGGTGCATACTTGGGGCTTTGCATCTTTGCACTTTGGATGAGTCGCAGACACTTAAGATATGCTGTAAACTGCCTGTTTCAATCTTCGCACGATGATCAGAAAGATTCAGTTTCTTATCGTGCTGCCTTTCTTGGTGTCATCATCGGTTTAACTTTTATGATGTTTTTCTGTCTCAAAATTGGGATGTCGTCATGGGTGATTATTCTATTTTTTGCCATTTGGCTTGCCATTTCTATTGCCATCACCCGACTTCGTGCTGAACTTGGTTCGCCTGTTCACGATCTACACTTTATTGGACCGGATGAAATTCTGCCACGAATGTTTGGTGTGCGTCGTATTGGAGCAACGAATTTAACTGGTTTCGCTTACCTTTATTTCTTGAATCGAGCACATCGGTCGCACGCGATGCCGCATCAACTTGAGGGTTTCAAACTTGCCAACGTGGCAAATATTCCTTTGCCACGATTTTTCTTGCTGATGATTTTTGCTTCCGGCTTAGGTGCAATCTCATCGTTCTGGGCTTTTTTGGCCATCAGCTACTCGGAAGGCGGGAGCCCGGTATTTGCCAATGAGTCTTTTGGCCGGCTGGAACGCTGGTTGAGTTTTGTCACGCCACCCGAGATTCCGGCGATGGTTTTTGTCGGAATTGGTTTCTGGGTTACGATATTGCTCTCAGCCATGCGGATGAACTTCCTCTGGTGGAATTTGCATCCTGTGGGCTACGCCATCTCTGGAAGCTGGGCTATTAACCCAATGATTGGATCAATCTTTGTCGGTTGGTTCCTGAAATGGATCATTCTCAAGTACGGTGGCCGAAAATGGCACCGCGGGGCTATTCCTTTTTTCTTGGGGATAGTGCTGGGTGAATTTGTTATCGGCACATTTTGGAGTCTGCTTGGCATTCTTTCAGCACAACCGATGTACCGTTTCTTGTTCTAGCCGAATCTACTCCGACTCGGTGATTGTCAGGAATTGATTCACCTCGACATTTTCCAGAGTTTGAACAATTCCGCTAGGCCAATTAACTTGAACAAAATCTATCCTATTTTTCTTTCCTAAACCGAATAGAAGCCTTTTATCGCTTCCTGATGCGTAGCAGGAGCCGCTCTTGACTTCTCTCATTTGCTTTACACCATCACATGATATTTGAACGCGGGCTTGAATTCCATCCCGGTTACTTTGTCTACCTACCAGCTTGATCTGAATCCAATTGTTATGATTTCCTCCTTCATTGCGAAGCAAAATTGCTTCTTGATTGGAGTTGACTACGAAAATATCAATATCCCCATCGTTGTCATAATCACCAGTTGCTGTTGCACGCCCAACGTGTCTCTCTGAGAAGTAACTATCGGGGAATAATGATGAAATGTCTGTGAACGTACCGTTTCCGTTGTTTTGATATAGTTGATCGCTTTGCGCGTATGTCTTAGTAACTTCCAACGATTCAATGATATCTTGGAAGTGTCCATTAGCAATGAATATGTCCAGATCCCCATCATTGTCGTAGTCTAGGAAAGATGGACTGAATCCAACTAAAAGGTGAGTGGGTTCGCCAAGGCCAGCTGCCACAGTTTCGTCAGTGAAAGTCCCATCGCCATTATTTTGATAGAGTGTGTTAATCTCCGTACACACGACAAACAGATCCAGCCACCCATCGTTATTGTAGTCGCCACAATCAACGCCCATTGAACTTTTTGCCAGGCCATTTTCATCATAAGCCGCACCTGCCAGCAAAGCCACATCAGTAAAAGTTCCATCGCCATTGTTATGATACAAAAAATCGCGGCATGTATCATTGGTAACATAAATATCAGGGAAACTATCGTTGTCAAAATCAGCTGCAATGCCTCCCATTCCCTTACCTTCAACAGGATTAGATAGACCTGCTTCGCCCGTAATATCAGTAAATGTGCCGTCGTTATTGTTCCGATAGAGTATATCTGCAGTACCTTTGAAGAGGCGAGGCGTAGAATATCCTATCAAACCATCGTAGGTCGAAGGCACATCAGAAAAGTCATATTCAAGATAATTGATAACAGCGATATCTAGATCCCCATCATTATCAAAGTCTAAAAATGTGCAAGAAATACCCCATAGATTATTTCCGACACCTGCTTGATCTGTAACATCCGAAAACGTGCCATCATTATTGTTAGCGTACAGGATATTTGGTCCGAAATTAACCAGGTATAGATCTTGATCCCCATCATTATCATAATCGGCGGCAGCGGTTCCCATACCGAAACCCGTATCACCAACACCAGCGATTTCTGTCACATCGGTGAAAGTGCCATCATTGTTATTTCGGTAAAGTGCATTTGAAGGCGACCTCTCTTTTGAGGTTCCTGGCATATATCCGGTGTTGACAACGTAAACATCAATATTCCCGTCGTTGTCATAATCGAAAAATACCGCGCCTGCCCCCATCGTCTCGAGGTAATATTTTCTGTCGCTGGCACCCGATGTGTGTTTGAAGTTAATCTTTGATTCTTCTGTCACATCAGTGAATGGGACGGGAGTTCCCAACAAGGAAAAGGTCAAGTGAAAAAGTGGCAGGATCAGCAAATTAGATAAAAAACTATTTTTATTCTTTGGTTTCAATACTATCTTTGTCATATAATTATTTGCATTGAGTTCTTATTATGATACAATCAGGCTCGAAATTTATGTTGCAGTTGAGTCAAGTTGGATTTAGAATGATTATATTCTATCATTGCCAAGTTTGGTATAAACATCTAAAAGCCTAAAGGAGTGGTTGTAATGAAGCAATTCGCTTTTTGTCTGATAGCCATATTTATTTTTGGAACGATACTGACGGTTTCTGCCGCTGTACCTAAGGATTTAATGATTTATCTTCCTTTTGATGAAAAAAGTGGAACGACAGCCAAGGATTTGTCGGATAGTAAGTATGTAGGCAAACTAAAAGATGGCGCTAAGTTTGTAGGTGGAAAAGTTAATAATGGTGTGGAGATGGTGGGTGGGAAATCTGTTGTCACGGTGGAGGATTTCAACCTGGCACCATTGAAGGGAACCAATCAAATTACTATTGGTGCTTGGTTTAAAGTAATCAAACACAATCAATGGGATGGTGTGGTTTCTATCGAGGCTGAAGGAGGAGACTGTTGTGAATTTCGTCTCATGCTGAATCAAGACGCTGCTCCTAAACCCTTTTGGAATATGGGGCATCACAAGGATCGAACCGGTAAATTTGTGTTTGCTATGAACCGTTGGTACCACTATGCCATGACTTATGATGGCAAAAAAGCTCGTATCTATGTCGATGGTAAAGAAACAGAAAGTTCAGATGAAAATGTGAAGTTGCCAACAGGAAAAGGCCTTTTTATGGTTGGGGCCGGGGAAAAGCCGGGAACCTGGGCCATGGAAAGTGGTATCATCGACGAAGTTTTTGTCTCTAATCGACAGTTGAAAGCAGATGAAATTGGAAAAATTATGAAGGAAGGATTAGTAACTACGGCTGTGGCTCCCAAGGATAAATTGACCGCTATGTGGAGTGACATAAAACG
>DTUY01000281.1:0-44764 GCA_012963885.1 Candidatus Poribacteria bacterium | reverse complement strand
CTACGGCTGTGGCTCCCAAGGATAAATTGACCGCTATGTGGAGTGACATAAAACGCAGTCGCTAGTTCTTGCCGTTCATATTCTTCAAGTCATAAAAACGAGGAGAAATCATGAGGAATTTTGTTTTAGCCGTAATTGTTGCCAGTCTCGTATTTGGGTTAGGTATAAGTGTATCGGCCCAAAAAGCACCTAAAGGATTGATGCTTTATCTCTCTTTTGATGAAGGAAAAGGGGATACCTCCAAAGATTTGTCTGGAAACGGATATGAAGCCAAGCTTCTTAATGGGGCTAAGTTTTCTAAGAAAGGAGCCCCCAATTATGGATCGGGTGCAGAGATGAAGGGCGGCAATTCTGTGGCCACGGTAGAAGCGTTCGACCTTAAACCGGTAAAAATCACCAATGAAATTACCATTGGTGCTTGGTTTAATGTCGTAGAACACAACCAGTGGGACGGGATTGTTTCTATCGAGATCCCTGGTGGTGACTGTTGTGAATACCGTATGATGTTGAATCAAGATGCAGCGCCAAAGACTTTTTGGAACATGGGGCACCATGCCGATAAAACCGGCAATTTCGTGTTTGATTTAAAGAAGTGGTATCATTATGCCATGACCTACGATGGTAAAAACGCGTTGATTTACGTGGATGGTAAAAAGGTTGATGAGTCCGCTGAAGGAATTAAACTGCCGACTGAGCCAGGGCTTTTGATGGTTGGGGCTGGGGAAGCACCGGGGACCTGGGCCATGGAAGGTGGTGTTATTGATGAGGTTTTTGTCGTCGATCGCGAATTAAAATCCGATGAACTCAAAGATATTATGAAAAAAGGTGTCATCATGGCTGTTGATCCTAAAAAGAAGTTAGCAATAACTTGGGGGACTGTCAAAACGGAGTATTAGCACAGCACCTGAAGTTCTAGTGATAAGTGGCAATTCCTCAAAACATGAGTTGTCACTTATCCTATCTGTTGACCAGTTGCTGGAATTCAGGGATTTTTTGTATAATTCCTGAGCCTTCCGATTTTGCTACTTCCCGAAACCTCCCTTCCAAAGAGAAAGCCGCTTCAAGTTGTTTCAAGCCCTTTTCTATCTGTTGCGTTTGGAGATAGGCCAAGCCCAAATGGTAGTGTACAGCGGCAACCCCTTTTTGCAGTTTGGTTGCTTCTTCCAGAATAGTAATTGCATCGATATATTTTTTTCGTTTGTAAAGTACCCAACCTAGCGTATCATAGAAAACAACATTATCCGGTTGGCGTCTGACTGTTTCCTCTGCCAGCAGTTCTGCTTCAGATAATCTCATCCCTAAGTTGGCAAAATTCTTGGCTTTAACGTGGTTTAAGCTGACTGTTGCCGTATTTTGTACGTTTTCGTTCTGTTCGTCCTTGGCTAAACGCTCCAGTTCAGAAATTGACCGAACATCACCGACTTGTCCTAAGACAAACGCCACCACACCACGAACTCTCCAATCTTTGTCTCTTAGTGATGAGATTAGCGACTCCAATACCTGGTTATCATCTCCGAATCTGCCCAGAGCAAAAGCTGCTAATCTTCGAACGCGTTCATCTTTATCCGTCAATGCAACCAGTAACGGCTCCACCATGCGTTTGTCACCAAGCTGTCCCAAGGCCAGCGCTGCGTATAGACGTACACCAGCATCTTCATCTGAAAGAGCAGCAAACAACGGATCGATAGCTTTTTTGTCACTAAGTTGTCCCAAGGCGCTAGCTGCCAATCGACGTAGGCCTTCATCTTGATCCGAAAGAGCTCCAATCAATGGCTTAACAGCTCGTTTATCACCAAGTTCAGCTAAAGCACCAGCTGCTAACCGACGAAGTCTCTCATCCTGATCCGAAAGAGCCTCAATCAGCGGTTCGATTGCTCGCTCATCGCCCAGACGTCCTAAAGCTAAAACAGCTGCATAGTGAATTTGTTTTTCGTCATCGGAAAGGGTTGTCACCAGCGCTGCCAAAGCTCGCTCATCGCCAAGTAATCTCAAGGCGAGTGCAGCTTCATAGCGAACATTCGGCTCTTCATCCGTTAAGGCAATAATTAGCGGTTCGGTTGCTTTTTTATCACCAAGTTCTCCTAACGCGCTAGCTGCTAAACCACGGGTAAAACTATCCTTATTCTTGTTTTGAACTACAGTCAGCAGTGGATCGACAGCAGATTGGCCAAATTGAGCTAGCGCAGTCGCAGCATTGGATCGGACAATCCCCTCTGTATCTTCAAGTGCAGAGATTAGCGGTTTAAGAGCGACTTGAGCACCAAGTTGTCCTAAAGCTTTGGCAGCATCGGATCGAACAAGATGATTATGGTTCTTCAAAGCGGAAATCAACGGTTCGATCACTCGGCTATCACCGAATTGAGCTAATGCACCAGCCGTGAGTCCACGAATATAGGCGTCCACTGACTCATTTTTTAGTATTGCGATCAATGGCTCAATCGCACGTTTATCACCAAGTTGTACTAAAGATCGAACGATATTGGACTGGACATTTTTCTCTACATGATGAAAAGCAGAGATCAAAGGTTCAACTGCACGATGATCATCCAGACGTCCTAAGGCCAAAGTTGCATAAGACTGGACTAAGCTGTTCTTGTCCTTGAGCGAAGCTATCAACGGTTCAACCGCGCGTGCATCACCGAATTGTGTCATGGCTTCGGCGGCATTTGAACGCACAAGGTCATTTTCATCAGTTAGTCTATCTATGAGCGGTTCAACTGCACGTTCATCACCAAGTTGTGCTAAAGCTTTGACAGCATTGGATCTAGTGAGGTGGTTCTGATTTGTTAAAGTGGAGATCAATGGGGTAATTGCACGCTCATCGCCTAATTTACCTAGCATCTCTATCGCCATATTGCGAACTTGAATGTCCCCGCCAGTCAAGACCGTAATTAGAGGATTGACAGCCTGTTTTCTATCTAGTTGCACCAATGCAGTAACAGCTCTTCGGCGAAGCGAGCTTTTCTCTTCTTTATTATGTAAGACATTAACTAATGGTTCTAGCGCACGGATGTCACCGGATGCTGCCAAGGCATCAACTGCCAGACGGCGGATACGGACGTCCTGATCTACTAAGACCCTAATTAATGGATCAACAATGCGTTTGTCCCGAATGTTGCCCAAAGCTTCAACAACCAGACGACGCACAATAGGATCGTTAATGTTGAGAGTGTCAATCAACGGTTCAATAGCTAGGGACCCTAACTTTGCCAAAACAGAAGCCGCATGCTTTCGGGTATAACTATTCTTACTTTTATCTTTGATGACAGCGATCAACGGTTTAACAGCACGTTTATCCCCCATTTCACCCAATTTAAGAACGCTATTCAAGTCAGTAGTTTGGTTAGTTTTTTCCTGTGCGATGGCGAAGCTAAAATATCCTAGGATTGTAATGGAGATAACAATGGCAATGTGCGTTTTTATCTGCATTTTCTTTTCGTTTATGGTAAATGATCTTTTTCTGGCATATGGGATGCTTTTAATACTTTCTTCTAGGAAGAGATCATAGATCTTGGTTTTTTATAGATTCCTTCTTTTTGCAGAATATCAGCTGCAATTGTATAGGTTGTTGGATGCATGGCAATAACTACCAATCCAAGGCCTTCTGCTAGATAACCGCCCATATATAGATTCGGAATGTTGTTAACTTCGGAACTATAAGGTTTCGTCTCGACTTGGTGTACTTGAAAACGGTAGTTATCATATTTCTCTTTTAACCTCAACGCAGGAAATCCATTGAACAGAGAATAATCAGCAATCCCTCCAATTTCTATAACCACGTGATCTACATCTATCAATTCTTGATGTCCATTGCTGTTTACTGTTACTAAACCATTCCTCGATTTATCTTCAATCTTTTGAAGATGACTATTATAAAGCGTTTGGAATCGTGGATCTTGACTTTTAATAATTTCAGCAATGCGTGCGTAGTAGGGAAGGCCATCACGGCTATCGCTAATGAGCCGCCAGTGTCGCTCAAACGATTGGCGCATGACATAGTGAACCTGCTTCTGGGCATCATAAAGCTCTGTTGCAGCCCAATCTGCTGATCTGCCTCCACCAACAACAACGACTCGGTCCCCATCAAAATTCTCTGGCCGATCATAACGGTTCACTACAAATGGTAAGTTCTCACCGGGCACATTGAGCTTTCGCAAGATGCAACGTTGGCCAACAGCGTAAATCAGATATTTACAGGTATATTGATGAATTGTTTGGGTGCCAACGTCCTGACTGGTTAAGTGAAATCCTTGTTCGTGTGGTTCGATCCGCATGACTTTTTCGTGTGTGTGAATGTGATTGACTAGGTCAAATCGTTTAGGTATTTGGTGATAGTAACGGATTAAGTCTCTTTTGCAGATCAAATCGTTAACGCTAAGATTGATAGACTGTTCCTGGACATATTGGGCTAATGGATAAAATGCGAATTCCATCCATTGTCCCGGAGATAAAGTTAATAAATTTTCTGGAGCGTTATTCCAGAGGCCACCAACCTCTTCCTGAGTGATAAGTAGGTAATCTATGGGGTCTTCTTGGCGAAATTCGAGCGCGATCTGGGATAGTTCTTGGAAAATCCTTCTTGGATGATGGAGCAGATGGAATAGATCAATTGGTGGAATGCCATTACGTGCCAGCTTTGAGAAATCCAGTTCCAGTAAAGTTGATTTGTGTGTACCCAAGAGTGTGGCAAGTTGTGGATAACGTTGGCTAAAAATGTGGCTCTCCCGATAGTAGGGATGCCACCCACCAAGTACAGCGGCGATAGGAAGTCCGGCTGGGCCACCTCCAACGATAATGACAGTGTGATGTTCAGTTTTACGCATCTTGTTGGTCTGATTCATGATGGTGAAGATAAAATTTATACGATTGACTGAAATCCAGATAAAGTTTATCCTTAATTATGAGCGGAAATTCGACTACGATTATATCTTTTCTGACTTGCAATTGCTAGGTCAGTTCAAGTCAAAGGATCTACTAATGAAAAATGAGATTCATATTTCTGTTGGAATTAAAGATGCCGCGATTGTCGGATCGGATCACCGCGCGCTACAAGCTGCAGTGGATTATGTTGCTGCATTGGGCGGTGGAACAATCCACATTCAGCCAGGTACCTACCAGATGGAAGATTCACTTCACCTCAGATCAAATCTTAAGCTGATTGGGGATTCCGAACATACTATCCTCCGAAAAGGATCCGGCGTCATCTCGCCACTACTAACGGATGGTGACTATGGTGAGGAACAGGTTTCCTTGACGGATCCAACCGGTTTTGAAGTTGGAATCGGAATTAGCGTTTGCGACGATGCGTCCGGTGGATTTCATACGACCACAGCGACTATTATTGCCCAATTGGATCAAAACACTTTTGTTATTAATAAGCCGTTGCAAGCAGACTGTATGGTTTTTAGAAACGCTATCGCTAAAAATGCGTTTCCGATTATCAGTGCCAATTATGCGGAAAATGTCGAGATTGAAGGACTGACAATCGATGGAAATAGGTCCGCCAATCAGCCTTTGAACGGTTGTCGAGGAGCAGGTATATTCTTTTATCGTGTTAATAATTCACAGATGAGTGATTGTGTAGTTCATGATTATAATGGAGATGGTTACAGTTTTCAGCAGAGCAATGACATTGTGATCGAAAATTGCCAGTCATACCATAATTCCAACTTGGGATTCCATCCTGGCAGTGGATCGCAGAGACCAGTTATTCGTAACAATACTGCTTATGAAAATGAAGGAGACGGGCTGTTTCTATGCTGGCGTGTTCGGCATGGGATCTTCGAAGGTAACGAGTTACGAAGTAACGGCCAATACGGGATCTCAATCGGTCACAAAGATTCTGATAACCTGCTAATAGATAACTTGGTTCTCAGTAATGCCAGTCATGGAATTTACTTCCGGAACGAACCTGAATGTACAGGAGGTCACCGAAACCGTTTAGAGGCTAATGGGATTTACAATAACGGCACGCAAGGAGATGGGAATGGGATTACAATCGATGGAGAAACCAACGACATAGGGATTGTCAACAATTGGATCGGTAACAAAACCGAATATGGTAATGCTACCCAACGCGTAGGAATTGTTGTTGGGCAAAAAGCCAAACGGATTGAAATCAGCGAAAATGAAATCACAGGTAATTTAGATGCAGATATTACCAGATAATTAACTTTCACTACCATTTTTCAAGTTGGATTTCCTGATGTTTAGATTGGTGTTCTGCTACTAGAAAGCAAAACAAATTCCTGTAGATGGCAACTCTGACAATTACCAACAGCCCAAGCACTTCATGTTCTTGACTCAAAAATGGCTCTCGACACTACTGGCCCTATAAAATGATCCATAGGCACAAGAGATTTGAGTTTGGGTTTGACGAGGTGTTAGGCTTCAGATTATCTGTTTGAAGGAAACCATCGCACAGGCCAGAAAGAGAAACAACGAAATTCAGGTTAGCAGTGATTTAGATGCCGTATTGGTTAAAGTATATTCAGAATAGACCTAACGGTAACCAACATGATTGAACTATGGTAGAATTCGCTAAAGAATATCTACTAGTATTGGAACAACCTCTAGAATTTGTATAAGGTGTATGTGGGAGTTGTTGATAAGAACAATGGGTTATGAGTGTACGATTTACCTCGGCTTTGGGGGTCCAATCTTAGAGTCTTCTATTTTGAACAAGGTAAATGTAAATTGGCAAAATAGCTCTCGAAGTTAACCCACAAATGAAGGCGCTCATAAAGGCTTGAACGATGCTCAGACTATCCGGAAATGCGAATCGCTAAATTAAATGTGGGGTCCTCGCTCACGGATGATTTTGATTGCCAGTTCCGGATCAATTTGAACAATCATCTCCGGTTCGATACTGCAATGCCCTGGCAAATCAAAGCCAGCGACCGCACTGCGAGTATGCCATCCGGATAGTGATGTATCCATTCCATCCTCAGCCGATTCAGACAGCGGCCCACCAAATACGTCGTGAAAAACCTTGGTGTAGCCATCTACCACACGAGGCGATTTGGAAAAAGAACCACCACCATGCGAGTTGACCATGCCAATGCACTTAACACAATACCAGATATCATTTAAAGTGCCAAAAGGATCTAGTCCCCAATGTAAAGCACGGACGTGTTTAATCCCCGCTTCGCGTCCTGATTGGTAACCAACTTCCACGTCCTGATCATCATTAGTCAACGCTCCTGAGCCGCCACCGGTTCCTGAGGTGAAAACTAGTCCGGATGGTGTAAAGGCGAGTGAACAGATGCGTCGACCTTTGGGAGCCGAGATCGAATCCTCTTGCTTGCCGAGATCGATGTTGAGTTTCTTCAGTCTGTGGTATACATCAAAATTGCGATTCCATGGGCTATCTTGGCTGATCATTTTAGTTCCTTTCCAAATTTGTTATGCATTAATTTCTCGCCCCAGCATCTGGCAAACTTGTTCCGTAACGCCATTAATGACAGCGTCGAGGATATGCCCTCCTTTAGGAATGCTAGCGAGTTTCGCGTTTTCGTAGTTGATCTGATCCTGTCGAATATGTTGCGGGAAAGCCACCATGGCAAAAGAGGTTTCAAATTCTCCTGCATGACCAGCACTCCGCTCCAACTCCAGGTTCTGCTCATAAAAGGATTCCGGACAGGTTCTCCAATAGGTAATGTAGGTGACACCCAGATCATCTAGCTTCTTAATCTGATCAGGTGCTTTCGGTTCCAGATTCTGCCGCATATTTCCACCGTGCCCGTTGAGTACCATAACCTTGGATATGCCCAGGCGTTTTAGGCTGTGGCATACATCATAGACATACTCCAAGAATATCTCAGGCCGAATAGTCAAGGCACCTCCATGTGCCATGTGGTGTTCGGATACTGACATGGAAATGGTAGGTGTTACTAACATATGTGGATAAAATTGCCTCGCGGTCCGTTCAGCTATCTCAGTAACGCTAACTGTGTCGTGGATCATAGCTAAATGATCCTGATGTTGTTCCAAGGCACCAGTTGGAACGATTGCACCTTCGACTGTGCCACTGGAAATGGCCTTCCCTAATTCCTTCCGCGTCAATTCTCCTAGAAATACACTTTTTCCTGGCATTAACTCCCCCTTATATCGAACTATTGCGTTTATTCTGTCCGCTGAATGTCATCTCCAGCAATCTTACCAATTTCTTCCAACCCAGGTCAATAAAAACCTGATTTTGGCGTTTATTAGTCCTGATGGTAATTGTTTAATAAAGATTTTTCTTTGGTTACCTAAGAAAAACTGAAGTATATTATGTTTTGACCAGACGGGTAATGTTAGACTGGAAGTTACTTTGAGACCTCCATAGCAATCGAGAAATCTCGCCAACCAAAACCGAATATCACTGTGAATATAAATTAAGAGGTTCTTTTTTCCTTGGACGTGTTCTGGGCTGTCATTGAAATTGATGGGAAGATATCGGGATACCCGGAAAATTTATTGTTCTCAGGTGGGCAATTTAATTATGTTTCTGAACCCAGAGTTTTATATAATAAAGCGTTACCTGAATTTGAGATGACGTCAAAATAGAGGTACTGTCTTTGGAGGGACATTGAAATACTATGGCAGCGAGAAAAATATTGGTTACTGGCATGAGTGGTTTGATAGGTAGTGTTGTCCGTAACCGATTAGAAAGCAAGTATACCCTGCGTGCGTTGAATCGGCGTCGCATCTCAGGACTGGAATGTTACCAAGCCGACATTGCCAATCTGGAGGAGATTCAACCTGCCTTTGATGGACAGGATGTGGTTGTGCATCTAGCGGCGGTGGCTGACGGCGGTGCAACATGGGATGATTTGTTGGGTCCTAATGTTCTCGGCACCTACAACGTATTTGAAGCTTCTCGGCGAGCTGGAGTGAAACGTATCATCTATGCCAGTAGCGGATCAACAATCAGCAACTGGGAGCGTGAGTTACCTTATGGCGCAATTGTTAAAGGCGATTATAACCAAGTATCTGAGAACTGGCCGAAATTAACCCACGAATCCGTCACTAGGCCTAGTGGTCTTTATGGATGCACGAAGGTATGGGGTGAAGCATTGGCTAGGCATTTCTCTGACACATATGATATTTCCGTCATCTGCTTGCGTATTGGTGCTGTAAATCGGGAAAATCGACCGACTTCCCCACGGCATTTCTCCGTTTGGTGTAGTCAAGACGATATTGCGCAGATGGTTGAGAAATGTATTGAAGCACCAGATGACCTCCGATTCGACACTTTCTTTGTCGTATCGGACAACAAATGGAGTTACCGAGACATATCTCACTCCCGTCAAGTTGTTGGCTATCAGCCACAAGATGCTGCAGAAGAACATCGCAAGGATTCATGAGCTTAAGAGATAAGAGCGCTTTCACCGGTTGAAATATTGAGGGTGTTTCTGTTTTTTTATTTTAAAGAAGTGGTTAGCGCCTTCAAATTTCTTTCGTCGCTGGCAGGTGAAAATGGTGCAGTGAGTATTCGGTCAAATCAGTCTAAGGCCAAGGATGTTGGAAAAAATATAGTTCAAACAGTAATATAGACTGTGCTGATTGATAAGTTTGGGTATAAACTGCGGTTACCTACTAAGCCAATAGGATCAGGGTTACACAGCGCAGGATAGTGTGTTTGGCTAGACACGGTCAACACCAGTCCTTTTTCCATGCCTTATAGTACCAACGTCGTTCAACAGGATCGAAGAACAAGGCGGTCAAAGTAAGTCCCATTGCGGAGATGAAAAACAGAACCGCGTTAGGTGTTCGCCCTGTCCAACCCTCCCACGGTAAGGGAAAACCGAAGAAGGCGAAGTTCAGCCCAAAGTAAGCCCACGTGCAGAATATGAGCGCACTGCGGATGAAAGCAGGATGCTCTCCATCCGGTTTTGCTTTACGCGCAAACCCAACAGCGAGGGTCGTGGCCAACAGCATCGGTAGGATGAAATAGGCCAGCCAACCCACGCTGAGGTTGATAGGGTTTCCCACCGAGTAAACCAACATGCGCAGTGTCTTGCCGGCAATGGGGAGTAGTGTGATTGGTAGCAGTTGTAGGTACGGCCACCAGCGACCCCGCACACAGGCTACTAACGGGATGAGACCCATCATTAAACCAAGGTCGTACACGCCGTCGATCCAAGAGAATTTGCTAAAGTCCACCAACACCAGCAGGAATAGATGAAGACCCAGCAACCCGCCTATCAGCCAGCTGGGTAGGGGACTGGCATCCGGCTCGGACGAAACGCCAATTCGGCTTCGATTCAGCCACAGTCCGAGGCCAAGCACAGCCCCCATCACTGTACCAAAAGTGGTCTCCATTATGTTCCACCAGTTGAAATACCGGGTGAACGATCCGATGAAGCTCTCGCGGAAGAAGTCAGGGTTCCATGCATTAGTGGCCTGAAATGCTTGGCCAAGAGGAAAACCCAATGCCCCGCCGAGCATCCCCCACAACGCCAGGTTTCTTGCAAGAGAATCCTTTTTTGCTAATGCGGCGTATAGGACACCCGTGACCAACGCACACCATAGGCCTCCCCATATTTCGGGTCGGTGCTTTAATTCAACGCCGGGCTCCCAGTGCCAATGGTCGGAAAAGTACAGTAGTGGCAGGCGCTTGTTTTCTGGGTTATGTGGTGAGTTGAACAGCCACCATCCCGCTACAACGGCAGTCAGCATACCGATGACTAACAGGAACATCTCGAAGGGGCGATACCGTTTACCGCTTAAGCCTAAGCCTAGGAAAAATCCAGAAAAGCCGATCCACACACCGCCTTTGATGGCGAGGCCAAGCATCCCCCAACGAAGGGAAGCCCAGTTCCCAACCAGCGGCGTATCATGGGTCAAGCCGACTGTCTGGCCGTAAGTCATCGAACCCCCAAAGCCCATAGCGATCGTTCCCAGTGCGGCAGCTCGAATCACGTGGATAGACGTGTTACCCGGGCAAAAGAGAAACACCAGATTTAGGCTCACCAACACACCGGCGATCATGGCACCGGTCTCATGACCGTATTGGCCGCGAATGCCCCATCCCATACCACCGGCCATAGCAGTCGTCAGCATCACCAGCCAAAGCGGTGGTTTGGGTTGTAATGGTTGGTCAATTGTACTCATAATTCGTAGATTGTTTTGGAAAGGATGACTCGGGTGAGTTGTTCTTCGTTGCCCATGTTGTACTTCAGTTCAATTCAATCAGCCTCGTTTCGGCGCTGACTTTCAATACGTCAAAGCAGGATCTCTTTCATCGAGTCGATTAACCCGTCTGGCGGATCAAACGGAAGTTCAACAGGTGCGTATGTTAGAGCACTCTGATATATTCCCATCAGCAGATTAAATTCTGCCAGTGATTGGGCCAGATGGGTTGGATGCACATTTTGATCATCATCAAGCCAATCAAAAACTGCTTCGGTAAGTCCTGCTTGACCTAAAATATCTTGTTCGCCGTAACTGTGGGAACCGCTCTCATACCCGTTCTCTGGTGTGTTACGTTCCCAACCATCCATGTTCCAGTGAATGAAACCATGGGTGCCCAAAACAGCAATCCGTTTGTGTCGATGTGCTCCTGAATTATCACTAATTGCTGGTGCACCCTCGGTTCCAAAGGTAACAAGGCCGCGTATGCCATTGGCATAAGTTATCGATGCCGTTGCGTGACTCGGAGACGGCTGAAGAGAATCCAGCAGGCTTCCATCTGCAACTTGACCAAAAACTTTGACAGGCTGCGAATTGTCGATGTATGAAGACACAAGTTGAAGGACGTGCGGCCCTTGATCTATTGGTGTCGAACGAGCACTGGCATCAATAAACTTAATGTCACCAATCCTTCCGGCGGTTATATCACGTTTGAGTTCCAAATTTCGCGGATGGAAGTTAAGTTGCGTGTTCACACAGAATTTTGTCTTGGTGTTCTGACATAATTCTGCTAACTGCTTCCAATCTTCTGCTGCTACCGCAATTGGTTTCTCCACAATAGCAGCAGGTACTTCATGGTCCGATGCAACTTGCATCAACGAATGGCGGATCAGTTGACTTGTTCCTCGCAATGTGGGTGCTGTGACAATATGCAATAAATCGGGACTTTCTTGCTCCAGCATCTGATGAAGATCTGTGTAGCGTTTTAAGATGCCAAAGTCATCTCCAAAAGCGTTGAGAAGTTGTTCATTCATGTCGCATATGGCAACAATTTCGCTCCCTTCCACATGTTGATATGCTTGGGCGTGCCCACGCGCTCGCCCACCACAACCTAAGAACGCAGATTTATACATGATAGAGTCTCCCTAAATTATATACCTTGATCTTTCCTTTGATGAGCCAATCTATTCTTTTAACCTAACTTAAATTCTTCTTGAGGTAACATCTGCAATCCTAAGCACTTCAAGAAAGTTAATACCGCTTTTTTACTCTTCAGCATTATAACAGAACAGAGTTAACTGGTAAACATTAAAAGGTGCCTGAGACCTGTTTTCTTTTCCTTAAATGTTGTGGATGATGGCGTGTTTGCTCATCTCCAACCTTCTTTAGCCTATAGCCTTTTCCACTGCCTCTATCAAACCGTCAATATGTATGGGCTCCATCGGTAAAGAGATTGCGTTCATTGACAATCCATGACTGAGGAAATAACCTTGCTCCAACAGGGCAAGGAAGAGTCGATGTGTCATTTCTTTGTCTGTACGTGCGAGACTACGGTAGTTCATCAGGGCTTCGCCGGTAAGATGAATGCTGAAGACTGACCCGATGTTGACGGCCTGTGCTGATACGTTTTTACAGAAAAAAAGGTCATTCAATCCGTTGCAAAGCCGGTCGCCTAACTCATTCAGGTGTGCAAACGCTTCGGGTGTCAATTGTTTCAATGTCGCTAATCCTGCCGCCATGGTAACCGGATGGCCACTGAATGTGCCGCTCTGGGAAAAGCCTGTGTTTCCGCAAGTATTGTCTAGTAGATCCATGATGTCTGCCCTTCCTCCAAACGCTCCGACAGGGAAACCACCACCGATGATTTTACCGTATGTCGTTAGATCTGGTAGAATACCATAGTACTCCTGTAATCCTCCCTGGCCCACCCGAAAGCCGACAATTTCATCGAAAATAAGCAGCACGCGGTTCTCCCGTGTGATCTCTCGAACGAACTGAACGAATTCTTTACGTTGCGGCAGTACACCGGTTTTGGGATCAAAAATGACACAAGCTAACTCACGACGATGTTGGGTTATGAGCTTTTCAACAGAAACTTCATCGTTGTAAGGAAGAACAACGACTTCTTCGGTCGCATATGGGGACATGCCTCCGGCTGTCGGAACGCCGTTAGGCATAGTTTCAGTTCCTGCTTTTTCCAAAGGAGGGGAGACACTGACTTCGACAACGTCATGACTACCATGATATCCTCCCTCAAATTTGGCAATTTTGGTTCGTCCACTGAAACCTCGTGCCAACCGTATAGCGTGTAGCGTTGCCTCGGTCCCGGAGTTGCAAAAGCGTATTCGATTCACTGAAGATATACGGCAGCACATCTCCTCGGATAATTCTGTTTCGATACCTGTGGACGCCCCCAGTGCAATGCCATTTGCCAATTGTTCCTGAATCACTTCTATGACTGCTGGGTGATTATGTCCCAGAATCATTGCGCTGTGATGGTTGGCAAAATCTGTAAACTGACGTTCTTCGACATCGTACAAGTAACACCTATCACCTCGGTTCATTGTTAGGGGATATGGCCGGTGAAAGTAGGCTCCTTTGACTCCACCCGGCATAGTTTTGCAGGCACGCTCGAATAGTTCTTTTGAACGTGGACTTCCAGTACGATAACGTTCCTCTAGTAAGATATCTCTCGTTACCGTGTTTTTCATTGATATTTCCTTTATGTCTACTATTGGTCTTGACTGTGGTTATAGGTGGGAATAGACGGGTTTACGATATTGATCTCCTCACTACGAATAAATCCGAGAGATTCATACTAGCACCAACTCACCCTATCTCTACTTTAGTATTGCCGTCTGATTACCGTCGTCACTGTGTAATCTAGCACAAAGATTAATTTGACTGATAGTGACGACAGGCCGCTACCAGGCACAATCTCTCAAAGTGGGTTTCTAAGGCCGACGGTATAACAGGCAAGCCTGAATGGTATTGGGTGTTTGCATCTCCTTGATCAAGGCCAAAGCAGTGGTTTGGTCTACGACCTCTACCGAAGTGTACCAACCCCAGTCAGTTCTGGGCTTTTCGGTCATCCAAAGCATGTTGGCATACCAACTCCTGCCGTTATCGCTGCTCAAGGCTAAACGAGGCGCACGATGGTATCCACAGAGCAGGATTCCACCAGGAAGTTGAACGACCGAGCAATGCGACCCGGTTAAGGTCTCAACCGGACTGGACCAAGTCTTGCCGCCATCCCAACTATTGGCTCGACACAAACCAGTTCTCTCACCTCGCGGTTCGCCGGGGACTATCTCTGATACTCGATCCTCAGTGCGCATTAACGCCACCAATCCTCCATCATCCATCTTAGCTATTGCCGGTTCACTAAAAATCATCATGTTGCTGGGATTGCCGCAGCCGATGATTGAAAAACTCCAGTTGGCTCCATCATCACTGCTGAGTAGTACACCCGAACTTAGCCAGCCTGTCTGGAGATAACCGGCTACCGGAACTACCAACGTCCCATCATCCAGTTCCAACATCCGCCCGCCTGTCCACACCCAGGCAGAATTCATGGGCGAGTGATCAATTTCGCAGTCCATTTCCCAGGTTTTGCCTTGATCACTACTGTAGATCAATCGCATAGGCTTTTCAGAGACTCCCATCAGACGACCATCGCGACGCACGCCAAGAGTGCTTACCGTTTTAACACCTTCCAACAATGAACCCTGGTAAGGTTCAGACCAGGTTTTCGCACCATCCGTGGAGCGAATAAAGATGGGCTTGTTGCCACCTGGCTCTACCAAGACAATGATGGTCCCATCCGGCATACGTACCACGCATGGAATTACACGATACCGTTCTTCATGGGTTGCGGGTCTTCCCTTGTAGATAATTCGTGATTCGGTAGGTTCCCATGCTACCTCTGTCACCGTGGAGTCAATGTATCGCAGAAATATACGGTAGTCTTCTCCTCCTTCCGCCAATGCAACCGATCCGAAGTACTCACTGGTGAGGATAAGGGCCGCAAGAATTATCAGGATTTTGGTGGTTGGTTTGAGTATATTCAACATTAATCTCCCTCCTCTTCTTAAATGGCTTTTTCAGGTTGGCAATGTAGATGACAGATACTGACGATGTTTTTGGCCGGATACTGTTTGATGACAGCTACAGCAGTGGTCTCATCCACCATCTCTACCGATGTGTACCAGCCCCAGTTTCCTGATGGATCTTCGGTTGACCAAAGCATGTTGGCGTACCAATTTTCACCTCCATCGGCACTTAAGGCCAGACGAGGAGGCCGGTGACATCCGCAGAGCAGTACTCCGTCGAGAAGTTGGATTAACGAACAGTGCGTTCCTTTCAGTGTCTTGACAGGAGATGACCAAGTCTTGCCGCCATCGTTGCTTCTCGCTTGATGCAAACCGTGTCTATTGCCTTGTGAGTCAGTGGAATTGCGTTTGGTTACCCGATCTTCAGTACGCATCAGTACTACTAGCATATCACCTTCCAGTTTGGCCACCGCTGGCTCGCTGAAAATTACCCAGTCGCTAGAACTGCCACGACCGATAACCGATAAATCCCAAGTAGTTCCATCATCCTCGCTCAAGACAACCCCAGTACTCAGCCAGATACCGTCCATGTCCTGATCGGAGAGATAGCCGGCCACTGGAATTACTAGCGTCCCATCACTGAGCTCCAATATTCGTCCGCCAACCCATGCCCATGCCGCAACCATTGGTGAGAAGTCAACCGAATTCCCCATCGTCCAAGTCTCTCCCTGATTGCTACTATATGCCAAACGTAGAGTACCACTGTAACGATAGCCCTTATAGGTAAGACATTCTCGACCATCCGGTAACCCCACCGTATGTTTCTTCACGGCAGACGTTCCCAAATTCTCGCTGGCCTGTTCCAGCACTGTTATCAGCCGACCATCGTGGCCAACACCGAGGGTACTTACTCCTACCCCGTCTGGTAATATGCCATGGTAAGGTTTAGACCAAGTTTTCCCGCCATCGGCGGACCGAATGAAAATTGGTCCACTACCTGTTTGCTGCACCAGTATAATAAGGCTGCCATCAAGCAGACGCACGATGCATGGTTGCGCGACATGCTCATCTGGCTGTACTCGATAGACAATTTGCGATTCAGTTGGTGTCCACGGTGTTTCTATTGTTTGCATGTGTCATGTCCAAGTGTTCTGATACTTGGATTGTTCCCCTTTATTGTGTTCTCGATGCAATCTCGCACTTACATTCTAGATCGAGGGTTATCAAACACAGGAATAAGCTCCCTTGCCTAATTCAATCAATGTCCAATTTAACTTTAGCTGAAAATTGTAATCAGAAAAAGCTGGCTTGAAGCATTCTAGCACAGTTGGATTTTTAGAGTAAAGAGATCTATGGCGGAAGCAGGATTAAGACACCAGGTCTTTTCCTGTAGTGTGATTGTTATGATTTATTAGGTTATGCTTGAGTTGTAGTGTTGGTTAGGAGACTGGACACCGCGTATTTGAAATCTAGCCTAACTGTGATAAGATAATCCAGCTAGATCTGATTTCTGGATCACCAATTACCATAATTTTTTAAATGCTTGATGTTTTTATCTTCAGATTAGATGATGTTAACTCCTGTGGTGTAGCTTGAAACGATGCTGAAGCGATTGATGATTTTTCATGTGAGTGTTCTGGTATATGTAAGCAATCTTGTACACGCTGAAGGTTTCAGGATCGAGTTGGGTGACTCTGAGGTTGTCCAAGGTATGGAATCAGGAGTACCTGTGTACCCGTGGTTTCCAGATGGTCATATTACTATTTTAAAAAATGGGGATGTTCTGCAGATGTACTGGGCAGGATCATCTAGCTATAGGACTGTTGGTAGATCTCTAGAGTCAATGGAATTGAATCCCACTAAACCAGTTTTGTCCAAGGGAGAAGGGACATCCTTTGATAATGGGGGAGCGTGGTTGATGTCCGTGCATCGTTTCTCGGAGCAAAACCTGCTTGGATTTTATCATGCAGAAGACCATGAATGGGGACACCGAAATCCTGATAAGGTAGCATGGAAGTCAATAGCAATATGCGAATCCACGAATGATGGAATTTCGTGGACTAAGGCAGGACAGATTATTGCATCTCCCAAAGAAAAGCCGTCCACACCGATGTGGGGAGGAAGCGGAGATTTCTGTGTAGTATATGACAACCTGAACTCTCAATGGGTTTGTTACTATCAAGAGCACTTTCTTTACATGGCGATATCTAGTGACTTCAGAGCCCTCCCGGGGAGTTGGTTCAAATACTATCAAGGAGGGTTCACTGAACCTGGATTGGGAGGAAAAGAGAGTCCTATTGAAGGTCTGAAGAGTCACCCAGGTGGAAATCCATCTGTCCATTTCAATACGTATTTGAAAAGGTGGCTGATGGTATGGCACTCTTGGCAAGGCGACATCGTTTATTCTTCAAGCCAAAATATGACAGAGTGGGAAGTTCCGAGGCTTCTTGTCTCCAATAGGTCAAATGAGAAGACATGGTATGCAACTATTATTGGAGTCACTGACACAGTCGCAGCCCGTCATGCGTTTCTTTATTATGCCTACTGGCCGGATAAGAATGACTGGAAAAGACAGTTTGTGAAGCGCCCTCTTCGATTCATAAAGGATAAATAGAGTCGTAACATTATCTGAGACTAAGTACCCTCTTGTTACTGATCTTTATCCATTAGTTCACTTACTGAGAGCATTTTGGTATTTTATCCTACATTAGCTAGGTCAAAAAAACAGAATGAAATCATTCATGTTAGTAATGACAGCATGTTTTGCTTTCTATGCGATTGCAGTTGAAGGAATTAGTCAAGATCAATAGGAACTGGTAGTCGCACCGAATCAGTTGCCAAAGTGGCGTGGTTTTAATCTATATAGAGAATATCTAAAAGGATTGGTTGAATGGGCCATTTGTTGAAGAAGATTTTCAACTGATCGACGAACTAGGTTTCAATTTTGTTCGCTTACCAATGGACTATCGCGTCTGGATTAAAGACAATGATTGGACCAAGTTTGATGAAAGTGTGTTTACAGAAATTGATCAGGCCATTGAATGGGGAAAGCAGTATGGTATTCATGTCTCATCAACCTTAAGAGGAGACGAATCTGTGGGCAGATGCTGAAACGCGATAGGGTATGCGCGATGCACTGGACGTTCTTTGCCCGTCGGTACGAGGGAATACCCAACCGATAGTTGAGTTTTAACCTCTTTAATGAACCCAGCCATGTAGACGGAAAGACCTACGCTCAGGTAGTGAAGTAGATGGTGGAAGCAATTCGAGCCGAAGATGCAGATTGGTTGATTATTGTCGATGGATTGGGCGGGCAAACCGTGCATTGAACTCATATCGTAAATATTGCTTAAGCAACACGAGGCTATGCGCCATCAAATGTCTCTCACTACCGAGCTAACTGGGTCAGTGAAACAAATCTGATGACGGAACCTACATGGCCTCTACTAAGGGCTAATGGATATCTATACGGTTCGTATCAGCGTGAACTGCAATCTCCCCTTGATCTTAGAAGGTAGTTTCGATCAAGAAATAAGACTTCAGTTGAGAGGCGGTAAAGTGTCCAGTAGAATGGGAGGAGGTTGCCTACAATCCAGAGTGGCAGATTTACCAGAATATCTTCAACCGTGATTACACAATACCCATTCCTTCAGGAACACAGGCTATTGTGCTGAAGAACATCAAAGGAGATTGGATCAATCTAATTGAATTGGGGATTGATGATGAAGACCAAGAGTACATCCTTAGCTTTATAAGCAATTGGGGTGAAAAGCAGAAATTGATCTGTGTGACCCACAATGCTAACTTCAGACGCAATCTTCTTATGATCAATCGTGGCTGTGAGAAGACTTCATCCGCCCGTGGCAGAAACTTGAGTTGCAGAACGTTGGTGTGATGGTGGGAGAATGGGGCCTACAATAAAACGCCGCATAAAATGGTATTGAGATGGATGGAGGACTGTTTACAAAACTGGCAGAAATCAGGTTGGGATGGGCGTTGCGGAATTTCCAAGGCAGCTTTGGTATTTTGGATAGTGGTCGTGTGGATGTCCAATACGAAGATTGGCGCGGACATCAGTTTGGATTGCTAGATGCTGAGTCTATTACAGAGATACAAAAAATGGAAACTCATTACCTTTAAATAGGTGATTTTGCCTGCCCATTTAAAGATCCTTCGAAGTATGGTTCTGATTGGGCAGAACACGGTTGCAAAGAACCATAAGGTTCTGGTGGACATTTTCGTTAATGATGGATTTCTGCCACTATTTAGATTCATGTTTACAAATTGGCACCAATGGCTATCATCTGGAATTGGTGGATGTTTGCTTGTAACGGGATGTGCGGAATTATCCTACTCTGATGGGGTCGCACAATGCAGAGTAGGAGCGAAATCCGCTTGACTAGGTTTCTTGTGAAATAGTATAATTTTCTAACATAGTTACTCGAAATTTAACATGCTTTCTTACATGGATTTGCTTGTCTTACTAAAATAAAGAAATAGGAGAATAAGTTGAGATTGGGAAAGGGAATAGGTGTTACATTCACGATATGTTCAATAGTTTTTTTGTTGCTTAGTTTAGTGAACATTATTCATGCCCAAGGGAATTGGAGTCTCGTACGAGGATCGAAATGGCAATCCAACTTGAACGATGTTTTCTTTGTTGATAGTTCTCATGGATGGATTGTTGGATCGAACTCGACAATCTTACATACAAGTGATGGTGGGGAAAATTGGATTGATCAACCTAATCAACCATTGCCTTTTAAAGTCGAATTGCTCAAAGTCCGTTTCATTTCACCCAAGGTTGGCTGGGTTGTTGGTGAAAATGGTACTATCCTAAAAACTGTTGATGGCGGATCTACTTGGCAAAAATTAACAACGGGAACTTTCACCGTTTTGCAAGCTGTGTCATTTGTTGATGAAAAACATGGCTGGTTAACAGGTGAAGGGGGACTTATTATGGTAACAGACAATGGTGGACGCAGTTGGACAAAACAAAATAATAAGGATACAACGAATAATTCTTTATTGAGTGTACATTTCGATAGCCTAACAGAAGGTTGGGCTGTTGGTAAAGCTGGTACTGTTATTCACTCCATAGATGGTGGAGTGACATGGGTAGACCTAAAAGGAAAAACTGCTTCAAGTCTATCGTCTCTCTGTATGCTTACAAATAAAGTTGGCTGGGCAGCGGGCGGAAATGGTGCCTTGATCCATACCATAGATGGTGGGGAAAGTTGGGAAGATCGAACGGAAGACAGTAATGTGCCTCATTCAAACGGAATGCCCGAACCCATCTGGGGTATCCACTTTGCTAACCAGAATCTTGGTCTTGCTGCAGCTGAGTTCGGGGTGATACTACGAACGGTTGATGCGGGAGCAATATGGACCGCATTGAACCCTCGTCCCGCACCGAACAAACTGAATGCAGTTTACATGGTTTCAGAAAAAGAAGCGTGGATTGTTGGAGATTACAGCACCATCCTTCATAGTTCCGATGGTGGTGAATCTTGGGATGTCATTTCAAGCAATGCCGACTTGAAAAAGATCACCTTCATTGATGCCAATAAGGCATGGGTGGTTGGACTATCAGGAACTATTTTAAGCACAGGTGACGGCGGTAAAACTTGGTCCGAACAAAACAGCGGAAATGTGTTTGAGTTGTTCGGTATTGGTTTTGTCTCACCAATTCAGGGTTATGTTGTCGGCAGTAACGCCACATTGCTTGAGACATCTGATGGCGGTGACAGTTGGCAGATGGTCAACGACCCTAGCGATGAAGGTCATGGAACAGTCGAACGAATTGTTTTTGATGATCCGATGACAAGTTGGAAAAGCGCCCTTGGTTTCTACAACCTTCATTTTCCAACTCCAACTCATGGTTGGGGAGTTGGAGAGATGGGCAAGATCGCTCACACTAGCAATGGAGGTAAAACTTGGTTAGGACAGTCAACTAATGATCCGCAAATCGATTTTAGCAATTTGTTCGGTGTGTACTTCGTAGGCACAAATACTGGTTGGACTGTTGGCGCTGGTGGGGCGATTGCCAAAACAACCGATGGTGGTAAGATGTGGCAAGCGCAATACGGTTGTTCTGAAGAACTGAGATCCGTTTTTGCGCTTGACGCTGATATTGCCTGGGTTGTTGGCAGCCAAGGCGCGATTTATGCTACTAAGGATGGTGGTTCTACTTGGACACGGCAAATTGCTCCGACTGACGAAAATCTACATGGTGTTACTTTCGCTGATGCCGAAAAAGGCTGGGTTATTGGCGATAATGGTGTAATACTGCAAACGAAAGATGGTGGTGCCACTTGGCTTATGCAGGGGAGTCCGACAACAAACAACCTGTCCGATATTGCTCAATCTGAAGACGGTACATTCTGGGCAGTTGGTGCGTGGGGAACAATTATTGCAACGCGATAATTTTAAATCTTGCGCCTACTGAAAAACAGGATTGGGAGTAAGTACTCGGTTTTTGGCTTTGATTGGTTTTCTGGCTAACTTAAAGCTGTTTCCCGATGCTTATTCCCTTTCGTATTTCTAGGGTGAGTTAAAGTGTTTTCTCTTAATTCTTTGCTGGTTTTGTTTTTTTTAATATTACTGTGTACTTCAACTGCGTTTGCACAGGATATCGCCACCATTTTTACTCTTGAAGAAAGCATCCAGTTGGCAGAAAAAAATAACCTACAAATCCGATCTGTCAAAAAGAAACTGAAGCAAGTCAAGAAAGAAGAGCGTATTGCAAAACCTTTTGCCTTACCATCCATCAGTTTTACAGGAAACTACACTTATTTCGGTGAATTGGCCAAAAACGTACTTCCTCCGTTTTTACCCGGAGCTGAACCGGTTGAAGTAACTTTCGGCGCACATCGTAATTTTCAAGCCGGCCTGGCTTTTAGACAACCACTTTTTGCCTCAGGTCGCCACCTGTATACCTATCAAAGTGTCAAACTGAATGTTCAAGTTGCAGAGGAAGAGCTTAAGGCGCAGCGGAACCAATTGAACTTTGACGTGGCTCAGGCCTTTTATGGTTTACTGGCCACTATGGAGTTCGTTAAAGTATCGCAAAGTGTGGTTGATTTGGCCGAACAGCAACTGAGCATATCGCAGAAACTATTTGATTCCGGGACATCAACCAATTTTGATGTACTTCGTGCCAAGGTACAACTTGCAAATGCTAAATCAGAACTCATCCGTGCCAAAAATGCAATTCTGACCGCTAAAGATGCATTTAAGAATCTATTGAATATTGACCAACAAGATGCAATTGGAATTCAAGGGGATTTTAATTTGCCAACAATCAAATTGGATCTTGATCAATTAATACAGACAGCAACTAAAAACCGATCGGAACTTAATCGACTGAATTATGTCAGACAGATAAGTGAAAAAGAAGTTGCGAGGGTAAAAACGAATGCTCGACCTAGTCTCTCACTTTTTTCTAATTATCAACTTGATGAGAACGAAAAGCTGTCTAAAATGAACCGGGTATGGAACATTGGTCTTTCGCTGAATTACCCTATATTTGATGGTTTGGTAACTAAAGCACTAGTACAGCGAGCTGAATTGAATGTAGAACAACTCGCATTGCAAGAAGAACAAACTCATGATCTTATTAAATTTGAAGTACGTTCTGCCTGTCTGAAATTAATGGAAGTGCAAACACTGATTGAGGTGCAGAAGGAAACTATCGAGCAGGCTAAAGAAGGAGTTCGACTGGCAAATTTGCAATATGAAAATGGGTTAATTACAAGTGTCCAGTTGACAGATGCTCAACTGGCGCTTACACAGGCAAAAATTAGTCGTCTCCTATCATTGCGTGATTATGCTGTTGGATACGCAAACCTCCAAAAAGCTGTTGGTACAGCAATCGAAAAAAATGAGGGATAGTTTATGGTATCATTCCAACTGGTAGTGATTTCTGAGAATTTAAACAATTAATTGTGAGTATTCAAATAATGATGAGAGGAAATTACATCTCCTATTTTATCATATTATTCATTTGGTTTGGTATTGGATGTCAAAAACCAGGTGAGCTTAGTTCAAAGAATCAGGCTGAATCAGGCTCCGTAACTGAAAACGTCAAACCGGTTGAAGTCACGAAGGTGGAGAAAGGTAATATCCAATCGGAACTTGAGCTATCCGGATCAATTAAAGCTAATTCGCAAGTGGTTGTTGTGTCACAAGTAGTGGGTGAAATTATTGAAGTGCTTGTTAGTGAAGGGCAGTTCGTTACAAAAGGAGAAGTAGTTGCGGTTATTGAGAGTGAAGAATTGAAGTTGCGTCTCCTTCAAGCACAAGCTGCGTATCACGCTGCTGAGATAAAATATACTCAAGCTCAAAAACTAGCAAAAATTCGTATCTCTGCGCAGGTTGCGCAAGCCCGATCACAATTATCTGCGGCCGAAACCGAGCTTCAGCAGGTTTTAGATCTATCTCAAAAACAGACATTATCAAAAATCGAACAAGCCGAAGCAGGTTTGGCTTCTCTTCAAGCAAATTTTGAAAAGATTCGAGGTGGTACACGGGAAGAGGATAAAAAACGAGCCCAAGCTGCTGTTGACCAGGCAAAAGCGAACCTGACCAACATTCAGAGCAACTATAATCGCATGAGGCCCCTTTTCGATGATGGTGCCATCAGTGCTCAATCTTTTGATAATGTTCAGGCACAGCTTGGTATTTCCAAGGCGCAGTACGATGCTGTGATTGAGCAGAAAAAACTTATTGATAGAGGCCCTCAGGAGGAAGACATCCGGGCGGTTGGAGCACAGGTGAAACAAGCCGAAGCAGCGGTTAGACTAGCACGATTATCCAACGAGACAAAAACATGGGAAAAGGACATCTCTCTGATGCAATCGCAGGTTGAAAGCGCACGGGCAAATTTGCAGTCAGTTGAAGCTCTAGAGAACGCCAAAAGCTGGGAGGCTGAAATTGCGTCTGCTGAGACATTGGTAATTCAAGCCCAAGCTTCTGCCGACCTAGCCAAGAAAATGCTCTCATACGCAACAATCATTGCCCCTATTGCAGGCATTATCTCAAAACTTAATCTTGATCCTGGCAATATAGTTACTCCGGCGGTATCTATATGCGAGATTGTAGATATGCACTCAGTTAAGGCCGTAGTATACGTTATTGAATCGGACCTGCCTAAAGTTGAAGTTGGACGTGAAGTCAGCATCAATGTGGATAGTTGGGATGAACCATTTTCTGGCCGAATCTCTGAAATAAGTCCCGTTCTGGATATATCAAGTAGATCTGCGAAAGTAGAAATAGTTCTTAGCAACCCTGATCTGCGACTCAAACCGGGGATGTTTTCAAAGGTAACGATACCTCTCCAAATCCGTAAAGGGGCCATTATATTATCCAGATCTGCTATTATCAGAAGCGTTGTATCAGGTGAGTATTCGGTATTTATAATTGATTCTGGTATTAGCAAGCAAAGACAAATAGGATTGGGGCTCTCCAAGGGAGATATTGTTGAAATACGAAGTGGTCTCTCAAGTGGAGAACAGGTTGTAACAGCAGGTCAGCATTCACTAAGAGATGGTGACAAGGTTAAAATTGTGAATCGCTAATTATATTGGTGGTATATGTGAACCAGAGAAATGAGCACCATCAAACAGCAGTTACTTGGCGGTCAATCCTGATAGGACTTCTGCTGATTCCGCTGAACGTTTTTTGGGTCATTGAGGTCGAATGTATCTGGCACTCTGGTCATCCCACCACCATCTCGCTGTTTTGGAATGTTGTCCTTAACCTGTTCGGTTTGATCCTGATTAACCTCCTTCTGAAGAGGTTCGCACCGAGAGCAGCATTGACACAAGCTGAGATGATTACCATCTATGCCATGCTCTCAATTGCATCTGGGCTTGCTGGCCATGATACACTTGCCCTTACCATTCCGGCTATTCCCCACGCCTTTTGGTTTGCCACACCTGAAAATGACTGGGCATCCCTTTTTCACGCCCATATACCAAGGCACCTTGTTGTCACTGACAGAGAAATTATTCGTGGGTTTTACGAGGGTGATACTAACTTTTACACCTCTAAAATTCTGAATGCATGGGTCGGTCCAACACTTTGGTGGACAGTATTCATTCTTGCGCTTGGCATAATCATGATCTGTATGAACGTGATTGTTCGTAAGCAGTGGACAGAACACGAAAAGCTGGCGTATCCGATTATCCAGCTACCGTTGGCAATTACAGATCGAGGAGGTGCTTCCGGTTTCTTTCAAAATCGTGTGCTATGGTACGGTTTTATGATTGCTGCTGTGCTGGACATATGGCATGGTCTGGCATACTTTTATCCATCTCTTCCAGATTTTAGTGTTCGTCACAACACGCGAAACTGGGGTAGATTCTTTACGGAAAAACCGTGGAATGCCGTTGGGGGTATTACCGTTCCACTTTACCCTTTTGTGATTGGACTCGGGTTTTTACTGCCACTTGATCTCTCATTTTCAATCTGGTTCTTTTACGTTGTCGAAAAATTACAGCGAGTTTTTGCCAGTGCGGTCAGCATGCCGCCATCGTACCCATATTTTGATGAACAATCTATTGGGGCGTGGATGGCAATTTTCATCGCAGCATTGGTCATAACACGAAGACATCTGCTAAATGTAGTAAACGTTGTTTTGGGGAGATCGAGCGATATCGATGATTCCACCGAGCCTATTCGTTACCGGACGGCCATTTTGCTGATTATCTTGGCGAGCGCATTTATCATTTGGTTCTGTCTGAAAGCTGGGATGACATTACTGATCATTCTCCCTTATTTTGCTTTCTTTTTTGCATTGTCCTTGGCTATCACAAGGGTTCGCGCAGAGATTGGTCCTCCTGCTCATGAAATGGCCGGTTGGGTAAATGGACAGCGGTTTCTGATAAATCTGTTGGGTACACGCGCAGTTGGACCAAAGAACCTGACTGTTTTTACGCTTTTTTGGTTTTTTAGTGGTCGTGGTTATCGAGAGCATATTATGCCACACCAGCTTGAATCGTTCAAAATGGCGGAGCGAACCCGCATGAATACCAAACGGCTGGTGACAGCAATGATCATCGCGGTAGTCTTTGGCTCCATTGCTTCCTTTTGGGCTACAATAAGTGAACTTTATCGCCTGGGTGGTGCTGTCACCGGCGCTGGTGGAGGAATTGGTCCTTCTATCGGGCATGTGACTTATATCTTCCAGTGGCTGGATACCAGGCTGACTTACCCCAAAGAAACGGATATCCCCGCTGTTGGGTTCATGGCAGGCAGCATGGCCTTCACTTTTATTCTAATGCTGATGCGAATGCGATTTATCTGGTGGCCCCTTCATCCCGCTGGATATGCTATTTCGATGACAGGTGGCGTTGGCTATTTCTGGACATGCTTGGTGATAAGTTCTACCCTTAAATGGATTATCTTGAGATTTGGCGGTGTCGCCCTGTATCGTGAAGCGGTGTTGTTTTTCTTTGGCGTTCTTTTAGGCGAGTATTGTGTGGGGGCATTTTGGAGTGTATTGAGTGTTATTATTCAACAACCGATTTATGATTTTGCCCCTGGTTAAATTATTACTAAGAGGTCATGTGATTTTCTATGCGAGATAAAGAGTTAACAGTAGGTTCAAATTTAACTTTGTTTTATTGTCAAGTGGCTATCAAGTTTGCTGGATTTATGCTTATTTTTGCCTTGCTTCCTGTCTGCTTTACGATAGCAGAAGAAGGTAACCACCCCGCCGAATTTCTGAGTCACGGTGTTGGAGCACGAGCCTTGGGAATGGGAGGTATGTTTGTGTCTGTTGCCGATGACGCCACGGCGGCATATTGGAACCCGGCAGGGTTAACGGAAGCAGGTGATCACGCATTTTCTACAATGTATTCTGACAGTTTTAGATCTAGCCAGGGTGGGTTCTTGAATAAAGGACTGGTACAATACAGCTTTATCAATTATGTACAACAAATCGAGGATATTGGAAGTGTGGGTGTAAGTTGGATTCGTCTGGGTGTTGATGAGATTCCCAGAACCACCTTCATTGATGTTAATGGTGATGGAGAACTCGGTTCTTTTCAGGATAAAAATGCAAACGGAGAGAAAGATCCGGGAGAACTCTACATTGATCGTCCAACTGTTGCGGAATATTTCAGTAATGCTGACAACGCAATCTTAGTTTCATATGCACGGGCAGTAAGTACTAATCTATCTGTTGGTAGCAATCTCAAGATTTTGCGACAGACCATCTTTCAAAATTCTGGCAACGGTTTTGGAATTGACCTTGGTATGGTTTTTCAACCGATTAGTCATTTTCGAATCGGTGTCATGATCCAGGATGCTACTGGCACACAAATTACTTGGAATACGCCAAGTAATCCAACCTTCACACGTAAAACTCGACTGCGAATCGGTAGTTCATACGCATTCGGTCTGGGCCAAATTGGACACTTGGTACTTGGTATAGATATGGAATCTCGGCAGAAAGATCTAAAAGCCGATCAAGACAGTGAAATGCTGGTGTACTACGGTTCTGAACTCTGGCTTTTTAAATTGATTGCGCTCCGCATCGGTGGTCGAGGCGGTAGAATTTCTTCAGGTGTGGGATTCCGACTCTGGTTCAAAGAAGCACGAATTTTCGCTGATTATGCATTTAAATCCCATGATCTTGGTGGTTCGCAAAGAATATCTATATCAGGTAGTTTTTAGCGAGGAACAGTTTATCGGAACACGCGCTGAACATCCCAATTGCGGGAACAGAAGAATCTTGGTTGGAACTTTATTGGGATATGGAACACCATATCGCTGAATTTCGGTTGAATGTAATGGAAGAAGAAACTCCCGTTCAACTGTGGAGAACATCCGTTCCTGTCCCTACATCTGATGCAGCGATCGATTTGTTAAAACCTCTAAAAGCTTTAGGGGATTTGTGTTACTCACTTTACAAAACCACTCCAGACACAATGGAGGTTATTCCAGATCTTGCATATGTACTCTTTGATTTTCGTCGTTTTATGCAGAAACTTGAAGATTAAGAATAAAGGAGTGACTTATGTCATCAATTCCAAAGGTATATCACAATCCGGAATGTTCTAAAAGCCGGGCAACACTTCAACTCCTCGAGGAACGAAAACAAGAAATCAAAATAATTGAGTATTTGAAGACACCTCCAACTGTTGAAGAACTTGATCAGATCCTCCTCCAACTCGACAGAGAACCGACCGAAGTTATTCGCGCGAAAGAAGACCGTTTCGATGAACTTGGGCTTTCGGTTGATGATAACCGATCAAGGGAAGAGTGGATCCAGATTATGGTTGATAATCCGATACTGATTGAACGACCAATAGTTGTCAATGACGATAAAGCCGTTCTGGGCAGGCCGCCTGAGAATGTGATTGATATATTATAGTTAAAGTAAATTATCCAAATCAATGAAAGTCAAAAAAAACGAATGGTAATCCGTTTACTTATCGGTATAGCAATTTTGAATTTTATTCTTCCCTTAGCAATTGCTGATGAATTGACTGATCTTGCATTTATCCTGAAGTCTAACCCAATCACAATTTCCAAGAAACTATCAAATGCAACTTTTAATCCCAAAGAAGTATCTGGACTTAAGTTGATCTCAACAGGTTTGATCAGAATTTACCAGAAATTTATCTCTTCACAAGATAGCGAAGTTTGCAATTTTACACCCAGTTGTTCTCGGTTTGGAATGTCCGCAATCCAGGAATTTGGTATTGTGCGAGGGATTGCGCTGACCGTCGACCGTCTTTGCCGATGTAATGGAACTGCTGCATTCTATTACCCAATCCATCCTCAGACAGGGCTGTGCTTCGATCCAATTGCTCACTATTCGCATCAAGCACTGAGAAAATGATTTGTCTTGTCATACTTTTTTTGCTAGTTGTTTCAGGAATAAATGCTGATTCTATTGATTATAATCATCCCCCAAACATTCGGAAATTTGCAGATTATCTTTATGACCAAGGCGACTATCTAGCAGCTGTTGGAGAATATCAGCGTTACCTATTCTACAATCTCAAAGATGATGATCAGGCCTGGTATCGAATTGGGCTGAGTTACCGTGCAACTGGGCAAATTGATAAGGCGTTGAACGTTTTCAATCGGATCCTGAAAAAACAACCTGACAGTCAATTAGCCAGCACTATTTACTATCAGATTGCGTATTCCTATTTTCTAGCTAATGAGTACGAAAAAGCAATTAAGTTTCTTACCCAAACTAACGATCCGCAATCTCGTCAATTGATCGGTATTAATCTTTTGATGCTTAAACGTTGGGATTCCGCGCTTGATTTGTTCAACCAACTTGAGTCTGAGAGCCCCCCAGCTAATGTTCGAGAAAGTAATGCTGTCTATCAGAAACTTGCGGTCGAAGGGAAACATCTACCACGAAAAAGCCCTATACTTGCTGGTTGTCTTTCAGCAGTCATTCCAGGAACAGGAAAGATTTATAATGGACGCGTTGCTGATGCGGTGAATGCAATGATTACTATTGGGCTGAGTGGCTGGCTGGCTTACGATGGATTTCATCAGAACGGTGTGGACTCGGTTAAGGGATGGACATTCGGTGCTGCTGCCAGCGTTTTTTACTTGGGCAATGTCTATGGGTCGGTGATTGCTTCACAAATACATAATCAGCAGATAGAATTGGAGTTCTTGGATCAATTAAAATGTGTAGATACTGGACGGTAATATTTTGTCTTTTTCCCATGATAGTTTTCGCCGAACCTGCAATTGATCTTGGTGATTACCTTTTCAACTTGAAAAGTTTCAATCAAGCCGTTACCGAGTACAAACGATTTCTTTTTTTTCATCCGGATGGCCCTAAATCATCTGAGGTTATCTATCAGATTGGATTGGCATATAGATCAGATCAACTGTGGGGTCAAGCAATCCAATCGATGAACTCTGCATTTCAACGGACAAATGACTCGGAATTTAGATCTAAAATCCAACTCGATTTGGCTGTTACTTATCTTGCCAGCAATCAACCGGATTTAGCTTTACCCAAATTAATTAACGTATTATCACAACCGAGATCGAGTCAATTGTACAGACGCACCTTGTTTCTCAAAGGGATTACTGAGATCTACCTATTTAATTGGGAGGGGGCACGTTCAACTTTCAAAACATACTTTGGAGACACCTCGAGATTTGACCAAGTTGATAGAATAATAAGTCAAGCACTCAAAAGCCCAAAAAAATCGGTTTCTTTCACCAAAATTCTCTCGACAATCCTACCCGGTTCAGGACAAATTTATGCTGGAAATTGGACAGATGGGTTCAACGCACTTGTCCTCAACGGACTGCTTGGGTACACTTCGTTTTCGGCAGCAAAATCCGGAAATTACCGTGACGCATCATTCTTGACACTTTTTTTATGGATGCGTTATTATTTGGGAAATCGAGATAATGCTGGGAAAATCGCCTATCAAATAAATAGAAATCAGGATTTGGCCTTTTCCAAACTGATTCTAGAGAAACTGCAAGCGACATGGAACGAAGAATAAAAATTGGACTCGTTGGTGCAGGTATGTTTGGTGGCGATGTGCACTTACGTACCTACGCCGATTTGCAGAGGAGCGGGATTTCACCGTGGCTTGGTCGAATCGGATATGATGACTTCGCCTCCGAATTCGCTGATGTGGCCTTTGAACTTGTTGGTTTAGGAACCCGCACAAAGATATCAGCAGAACGGGCGCGAGCCACATACGCTGACCTAACCAGTACACAGGTGGGGACTTTCTATGGTGAAACTCCATGGGTAGATATGATCGAACAGTTTCCAGATCTTGACATTCTGGCTGTGGCAACACCTGATCACCTTCACACCGCACCAATTCTACATGGATTGCAAGAAGGCGTGCATGCTGTAGCTGAGAAACCGATGACGCTCAACATTGAAGAAGCGGACAGAATCATTGAACTTGCGCAAGAAAAAAATTTACTGGTCGGTTTGGACATGCATAAACGATACGATCCTGATCATCTCAAAATATTCCATGAACTTGTAGGTCAAATGGGAAAGCCTATCTACGGACGGGCGGTTTTGGAAGAGCCACTTGAGGTATCAACAAGAACATTCAAGTGGGTAAAAGAAAGTGACCCTTTTAGCTACGTGGGTGTTCACTGGACGGATCTGTTTATTAGTTATCTCAACCTCAAACCAGTTTCGATTTTCGCTGTTGGTCAAAAGACAAAGTTAACTCAGGAATATGGAATTGATGCTTATGACGCGGCACAAGTAAGCGTCATTTTTGATAACGGTATGCATGTTCACTTTGCTAATAATTGGATTACCCCGGATGATTTTGAGGGACCTGTTAATCAGGAAATCGAAATTTTAATGACGGGTGGCAAAATAGAATCTGATTCCCAGTATCGTGGATTGCGCTACACGATTGAAGGTGGTGGATCTCACACCTCAAACACACACTTTACACGCGATGTGCTGCGTGACGATGGATCAAAAGCCTATATTGGTTACGGTAAAGATAGCCTGATCGCTTGCATTCTCGGCATCTTACGCATTAAATTCAATGGTGAATCGTTGGCAGATCTTGATCGAACTTATCCGACAGCCAAGGAAGGCCGGATCTCAGTCGCCATTATCGAAGCAGCTAGGAACGTGATGGACCTCAATTTCGCCTACCTGCAGAAAAATATGGGGACACCGGTAACTGCCAAGTTTGGAACTGACGGCATCACAATTCTCAACCCATACGCAGATAACCGGCAAATTTACGATAAATCGGTATAGGATTAAAAAGGAACGGGATTAATGACAGGTTTGCCAATCTATATTGAAAATGACGAAAAGTCTAATGAAATTCGTAAACAGATAGTTGATCTTATCCCGAAAAGTCACAAAACGTATACATCAACTCAACTGGTTGTTGATCGGGTTGAAGGCGTTCATCTCTGGAATCCGGAAGGACGAGAATTTATTGATTTCTCATCGGGGGTACTGGTGGCAAATTTGGGACATAATCATCCTTATTTTGAAGAACGTTACGCACACTACATCCGCAACTTGCCACGAAATGCCTATAATATGCTTACCGAGATTGAGGTGACTGCGGCTAAACGTTTAATCGAGAACCTCAACCACAAAAAAATGGAAAAAGTACTATGGTCGGCTTGTGGTTCTTCTGGTATCATCAAAGCCGTCTGGGCAGCGCAGCATTATCATCCGGATCGGCATATTATTCTGTCAACAAAATATGGCTTTCATGGTAAGAAAGGACTGGCCGGCGATATCACCGGAGAAAAGAGCCAAAACCCTAACGTTCGCTGGATCGATTTCATTATGCTTGCTGATCAGAGGGATGAGCAAGAACATCTGAATCGGGATTACCGAGTTGCAGAGCAACTTGATGCGCTCAAGCGAGAATACCCAAATCAGATTTCAATGTTGGTGACGGAACCCTACCTCGGTGCAAAAGGATCTTTTCATCCACCTTCATGGTATCTACGCCAACTGAACGACTGGTGTAGCGAAAACGATGTAATTTTTATTTTGGACGAAGTTCAGTCCTGCCATGGTCGCACAGGTGAGATGTATGCATTTCAGAAGCATGGGCTTGATCCTGATCTTATTGTTATGGGGAAGGGAATTGGTAATGGTGAACCGATTTGCGCTGTTGCTGGAAGAGCTGATGTCTTGGATCTAATGGATTATGGCGAAGCATCGGATACATTCAGTGGAAACCCGCGTGGTTGTGCTGCGATTGTTGCAGCCTTGGACACTTTCGAGAAATTTCCGATTGTCGAAAACTGTCATAAAATGGGTGGAATTGTCGCTGATCAACTCTACAAACTGACTGACGAATTTGAATTTGTAGGCCAAGCTAGAGGCGAAGGTTTAGTTTGGGGGTTAGAAGTCAACGCATACGCTGGAAAATCAGCAAACGAAATTGCAAATGAGTTGGTTTTACAGGCCTATCATCATGGAATCCATTTAATTGGTCCACTGGCGGGAAACGTCTTGCGTATCTCTCCGCCGCTTATTATTTCCCACTCAGAAGTCATCGAAGGTTTTAACCGGTTATGTAAAGCGTTCGATGTTATGTCCGGAATGGACGGATAACGCAAATCTGGAACCTTATTAAACTATGGATTTGGAATTTATTACCTGCCCAGTATGTGCTGTTCAAGACACAAAACTATTGTTTGCCAAAGATGGGTTCTCAGTTGTTGCCTGCGATAGTTGTAACCTAAAATACGTCAATCCACGTCTCAGATCTAACAACTTGGAAGAGAATTATATCAATGAATATTACCCAGCCATAAAACGCAATCACATCCAGTATAATCAGATGGAATGGTTGCAGATGGAAGAAAGGCTGATAGAGATCCAAAAGAGATTCCCACATCAGGGCCGCATCCTAGATCTGGGATGTGGTATGGGAACTTTCTTATATCTGGCGAAAAAAAAAGGTTGGGAAACCTTCGGTGTAGATCTATCTCAGGATGGAATAGGTTTTGCCCGCGAAAATTATAATTTGAATGTCTTTTGCGGCGATGTTTTTGAGATGGATTTCCCCAGTCATTACTTCGACGTTATTACACTTTACCACGTTTTGGAACACATTCCAGAACCAAATCCGTTGCTTGAAGAATTACATCGTATACTGAAGCCAAAACGAGGTTGTCTTGTCGTTGAAGTACCGAATGGCGAAAGCTTACAAATTCGTATTCAGGGTGAGAATTGGCCGTATGTACATCCTGCAGATCACCTTTACTATTTTTCGGTATATACGTTGGCCAACCTGCTAAAAAAACACAGATTCAATCGGGTTGAAGTAGGGAAGCCTAAACGGGTTGGAAGAAGAAATGGAATGATTAATCAACTGAAGTTTGCCGCCCGGTACAGCATTTCATCAATGTTAGTTAGATGCAATCTGGCAACAGTAATTCGTTGCTATGCTGCTTTTACAAATAATTAATGGATCTCAAAAATTTCAATTACCTCGTTTGATAATAAACGGTTGGCTATGGTCTTCACCTGAGTATGATTAACACTACCTGTAATCCAATACTTTCTTCCCGTTTGAGCTGATTGAATCCCAACAATTCCAAGATCTGAAATCCCTTTCTCCACACTTTGACCCACAGTATCGGTTACACCTAATTTAAATCGGATTTCAATTGCCAAATCGTTCTCTGACGAATTGGGATTGACGGTTTTGATATCATTACACTCAAAATCTTGCGTGATCGGATCGGCAAGTAATTTCGAGGCAATCTGGTAGACAGTATCCGAATCGACGTCACCCTCTAAGTAGTAGATCTGTGCGGTGCGAACCTCATCAACTCCAGTAATTCCAAGATCCATGATATCTTGTTGTAATACTTTTCCGACATTATCACCTATATTCGGTTTATGAGTGATTTCGATTTTCCAATTCATTGATTCTTATTGTCTCATTTTTGCAATCTAGCTAGAATTGCGAACCATTCGTTATGCTGACGGGTTTTTAAACATTCAAATTTATTCGAAATCAGTTCGGTCTTTACTTTATATATCTCGTTTTCCATTATACCTGATAAAATAAGATGTCCACCTGATTTCAGGTACTTGGGTGCTTGCGGAATCATAGGTAATATAACTTTGGTCAAGATGTTGGCTACGATAAGATTGAATTTTTGATTTAGTTCAGAAAACCGATCCATCTGCTTGACATCAATGATATCTTCAACAGAATTATGCCTGCAGTTTTCTTCTGCGATTTCCACAGCTTTTTTATCTAGATCAACCGCATAGATTTTTTGGGCACCAAGTTTAGCTGCAACGATGGCTAAAATCCCAGACCCTGTTCCAATATCAGCTACAGTTTCTCCACTTTTGACTACTTCTTCAAGTAACAAAATCGAAAGCTGAGTTGTTGGGTGATGACCTGTTCCAAAAGCCATACCTGGATTAAGGCGAATCAAAACTTCATCGTTAGAAGTTTCAACACGATGCCACGTCGGAGCAATGATGATCCGTTCACCTATGGTTTGAGGGGGAAAAGCCGAACGCCAATTCTCTGACCAGTTTTCATTCGGTACAGATCGCAAATGTACCTCTGTATTTTCAGCTGACAAGCCGAAGCTCGGTAATTTTTTTATGAAATTACGCAGGTTGATAACACGAGCTCCAACTAAATCACTTACCGGAAAGTACGCAATCAGAGTTGTTTGATTTTGCTTATCAGGATCCGTCTTAATTTCGACACCAGCAGTCTTCTGATCGAAAAGGTAATTTTCTATTGCGCCAGATGACTCTTCAGACGTTTCAACTGTGATTTGAGCCCATTTTATCATTGAGCTACAGGTGCTAACGTTACCATGTGTATTGGAAGGTTATTAAAGTGCATGGGATCATAGCTATTATCTATTCCCATCTGCATTACGGTGGAAGAATTTTTCGCCGATTCTACGTAGAATACTGCTGGCATCAGATTCAATTTGCTCCCCGCGTGCCTCGGCAAAAATTTCCAATAATTCTTTTTCCTGAGTAGTCAGGTTCTTTGGTGTTTGTATTTCGACAATCACGATTAAGTCGCCAGAGGTTCGGCTATTATAGTATGGAATACCTTTACCACTAATTCTCAGACGATCACCAAACTGGGTACCGGAAGGTATTTGCAGTTTTTCAACATCATTGATGGTTGGCACCTCAATTTCCACACCTAGTGTAGCCTGTGTAAACGTAACACAAACCGCAGTAATTAGATCGTTGCCTTCTCTGATGAACTGTTCGTGCAACTTAACGTGAATTACAACAATCAGGTCTCCGGGCGGCCCTCCACTCACGCCGGATTCTCCCTCTCTACTGACCTTTAACTGGTTGCCAGTATCAACGCCCTTCGGTACTGAAACACGCAGATTTCGAGTCTTCTGCGTAACGCCTTCACCCTCGCAGGTTTTACAGCTGTTAAGAATAACACGTCCTTGCCCACCACAACGAGCACAGGTTCGGGTAACACTGAAAAACCCACTTTGCATACTAACTTTGCCACGTCCAGTGCACTCAGGACAAACTTGAGGTTGGGTTCCTGACTTGGCCCCGCTACCATTACAGGTTTCACAAGTTTCAAGGCGGGGTATGTTGATCTCAGCAGTTTTACCTTCAACCACATCCTCAAGATCAATTTCGAGATCATATTGCAGGTTTCGTCCACGTTTCGGTCCTGCTTGACCGCGACGCGAATCTGAAAAACCAAACAGATCGCCAAAATCACCAAATATGTTGTTGACAATATCTTCAAATCCCCTGAAGTTATGTCCACCAATATCCATCCCTTCCAAGCCAGCATGACCGAATTGATCATACCGTTGCCGCTTCTCAGGTGTACTTAATACTTCGTAGGCTTCAGTAGCTTCTTTAAACTTGCCTTCGGCTTCTGAATCATTAGGGTTTTTGTCAGGATGGTACTTGATGGCAAGTTTTCGGTAGGCTTTTTTGATTTGATCCAAATCTGCAGATTGGTTTGTCCCCAAGACTTCATAATAGTCGCGTTTTTCTGCCATATGAAATACCTCGTTCTGCTAACTCAATCGCAAGTGGTATTTTCTATTTTTACTTCTTTTTGCCATAACGTTGATTGAAGCGCTCAACACGTCCTGCAGTATCTATGATTTTTGATTGCTGACCAGTGTAGTATGGATGACAGTTTGAACAGATTTCCACACTCATTTTCGGATTACTCGACATAGTTTTAAAAGTTGTTCCACAGATACACCTTATTTCGGCTTCTACAAGTTTGGGGTGAATATTCGGTTTCATAATTCAATATTTCTCCAGCATTTTTCTGATTTCATGATTGTAAATTACAAAAAACATGTTAGCGCCACCGATGCGCTGAGTTCTTATTGACCGATTCCGATTTATCTGGGTTGGATGTCATCATTTCAAGCAAGTCTTCGTTTGTTGGATTCTTATCCAGCTGTTCCGACAGTAGTTCCATTGACTCTGCAACCCCCATCTGGCTCAAGAACTTGCGTAAGACCCACACTTTTCTCAGGGTATCAGGTTTCATCAGTGATTCCTCACGTCTTGTTTTGGACAGAGATATATTAATTGTTGGAAATATACTGCGGTCCAACAACGATCTTTCAAGATGGACTTCCATGTTTCCGGTACCTTTGAATTCCTCGAAAATAGCGTCATCCGCCCGGCTCTCCGTATCAATTAGCGCGGTGGCAATGATAGTTAAACTGCCTCCTTCTTCAATTTTGCGAGCGGCACCAAAGAACTTGCGAGGTTTGACAAAGGCTAGAGAGTCCAGCCCGCCAGTCAATGTTTTTCCACTCGTTGGGACAACCAAGTTACATGCTCTAGCAAAACGGGTCATGCTATCCAGAAGAATTACAACGTCTTTACCGTACTCAACCCAGCGCTTGGCTTTTTCAATTACCATATCGACGACTGCAACATGACGTTCTGGGTGTTCATCAAAAGTAGAACTGACAACTTCACCTTTGACAACCCGACTTACGTCAGTTACCTCTTCAGGGCGTTCGTCGATTAATAACACCATCAACAATACTTCTGGATGGTTGGTAGCAATTCCCTGAGCGATATTCTTCAACAATGTTGTTTTTCCGCTATATGGTGGTGCAACAATCGTTCCTCGTTGACCTTTACCAATTGGGGATATCAAATCAAGGATACGTGTTGCAAACTCCTTTGGATCGTGTTCAAGCCTTAGTTGTTCGTGAGGATAGATTGGTGTTAGGTTATCAAACAATATCCTATCTTTTGAATTTTGAGGCGGTTCTCCATTTATCTTTTCGACTTTCAAAAGAGCATAGTAATGTTCTTCCTTATCGCCTGTTTTTTTCGGTGGCCGAATTTGACCTTCAACCATATGTCCGGTTCGGAGATCGAATTTTCGGACCTGTGAGTGGGATACGTAAATATCGTCTTTACTTTGCAGATAGTTATAACGGTAAGATCTCAGAAACCCATAGCCTTCAGGTAAAACTTCAAGGACTCCACCACCAAACATTAATCCATCGTTTCGGGTAGCCTTCGCTTCAACAATCAATGAAATTAGATCTTGCTTGCGAAGACCACTATATCCGGCTAGCCCGAGACTTTTAGCCATTCTGCCCAATTCTGCAATTGTCATATCTTGTAGTGCAACAATGTTAAGGTCCTGCATATTTTTTGTTTTCCTTCTACGTTTGGGCTGCACAGGTTTCATTAATAAATTGTTTTCCAATCCAAACATCAGATTATTGGATTTTTGCTAGGCCATCCACTGAATTTCTGGTATTGAAATCGTGAATATCTGGAAAAAGAAAGGTTCTTCCTAAAACGTAGCTTTTTGATTTTTGATAGTGTTACGAAGTTATAAAACAGCCTCGAATTCGCACATAAAAACAATATACATCACATACCTTCCAAGGCATTTAAAAATAAGGATTCTACAAAGGAAAGTTTGAATTAAATAGAACGGATAATTTGAAGAGAGCTCCAATCCCAAAAATGTTGGGAATGAAACATTACTTGAGCCTCTACGAATATTTGGTAGGGTAATTCTCCAGAAAGCTACACCAATTATACACTAACAACGTTAAAATCGTCAAGTGATTATCATTTTTTTAACAATAGACCTCTTGCATAAATCAAAGAAATAGAAGTTCGAAGATTTTTGAGCCCACGTATTCAATGAATTTAGGTGCCTCTCAGCTATAGAATTCTGGTGAGTTTTACTACTTATGCAAGAGGTCTAATCCTTGATGTATTTCGCTGACATCTGTGACTATGAATACCAAAGGTTTTTGGGTAATGCTAAGTTCCATATTAGCCTCATGCCTACCCCGTCAAAATTTAAAATTATGAAAATTGGGACAGAGCAGGATCAAGATACAACAGAATTAAATTAGATTTTCCCCATGGCAGCCAGAATTCGGTCAGGAGACATGGGTAGCTCTGTCATTCGTATACCGATAGCATCATAGATTGCATTGGCAATTGCTGCAGCCGGTGGAACAATTGGAACTTCTCCAACTCCTCTAACACCATATGGATGACCTGGATTTGGTACTTCAACGATAACAACCTCGATCATTGGTACATCGTAGCTGGTTGGCATCCGATAGTCAAGAAAGCTAGAGTTTGTCATCCGGCCTTCATCATTATAGATATATTCTTCATTCAAAGCCCAGCCTATGCCTTGAACAGCACCACCGTGTATCTGCCCTTCAACATAGCTCGGATGAATTGCTTTTCCTACATCTTGTACAGCAGTGTAACGCAGGATCCCAACTTTTCCAGTCTCCGGATCTACTTCAACATCGACAATATGCGTGGCAAAGGCACCGCCAACACCTTTGGGATCTACTGCTCCACGACCAACAATTGGAGTACCTTCATCACTGATTATGCTTGCCAGATCCTTGAAGGGGACTTCGTGCACTTTTCCATTTATGTTTCTAAAGGTACCGCTGTCAAAAGTAACTTCATTTTCATCAACTTCCCATAGATTGGCAGCAAAGGTTTTCATTTGCCTAACAACGTCGTTTGCCGCTTCGATAGCGGCGTATCCAGTGGCAAATGTGGTTCGGCTACCGCCAGTTACACCTGTGTATCCAACAGAGTCGGTATCCACCACAGATGGGTTGATATCTTCGGCAGAGATGCCCAGAACTTCTGCCGCTTGCATGGCAATTGACGTCCTTGTCCCACCAATATCTGTCGAACCTTCGATCAGGTTAACTGTACCATCCGAGTTAACGTTCAAGGAAACACTTGATTTTAAGCCAATATTGAACCAAAATCCAGAAGCAACACCTCGGCCACGGTATTTTCCTGCGAGTGGTGTGTTGTAGTGTTCATATGCTCTCGCCGCTTCGACGGTTTCGATATGGCCGATTCTGGGAAAGATTGGTCCATCAACACGCCGAGTTCCCTCTCGTGCACCGTTCTTAATTCGAAACTCCAGTGGATCCATGCCCAGTTTTTCACACAGTTCATCGACTACGGTTTCTGCCATAGCGGCGTTAGTGGCACCTGGAGCTCGGTAGGGTGCCGTTTTGGGGATATTGAGAACAACGTCGTACCCATCAACGAGGAAATTGTCAATGCTGTATGGAGAGAAAATACACTGTGCTCCGCAATCGACAAGTGCGCCTGGGTAAGCACCTGCCTCATAGATCAGTTCCGCTTTAGCGGCGGTGATGTCCCCATCCTTGTTGATACCCATTTTAACGGTGATATAGGATCCAGCTGTCGGTCCCGTACTTTCAAACACCTCAGCCCGATCCATTAAGATCTTAACGGGTTGTGAAGTTTTCATTGATAATAGTGCCGCCACCGGCTCAAGGTAAACAGGGATCTTACCACCAAAACCACCGCCAATCTCCATTGGCACAACTTTGATATCCGAAACTGGCATCTGCAAAATCTTTTCCAATTGATCGCGAACTTCAAATGCACCCTGCGTACTGCACCAAATTGTTAAATGACCGTCCGATTTGTAGAGTGCAGTTGCATTATGTGGTTCAATGTATCCTTGATGGACGGTTGCCGTCTTGAACTCTCTCTCGACGACTTCATCTGCTTCAGCAAATCCTTTTTCAATGTCTCCCTGCTGAAACTGGAGGTGTTTAGCCACATTGCTTGCTTTTTCAGAAGTTTTTCCGAGCGAGGTTGTTTTGAGATCCTCATGCAACAAAGGGGCGCCGTCGGCCATTGCCTTACGCACGTCCATCACTGGTGGCAAAATCTCGTAGTCTATTTCGATTAGATCTATTGCCTCTTCGGCAGTATGTGGATTGGTTGCGGCAACAGCAGCCACTGCATGGCCTTTATAAAGGGCTTTGTCACTAGCTAAAATATTGTCCTGTAGGAACTTAATATCTATGGCCCCTCCCTCACCAAGTACGACCACCCCTTCATCCGCCTCCGGCATGTCAGCCGCGGTGACAGCCGCTTTGACGCCCACATGTGCTTCCGCTTTGCTGGTATCAATCGACTTGATGCGTGCATGCGCGTGCGGACTTCTTAATATCTTACCGTGCAATAAACCTGCCATTGTGAAGTCAGCACCGTAGAGGGCTCGACCAGTCACTTTATCGACACCATCATGACGAATGGGGCGAGTCCCGATTACTTTGTATTCTTTATCATTGGACATTATGAATCTTCCTCCATGAAGCTCGAGTTGAAGTGTGGTTTTGATAGGTTTTTTCCTTTAACCCCATCATTTTACAAAAATCTTTGTTCTTTTTCAACAACATTCCGACTTTATTGATTATTCGAATGGTTTCCGCTTAAATTAAGCATATTAAGTATGCCGAAGGAATCTCTATTTTTGATGCTCAAAGTCTATTTTTCCGCTAGGTCTGTTACTGTCATCCTCAATCCTGATAACGTCGTCTACTTCGGGCGTGGATACCTCAAGCATCTCTAAATCCGTTTTGGCTAAAATTCTATGCTGGGTTTCCGGATGTATGGTGAAATAATCACCTTCAGACATGTCAAACCACTCATCACCGATCAGTACTTTAGCTTCACCTTTTCTAATAAATAGTGTTTCAACTTTATGTTGGTGATATTGTAGGCTTGTTCTATGTCCGGAATTTATATTAATTATCTTGTAGCAGTAGTGCTGATTGAGTTCTAACCACTCTTCCGAACCCCAAGGTTTCTTGATGCTTTTTGTTGGACTGCCAGAGATACCAAATTTCATGTTTCCAATTCCATTACAAATTTGATTATGAATAGCAAGAAAAAGTAGTGATTGCAATTTATAGTATAGATCAAAGATATGGATGAATTGAAGTTAAATTTTGCCAAGTTCAGATTTAAAACTATTTCTGTAATTTCCTGATGCTTTCATCTTTGGTAAAGCACTGGATTCATCTCACTGTCGGCTGAGTCTCCCTCCCTCTTGCCGCCGAGAAAATTCTGAGCATCATAGAAACGACTGGGGTTGCATAATTCATCGACCATGGTGCCGTCAGGATAATAGGTTACAATCATGGCTTCACGCATGGTCTCCGTCTTATTGGCTGTAGCACCATGCATGGTCCATCCATTGTGAAATGTGGCATCTCCTGCACGCATGGATCCTTGCCAGCAAAGATATCGCTTCTCCTCAATAAATTGTTGAAAGAAATCTTGCGATGAATCCGAGATGGCGTACTGTCCCATAAACCCGTTGAGGTGTGATCCTGTAGCGAATTGAATTGGCCCCATTTCAATAGGGGTATCTACCAGTGGCATCCACATTCCCATCGCATTGTCTGTTGCGAGTGGCCAGTAATATTGATCTTGGTGCCAAGCTGTTATCCCACCGTTGGGTTCTTTAAATAGGGCCTGCTCATGGTAAATTCGCACGGCATCAACTCCCATTAGGTCGGCTGCGATTTTAGCAAAACGTTTGGCCAAGACGAATTGTGACACTTCCTGACTATGATAGCGAAGATTTAGCGTCTGCAAGAAAGCGCGATTGGGAACATCACCTGTCTCTCTTTCAGGGAACCGAGAGTAGGCTGTTTCGGCAATGGCACGACGGTAGGCAATTACTTCCTTCGCCGAGCATACAGCTGATAAACAGATGTGGCCATCTTGACGATAAGCTTCAACTTGCGATTTTGTTAACGGGTATTCGGAGGATAGATCTGGCAGTTTGTCCATGTTTTTTTACCTTATCATACTTAATAAAGCCTTCGAAAATCTGCACCGACCACGTTGTTAATTACGTGCCGATTACGAAATAGTGTCTGGCGCATCGGCGGCATCTTTTCCTGCAACCTTGAATCCGGCTTGAGAGGTTCGGCGAAACCGCTGTCTACTGGATTATACAGACCGTGCAGGGCAATCCGATCGTTGTCCACATTGGTCCATGGATGTGCGCTGTGAGTTACCGCTTCGGCAAAGATCAATAGTGATCCCGCCGGGCATTGGTAAGTAGTCCAGACGGTCGAATTGGGATCTTGGATCTCATCCGGAGCGGCGTACACCGCTTTATGGCTGCCGGTTACTAGCATGGTGCCGCCTTGATGAAACTTGACTGGATTTAACTCCCAAACAACGCGTGTATGTGGACTATGACTTTTGCCAGGGAAAGCCTGATAGTAATGAACATCACCGGGCAAACGAAACAATCCATTCCCATTATGTGGGTTAAAGGATCGATTTTCTCTCTTTCCCAGATTGCGGCGGCTTGACGCTGTTCGATACCATAGGCCACAAGCACCCAAGCTGAATCCATAACATTCCTGACTGGAGAGCGATGGGTTGGCCATGAATTCGTTTAACATCCCAATAACAATCGGGTGATCAAAAAGTTTCTGTGTTGGACCAGCCAGCGGTGTTCGTTCATATTCTGGTAACGATTCCGGCTCGAAATGGAGTCTCTGACAGAACTGGCGCATCTCTTCTAACTTGGAACCAGCTAACACCTCAGGTAAAAGGATCCAACCATTTCTGTCGAAATTGTATTTGTGTTCTGCTGAAGGGGGAATTATTGGTAGCCCATCAGCATTATGTTGAGGAAGTTCATGATCATAGTTTTGTAGTGGTTGCCCTAAATTTTTGTTGATAAGGTAAGACCGTGAATTGTCTTTTGTGGCCATTTTTTCCTGTACGCTTGTCCTCAGAATGCCAAATACGGTATCCGATTAAATTATATTTTATTTCTGCCAAGATAGTAGCGAAAAAGAGAGACGGAAGGTCACTCGATCGGGTTATAACGGCACAAGTGCTGTGCCCTTTCTGACATTAAATCAACGGCTGCTTGCGGAATCGAGGCTAGATGAGTCAAATGTTGTGGGAAACGGTGTAACTGCCGAAAGTAGACAATCGAAGTCATGGTACGGACGGTCTGTGTCCGATTGGGTGTACCGCGATGCCACACACGCATATCGCGGACAACTAATGATCCCGCTGGCATATTGATTCGAGCAGATGGCATGCTTTTGGCCCGCTCTTCCAGTTGGCCTGACTGACTGGCGTCCGAATCGATGTCAGTGATCAAATGGGTTCCGGGCCAAACCTGGGTACTGCCGTTACTTTCATTAAAGTCAATCAGGGGAATATGAAGAATTATCATAGTCGGCGGTAGTGCATAAGGCAGTTCAGGAAATAGATGCTGTGTATCACGATGAATATGCTGCATACCAGCCCCTGGAAAAGTAGTATTGGTATGATAGGGCAATAAAGTCCAGATATCTTTTCCCATTGCCTCCTCTATGATCTGTAATCCTAGAGAATTCTCAATCACCAATGGGTGCATGAATGGCATTCCGTACAGTGCATGACAGCCGCCGCGCCGGTTCCAATTACTGTCCTTTTGCTGATTTTCCATATTTGGCATTAAGAGTTGATTGAAAGCGGTTTGAAGTTCTTCCACCAAATTCCTTGGTAAAACCGATTCGAGTATTACATAACCGGACTCACGCAGAAGACGTAGCGCGATTGCCAGATTGGAATCGGTGAGTTCACCTATTTGACATTCTTCCTCTGAAATCTTCATTCTCTAAATGTTTTTGCACAGTTCGTTTTAAAATTAGGAAAATTCAGAGCAATTATTGAACTGAAAACTGATAAAATCCAATCTATTTCCCTTCAAATCCCAATCAAGTTGTTCATTGCA
>DTUY01000280.1:8071-20388 GCA_012963885.1 Candidatus Poribacteria bacterium | reverse complement strand
TCAGAATCGTGCGACATCATGGCGATTGATTTCAGTCCTCGCGGATAGTACCATAGAATTGGGGTTGTCCGGGACTTCACCTCAAAACAGCGCAAGATAGCTTTGATAATTAGTTCACGTAACTCGTCTGTTATCGGTTCTAGGAAAACTGGTTGTGTGTCAGGAATGATTGGCGTCCGGTCCCACTCCCAATTCAGAACAAACCCATCTTCTGTCTTTAGGATGTCATCATCAATTGGAGCCGATCCGTCAGGTGCAGGTTGTCCATCTTGTGTAACTGGAATACCCTGTTGAATCAAGACAATTGACCCGATGAGGTCAGCCGCCAAGGCAACAGTGTAACCTTTCCCGTATCTGTTTTCGACGATTGCATCACCAGCAGGTTGATACTGTATGTCAGCCAATTTAGCCAAGGAGGTGCCTGCTGTGGCGTGGAATTTGGTTCCTCCGAAGATATGGAGCGAACTTCGCAAACCTGACGTGATCGGTGAAGATTCTTCCAGTTCAATGATGTAACCTTCCTCTATCGCTTCAGTTATCCTGACACCAAAAATTTCGCTGAGTTCAGGATCACTATCCAACCAGATGGCTGCTCCTCCTGATTTGACATATTCCTCAATTTTATTTTTATCTGATCGATCAAAATGTAAATCTCCGATTAAAATGATTAAGGTCCGCAGATCAATTTGATTGCCTAGATTTTCTGCACGAACCAGATCATAAGAGATTCCCGCGTGTGCTAATATTTCCTCAATATAGAAAACTGTAGTGCTAGAGCTAGGATCTAAAACCACTGCAATCTGGCAAATTGGTGTTTGCTGATTAATCATTTTTTTCCAATGAACACTTTGATTGTTTATTCTATTGACTTACTATACCATTTCGAAATGATAAGCTCAATTTATGGATAATTTCGTTCAAGACAGACTCAATTGTTGTTTTCATCACTAACAGCTTTTACCTTCGGTACCAACCATGCTGGTGTTTCTAATGTGTAGTGAAACTCTTTAGCTGAATACACGTTTCTTTAGTCAGTATGGATTTAGGAATTTAGTGAGGCTGAGAAAAATGGAATTGATTATACTGTTTCTGTGTGCGTTAAAATTCAAACTTGAAAAGTCAAAACAAACAGTAGAAATCGAAGATGAAGTTGATTAAAAGATAAGGGGCCACAGATTCGGACAGGATAAGCTAAGAACGGAATTTATTCTTCTTTCGGATACGCATATTATTGCTGACACTTTCAAAGTGGTATATGGTGTCAATCTGGCAAGTGTTTTCCTTGTCTTGATAGTAACTGTTGCGTCAATTCAATGTTATCAGTGCTTTTTATCTGTTTATAAATTTCGAGGGCTTTTCGGAGTGAGGCTTTTGCTTGGTCTTCATTGCCCATTTCGATCAGAACTTCCCCTGTACATCGACTTGCCTCTGCAATCTCCAGTGTCATATTAGCTTTATCAGCGATTTCGGCGGCTTTTGAAAAGCTTGCTATGGCTTCGCTCCAATCTTTCTTATGTTGTTGTACCATCCCCACTTTGTTCCATGCGTGTGCAATGGCTTGAGGAACACCAATTTCTTCCGCAGTTTCTAGTCCTTTTTGACTGTATTTTTCCGCAGTTTCAAGATTGCCATTCTTGAGGTTTACCCCGGTTAAATTGATGTACACTTCTGCAAGCCCTGGTAAATTCCCAATTTCTTTCCGAATGTCTAAGCTGATAAGATAATGGTCAATTGCCTGATCATTATTCCCTTGTCTAAAGTGAAAATTGCCGATATTGTTTTCAACATTGGCAACACTTTCTCGGAGGCCTGAACTCTGAGCAATCTCTAGCGCGTCCTGATAGCATTGAAGCGAGGCGTCAAAATTGTTCATTGTTGAATATAGTGATCCTAGGTTGCTGTAGGAATTCGTCAATCCAACATTGTCACCTATTTGTTTCTTTAGCTCAATGCTCTTTTGGTAATTATCTAAAGCCTGATCTACTTTTCCTGTCGTATTCGCAACGAGTCCCAGGTTGTTATAGAGTTGTGCCATGAGCATTTTATCGCCAATTCGTTCTGCTTGGGAAATTCCATTTTCAAAATATAAGTTGGTTTTTTCGAGATCTCCTCTTCTAAAGTAGTGATTTCCAAGATTTTTGTTAGTGGATGCAATTATGTCGTAAGCAGTCGTTCCTTCTACCAGTTTCAACGCATGTGTGGTCGCGTCAATGGCTCGAATATAATCGCCTTTTTGAGAATGGATCCAGCCCAGAGCATTATAAATTTTTGCTTCTTCCACCAAATCTGGTTGATCTCTTAGATTCTCAAGTGCCTGTTGCAACATTTCTGTCGCTGTTTCGTACTCTGATCGTTTCTCAAAAACGTCTGCTATCTTACGTTTGATTTTAGCTTTCCCTAGTACAGATTCAGTTATCCGCGCGGCTTGCTCAAAATGTTTGATCGCTACATCGAATTCACCTTGAATTGCGTATACATCACCTAATCCTTCATGAATGATTATTTGTTCCTCAAGCAAATCCGAGTTGGATTCTCCAAGGTGTTCAAGTCCCTGCATATAGAGTTTAAGTGCCACTTGATGGTTGTACTGTTGTTTTGCTTTTCTACCTGCTTTAGCTAAGTGGATGAGAGCCTTCGACTCATCGTTCCCTTGATGATAGTGGTGCGCTAATTGTTCATATACTCTTTCAGGGTTGTCTTGGTGTTTAAGCCGCATGCTGTCGCCAATTTGAGTATGTAAATTGCGCCGTGTTAAAACTGGAATCATCGAGTAGGCGATATTATGCATTACGATATGCTCAAAGACATATTCAAACTGGCCGCTAGACGAGTTTTGGGGGCCGATCATGTCCAGCGCAATGAGTTGACCTAGGCTTGTATCAAGATCAATCGCATCCTCCGATATCTGTTCGAGGATAGCGTAATCGACAGTCCGACCTATGACAGCACAACGTTGCAATATAGATTTAGGGTCGTTAGACATCCTGTCAATTCGGGCTCGTAACATCTGTTCAAGCGAATCTGGAATATCAATCTCATCTACATTTTTAACAGTTATCCATTGATTTTGGAAAACTTCAATTTGTTCTGATAACCGTCTGGCGATATATGTTTGTTCGCCGCTACTAATCCTCCAAAGTTGTCCTGTCTCCTGGGTTGAAACAACAAAATTAGAATCAAACTCAACATGATTTTGTCCAAAACCAGCGAGTAATTCTTCCGGCATAATTCCGTCATCTAGTTGGGTCTGGTATTGGTCATCGAAGTCAATCTCAAATAGCTTAATCTGCTGAATCACCTGATTATCTATCAGTAATCGAAGCATTTCTTCCATGTAGAAGGGGTTACCACCAGCATTTTCGATGATTCTTTCTTTTAGTGAGTCAGCATTAATTAAAGTTAATAATCCTTCTAGCAAATCTCGACTGGCTTGAGGTGACAGGGGATCCAGTTCTATTGAGGTATACTGATTTGGAATTCGATTGGGTCCCTCATCGTTGATGTGCCAGCAGAATTCTGTTCGTTCAGGTCGATAGACAGCCAGTAAGAAGATTGGGTTGTTAACTATTGATCCTGCAAGAAAAAAAATAAGGTCAAGAGAAACTTGATCCATCCAATGGAGATCCTCTAAAACGAGGGTCACTGGTTTGCGTCTAGATTCTGCAATCAGAATGTCTCTGATGGCTGCAAACGTACGTTGTCTTCGGCCTTCAGCATCTAGGTATTTAACTTTTTCAGCGTAATCACCTCCAAAGTTTAAAGCAAAAAGTTGACTGCCAATATAGGGTATAATCTCGTCTGACAAATCTTGATCCGATTCCCGAAACAGATTTTTAATCCTATAGACCAGTTTTTCTGTAATTTCATCATCGTTATCAGTCTCTTGTATATCAAGATATGCTGTGAAAACGGAAATGAAAACTGAATACGCCATCTGAGCAGTATTTTCAAAGCTACTACCTTCTAGCCATGTTACACGCCCTCCCAGAGTCGAATGTAGTTCCCGTTTCAACCGTGATTTTCCAAGTCCCGCTTGGCCTATTAGACTGATAAAATATCCTTGATTTTGCCATAGCAACTTGGATTTATCGTGTGAAGTCTTAAACTCGGTTCCTCTGGAAACAAATACTTTATTAAGAAGAGAAACACCTCGTTTCAGTTCCGGATCTTTTCTTTTTCCTAAAGCTCTATATACTGGAATCAACCGGCCGCCAACCTCAACATCGGCCTTTTTTTCATAATTGAAAAGAGTGCGAGTGAGACGGTATGTTCGTTCCCCCACCAGCATCTCACCCGTTTCAGAAATATCTTCAAGTTTTTCAGCCAGTTCGACAGGTTCCCCAATAACAGTATAGTCCATTTTTTTCGTATCATCTGTACTGATGTTACCGATTGAAATCCTACCGGTATTTACCCCAATGTGCACATTTAGTGGGGGCATATCCATTTCAACAGCCATCCGATCACTAAAGCGCTTAATTTCGTCCATCATTTCTAATCCAGCTTGAACTGCTCGTTCTGGATCGTTTTCATGGACAATCGGCGCACCAAAAATGGCAACCAATGCGTCACCGATTATGCGATCAATAATACCTTCATATTTGTAAACAATCTCGCCCAAATCATGATGGCATTTGTCCATCAGTAGTGCCATCTTACTTGGATCATCTTTAAACTTTTCTGACAAGGCAGTGAATCCACTAAGGTCGGAGAAAAGTATGGTAACAATCTTTCGCTCTCCTTGAACGGTTGATCGTGCTGCGTCAATTTTGTCACGTAAATGGGGAGGAATCGATGCTTGTAGCCTTTTCTGTCTCTCTTCTTCAGATTCTTTGACTGTCGTAATTCTTGCTGTTTCAGGTTTCTTATCTACTACGGAAAAGATGGGAACTGGTTCAGCAATGCCTTTAAAGCTTTCTGCTGGAAGAGATTGATAGACAAAGAAGTCTTTTGTTAGATGATATACAGACGGGCTGACAACAACCTGTCTTGATGCTGCTTTGGTCTTAATACGAGCTGCCAAATTGACGGTAGGTCCAAGCACGGTTGTATCTGTATATTGATCGGTTCCAATTCCGCCCACCCAAGCAATGCCGCTATTAATACCAACATGGATGTCAACGCCTGAAAACTTGCTAGTAACCTTGACCATATCCATTGCCGCCAAAACCGCACAAGCGGGATCATCTTTATTAGTAACCTGTGTTCCGAAAGTTGCCATAAAAAAGCCGCCTTGAATTTTATCGGTTGTACCGCCATATTTAGCAATAATATTATCTAACTCAAGATCAAGTTGTTGTTTTACAATGGATATTTCTTCGATCATATCCATGTTGGCATTGGAATCAGCTTCAAACCCCTCAATCGCAGCAAAAATGACACTAATTGGTTTCTCAACACCGAAGCCGCCTTCTTTTTTTCGACGGTTTTCGGAATTCTTCAGTGTTCGCTCTATTAATTCGCTGCTATCAGATTTTTGTGTAATAGAGTTGTCAAGTGAACTTGTCTCTTCGAGTTCTTCGGTCATCACAATTTAGTGCTACGCTCCATACCTAACGTTTAACTAGTTTCGTTTATGCATGCGTATTGTTAACGATATAATAGTGGCAGTAATGCTTATTTATCTGATCCTGGTTTCTCAATTTTCACATTTGCTTAATTGGATTGAGCGTATTTTAGTGATTATCAGCCATTGTCGCACTAGTCTATTTTGCTATCTGGTTAGTGTCATTGACATGATTGCTATACGAAAGTCATGGGATTATTGTTCAGATAAGGTATCTATTGAAATCTAGTCCCAAACTAATATTCCGTTCAAAGATTGGTGGGTTGCGAAATGTTATATGAACTGTCATCTCTTGTTTGTCCAGAAATGTTTATATTACCTGAAGTATGAATTAACGAATTTGTAATTTTAACTACATTGACCATGCTATTATCTCATTACGGTAGTCAAGTTTCAAGTTCAAGTCGTCAGCTTTACAAGGAGATAAACTGAGTTAGATGTATATTAAAGATCTTCATTCATGGGCCATTACACCGGGTGAAGCCGCCCAAATTCAAAACCAACTCCGTTCCCAAATAATAGATGAAGATGACTTGGATGAGATTCAGTTTGTTGCCGGAATGGATATTGGATTCAAAGGCAATCTAGCACGTTCGTCAATTGTTGTTCTTCGTTATTCGGATCTGGAGCCAGTCGATTTGGCTGTGGCTGAGGCAACCGTCAGTTTTCCCTATGTACCCGGACTGTTGTCCTTTCGGGAAACGCCATTGTTGCTTGAAGCTGCTAAGAAGCTGAGGACTGAACCAGACCTGATCATTGCTGACGGACATGGACTAGCGCATCCGAGGCGTTTCGGCATAGCCTGCCATCTAGGGTTAATACTAGATAAACCAGCTATCGGTTGTGCAAAGTCTCGTCTTTGTGGTACCTACAACGAACCAGGCAATGGGAAAGGTGCGTCTGAACACATTCATGATAAGGGAGAAATCATTGGGGCCGTACTTCGTAGCAGATCAAATGTTAATGTCGTGTATGTGTCAGTTGGACATCGTGTATCACTGAAAACAGCAATCGAATTGACGCTTTCCTGCTGCAACCAGTACAGAATTCCAGAAACAACCCGCTACGCACATAAAGTTGCTTCCGGTGAATCGGTTTCACTGGTTCAGCAAATGTCGATTTTTAACTAGTTTCTTGGCCTTCTAAAGTGACCCGTCCGGTGCGGTGCGGCGACTCGTAAACTGCCAATTCTTCGGGGGTCGGATCAGCAATTGGACATTTGCTTGGTCCTCCCCAAGATAAGAACCCAGGTGAACACTTAAAAAGGATGGATCGGCGCATGCGATTTTCTGGTTTCCAAGGCAAGGTGCCATGGACTAAGGCTTCATTAAATATAATGACGGCACCCGCCTTTGCTGAAATTTGCTTAACAGTGCCCAAATCATTTTTCGTTGACAGCATTTGACTAAGTGGACGATAGTTTGATTTGTGACTTCCCGGTATACAAGCAAATCCGCCATCGCCTTCTTGAACATCAGTAAGTTGCCATGATGCGACACAGAGCCCACATTGCATCTTCCCATGTTCAAATCGATGATACTGGCTCGGATCAAAGGTCATACCGCCGTGTAGCCAATGGCCTTCTGTTCCTTGCTCCATCTGAATTAACCCAGGACCGTGATCCAAGCGAAAACCAGAACCAAGTATTTCGTTAAAAATGTCAATGATTCGAGGGTGTGTTAGCATCCGGCGGAATGGATCACACCACGGCGGATCAAAAGTTAATGGATTTTGCCTAAACTCACCACGTCCCTTTTCAGCTTTTAATTTTTCGGAATTGTGCGAGAGCCCAGGTTCACGGTTAACAATTAATTCAGTATGGCGGTCGGTTGCCTCGTTTGCTACAATGATTTCTTCCTGAGTCAGGATATCATCAATAACAACATATCCCCATAGATCAAATAAAAATTTTTCTAGATCTGTCATATTTGTCCTCCCTTGTGTTCTTTTTTACTACACAGTATGCGTATATTGAAAGATAATACTCATAAACGATCAATTTTTCTAGATATTTCTGATTTTCAACAATTGTAGTGTGTAGAGTTAGTGTAGGATTCCTATAAATTCTATCTATAGCTTATACTCCATATAACTTGATTGAATGGCTATAGCTAGCTAATGATACAAAAAGGTTAATAAAAATGGAAACAGGAAAGAAAAAATTGAAGTCATCAGAACTTTTCCACGAATCAGATTACTGATAGAAAATAACTGACTAATGAAGTTTAAGCAAATAATATTTCGGATTTTGCCTTGCTTGTTTCGGTTCGTTTTTTTGTGCTTAGTAATTAATGGCGTTTTTTAAAAATAATTTTTGCTTTAAATTTACGATCTAGAATAATATAATTCAACTTTGGTTTCAATAGATGAGGAAAGCATGGTCCAACGCAAGAAGATCGCTGCAATAATCACTACCTTTTATCCTGCTTCTCACGCTGACGTTATTATTACTAAGTTCGTTAATGGATTTCCTACAGATGAAGGATTATTACCTCCAAAGGTAGATATTGTTTCAATGTACATGGATCAGGTTCACCAGAATGATATTGGTCTGGATTTAGCTGAAAAAAATAGTATCCCGGTTTATCCTAGCGTTCGTCAAGCACTTTGTTTGGGAGGCAGCGAACTGGCAGTAGATGGGGTATTATCCATTGGTGAACATGGAGACTACGCTTGGAATGAAAAAGAACAGCATCTGTATCCACGTCGTTATTTTTTCGAACAGATTGCTGGTGTAATAGCCACTTCTGGTCGGCCAGTACCTGTTTTTAATGATAAGCATTTGTCTTATAATTGGTATGATGCCAAGTGGATGTATGACCGTGCACAGAAACTGAATATTCCTTTCATGGCAGGTTCATCCGTACCTTTATTCTGGCGAAATCCTTGGTTGGAACACAGTTTAGAAACCAATATAGAAGAAGCATTGGTTCTTAGCTATGGCGGTTTGGACGCCTACGGTTACCATGCGTTTGAGGCTTTGCAAGCCATGGTGGAACGCCGTATCGGAGGCGAAACAGGTGTCGTAGCTGTCCAATGTTTGGAGGGCGAAGCAGTCTGGCAGGCAGGTAATGAAGGTCTCTGGTCACGCGATCTGGCGGAAGCTGCAACTCTAGTTGGAGAAACCAAGGAAGGAAATATGGAAGAATTATGTGAAGAACCGATAGCTTTCCTGATTGAATATAAAGATGGATTGAAAGCTGCGGTCTTACACCTTAGAGGTTTTGCTAACGAGTGGAGTTATGCCAGCCGGGTTGATGGAGAGATTCAAGCTACAGGCATGCGGGGGTATGGTCCTCCTTATCCGCCTTTTAGTTACCTCGGTTTGAATATACAGGAGATGTTTCTCACCGGAATACCACAATATCCGGTGGAACGCACCTTGCTAGTTAGTGGAGGGTTAGAAGCATTATTGGATTCACGTTATCGTGGTTATGTCCGGTTAGAAACGCCTCATTTGGATGTTGTTTATCAGGCTTATGAAAAAGCACCAATTCGATCAACTAACCCGTTTCCTTCCGGTGCCAGCAAAGGATTACAGGAATAGCAATCTACCACAATACATAATCCTAAAATAATGACAGAACCAAAACCAAGTAAGTTGAAGCTTAGAGGGGAGACGGATTGCTGTAGTAGGTGGTGATATAGTTGCCCAAGTTTATACAACCGACATCGAAAAATTGCTGCTAATTGCCGAAAGTTGGGTCACCCGATAATTAACTTGCTGAGGAATGAGGACGCTACGGTGCCTTGGGTTTGAGCTGATTACCGCTAATGGGTTGTGGATGTTCCTTAGAATGGCTAATCATCTCTCCTTAAATTAACATGAAAAGATTTCTCATGCTACTGTTTCTTAGCTTTTTATTCTCAAACGCTTATTGGTGTCAGATTCATTTGACTAAACACTTTCATGGCTTTAGGTAAGAAATGCGTTGCTGAACACATGTAACATTTATGAGGAAAATCCAATGGGGGCTTTTGCTAATCCAAAGATAAAGACAGATTGTCTTGGTGATATCGACACACCAACAGTTGAGGAGTTGCAAAAAATGCATTGGAGCCAGTATATTCTTCATGCATGTAATGGTAAGTTAACATCAATTTCCGTGGAGAAGAATTGGCTGCCTCGTGATCCAGTAGTTAATCCTCAAGGTGTATGTGTTGCTCTTGGGCGGGACGATACCGTATACGTAATTTTGCCAACTATGATCTGCAAATCATCTGACGGTGGGCGGACTTGGAATTCATATCAATGTACTGACACGAATGGAGCGTTTGAAATCTTAAACGATGGGACGTTTATTAGGTTGTTTGGTGGGGATATCAATCAGCCGGTGATAGTACAGTCCTCTTCAGATGAAGGACGGACTTGGAAAGAAATTTCTCAGATTGAATTACCGAAAGATCATTCTGGCGGTGTCCATTGGGTATTATGTTGTCCGGATAATGTGTTGGTGTGTGCGGTTGCAGTAGCGGATCACGTCTTCGAATCCGTTGATAATAAATTGAAGTTACTATCAGGAAAAGGATCTCTACGGACATATCGTTCTATCGATGGAGGAAAGAGCTGGCACAATCCGGCAGACATCACTGATTGGGGTAGCGAGGGTGGAGTTACATTAACTGCATCTGGTAAATTGCTGGCGGTTGTCCGATATCAGCGACCGATTTTGCCTGAAGATCCACCTGATTTAGAAAAGCGAACAGGAAGTATATCTGCTGGTTGGCCATACAAGCATGTCTTTTTAACCGATTCAACTGATCAAGGTTTAACTTGGAAGAATTTTCGCCAACTGACGACGGTTTTTGGTCAAACTCGCGGTTATCCTGCATCACTTAACAATGGAATTATAGTGGTTATCCATGATACGCGATATGGTCCGGGATCTCCCGGTAGTCGTGCGATGGTTAGCTATGATGACGGGATAACTTGGTCGAATGAGGTTTATTACATGGATTATACTACCTTCACAGGCAGTTACAACGAGAGCGTAGTCCTGAATGATGGTACAATCCTTACTATTGCGGCGTCAAGTCAAGCGGGTAATTCATGGGAAGCAGTTGCTGGGAATACCGACTTAATCGCGATTCGGTGGAAGCCGGTAAACACAATTGATCTGCAAGGTTAAAAGAGGTAAGTATATTGCTATATCGTGTCAATTAAAGACTGAAATCGGAAGACCGTATTAGTATTCTTCCTAGGGAGTGTGTCGGTTAGGGGACTGGACAAAACGAATACTTCTCAAGCATAGGCAAAAATATAATTGATGCCTCCATTAGCCCGACTCAGGAGAACCCAGATTTTTCAGTGATGGCAACAGGGTAAATTGCAAGCTGTAAGAGTTCGCTCTAACCTTAGTAGAATTGGCTATATCAATTGGTTTGATGTATTGATGTGTATGGTAAACTAAAGCTTGTACAGGAGGATGAATATGGCAGACGTGAAACGAAATCTGGATTCCCGTGAATCCTTCAATAAGAGCGACATTCGTATTCTGAATGAATTAAGCCGCTCTAGACATGGAGATCGTTCTCTTTCCTTATCAGATCTAATTGACCGAGGTACATTCGACCTCGAACTAGCAGCTTGGTTGATGTCTCACGTTTCACGTGGATCTTCATTTATAATTGGTGCTGGCCCCGGTGGTGTGGGAAAGACTACGACCATGCGATCTTTACTTAGTCTGGTCCCCAGTAATCTCCCTTTTGGAATCGCATTACCAGAAAAGATCACAGGTGCATATACTTTTCCACATTGCGTCATATCACACGAACTCAGCGATCATCGTCCACCGGGTTATCTTTGGGGGCAGGATCTGCGTGAATTCTTCAACTTATCGGAGCAAGGTCACATGCTGGTTGGCAATATGCATGTCGATGATCTTGATGAAGCACACGCTCAAATATGCGAGAGCAACAGCGTTCCGCCGGTTCAATTTCGTGCCATCCATCTCTTCATCTTTCTACGTGTCGAGGGTGAAGACCTTTCCGCTCGACGTATCAACAACCCATCTGCCAGACGAGTTATCAATGAAATCTGCTATTCCAACGGGGTTGAAGCACACGAATTGGTATACACCTATGATAAGGGACTGTCCGACAATACGCCACGGGATGTGGATTACGAAGCGTCTTGCCGTGTGTTTCTGAAAGATACTTTGGCCAATATGTCATTAACAATTGAAGAGACACGAAACCGTTTTCTTGACTGGGAAGAGGCCCATAACAGCTCATCTTGAATCTTAAATGGCAGTTAGAAAGTATGGTAAAGTCGGGTAAATTTTTTGTGAAACTGCATTCAGAGTGACCCTTCATGGCATTTTAATTTTGTTGCTGTAAGTGCTTTAACCCTTAATCCACCTAAATTGACTTTTTGAATTTTTATCGGTTCTTTATTGTCTTTCAAAGCAATGTCTGTCCGACAAATCTCCTGTCAACTGAATCGACAACGGTGTCCTATAACCGCTCTAGCTCCATCCATAGCAATTTCTTCAACGGAAGTACCATTAAGATTTGTCCGCTGAATCTTACCTGATGATACGCTGCCCGTCTGGTAAATTTTTCTAGCGTTTGTGTCGAGATTGATGATACGGGATGCTAATCAAATCCTGCTATTGTGATCAGGTTTTCCTCCTGTTAAATCGTTTAGATCCGCCCGCTGGATTTTTATGTTCCAGTATCAAAATTATAATCGCTACTTGGCTAGTAAGCTGTTCCTTGAGTTTCATCCGCACTGATGTCACGTAGCGAA
>DTUY01000280.1:0-7971 GCA_012963885.1 Candidatus Poribacteria bacterium | reverse complement strand
CAAAAGTATACCGTGGGAATACAATCTAAAGGGAGAACTCATTATCGTTTTAGGACAAGTTAGCAATCAGTAGTTTTACTAAATCAACACAAAATATTTAACTGGGCAACATACGATAGCCGATACTAGTAAACGATCCCACAATTACCCAAACGCTGCCGATGAGGCTTTCATCCGGCACCATATCAAGAAGACAGGACGAAAGTGGCGATAGGGACCAATCTCGCCGTATTTCAGGATAATATATTTGAACAACCAACCCAGAAAAATCGATCCCCAAATTGTACTGGAAGCCCCGCTCAAATAAGTGGTTTCTGCTGAGCTTACCAAGTAGATTGTGTACTGAAATCCCATGTGCCATTACGAAACCGTGCGCGAGATGTCAAATTCCCCGGAACCCCATTTGGTACCACTCTTCGGTTAAACTGGATACGGGGTTCATCGGTCGCATTCTTGGTTACGCAGTGGTAGGTTCGGGTATGTAGAAAAACAGCAGCATTGGCAGACGGAGTGAAGGCAACCTGATTCGGTAATGGCTCATAGGGATCTCCCGTTGGTAGATCTCCATAACGGTGACTGCCGGGCACGAATAGCAACTGACCATGTTCAGGGGTGTAGTTCCGAGTAAAAACTATCCGGTTCAGGATGAAAAGGTTGGGGTCGCTGCTCCAAGAATCTTGATGCCAAGCCTGTCCACAACCACGAGAGGTAACCCACGATCCAATGCTTCCAATGGCTGATCCCACGCCTGATAGTTTATCCGTAACTGTTTGCATAACTTCGTTTTCAAATAGCACTAGTATGTCAGGATCTGACTCCAGATTACCGAAGATCTTGGTCCAGATATCAAATCGTTGGCAGTACTCTTCTCCCGCAGCCCAGGGACGTTCGTCCAACTGGGTCAGAAGTCTGTTCGCTACCCGATCTGCCGCCGTCACCTGGTCACCGAAAAGCATGTCTTTCAACACTACTATCCCGTCTTGTTCAAAAGTACCAACGATGGTGTCCAGATCCGTGTTTGCCCATACCATTGGTAATAACTGTGGCGTATTACTCATATTTAGGTGTTCCTTTCTGCTGTGCTTAGTAGGTAGTTTAAAGAGTCATGTTTTCTTCGTTGAAGAAATTGTTCGGTTGTTGGTTGGCGAAATCGTGTTGCCAAACACCACGGAACAGGGTTTGCCGTTTGGGCGGCATAGCAGCGACTACCTCGTAAGGCAGATTCATCTTGTGGTATTGCACTAATCCTGCATTGTAGCAGTTCAGAATAGCTATCCGGTCGTGCTTGTTTGAGTTCCAAGTCATACCGGCGTGAGTAGTGTTTTCAGTAAAAATGACCACCGACCCAGCGGGGCAAGAATAAGTTTCTAATAGCGGAGAGTCGTGTTTGTTGTAGGATTCAGGTAGAGAGAAGTTCATCTTGTGTGTACCGGAGATGAAAGCTGTGGGACCATCGCCTGGTTCGACAGGGTTGAGTTCCCAAACTACCCGCGTTAGGCCGCTGTAAATGCGGTCGCGATACACCCGATAGCCGTGTGGCCCGTGCCAGTGTCCACCGTGCGGGCTAGGGCCGGTCTGTCCCTTCTTGCGGATGGTGGAAAAGCTATTCTCACAGCGGAAGCCGTAGCATTCATCACTGCGGTCACCCTCGAGGATACCACGTAAGACACTAACCACAACTGGGTGATCGAGCAAAATCTGGGCTGGACCTGCCAATGAATAGCGCTCAAGGGGATCGATGGATTCAGGATCGGTTTTCAACTGAGTAATGTGCTGGCGAATTGCTTCTGTCTCGACATCACTTAAGACGCTGGGGATGCAAATCCAGCCTTTTAGGTCGAAGACAAAACGCTGTTCGTCAGTCATCGGAATGTCAACGGTTTCAGCGGTCATAAAAAGCTCTCTCCATATATTTAGTGTGGGATTTTCAGAGAATATCAACTTATGATAGACTTTGTAAACAAAAAACTTGAGAATATTTAAGTCCCGACTAACACCGCTCCCTTTCTAAGAAAATCAGAAAAGAAATTCGATATTCTTCCAAATCTTGATCGACCATCACCCAAATGTGAGGTAACAGCATCGGAAACCTACATGTTCCTAGATAAAATCGGGGCGCGATTCGCCAGCGTGAAGAAGAGTCCTGACCAAGCGTCGATGCAGTGCTTCTTGTAAGGGAGAGATTTCGAATTGCTGATACAGGTTGTTCATTTGATGCGGATCCTCATGATTATCAAAGAGTAGGCAAAAATTTTCGTCACGACCAACAACGTAAGTGTACCGGTCTGTCCGAATGGCTCGGTATGGGTGATCTCCGAAACGGAAACGGCCACGTCCAATCCACTGAATATATGCTTCTGTCCGCTCCGAACCGCCGGTTGAGTCTATCGCTCCCGATAGATCCACTCCCTGCACAGAAGGATCAACTTTTACCTGACATAAACCTGCACATGTCGGATATATATCTATGCCGCTTACCAAACCAGTGTAAACTTTACTTTCATCTAACACTTCTGGCAAGCGCAAGATTACGGGAATACGAATCGATTCATCGTATGGTACCTGTTTGTGCCACAGACCTTGACTGCCCATCATATCTCCGTGATCAGAAAAGAAGACGATCAGTGTTTGGTCTATTTGACCAGTTTGATCTAGCCAATCTAAAATACGACCAACGTTATCGTCCAAATTGGCAATCATGGCGTAATAGCCGCAAAGCGTTTGACGAGCTTGAGCTTGCTTGTCGGTTGGGACATTATCTCGCAATTCAATCATGCTCGGTTCAAACATCTCTTCATACTGAGAAGGAACAGGAAAACCCTCATATTTCGGATTGCCGCCTGTGCCGGGATGAGGAGATTCAACACTCAAAACATGAAACCAGGATTGGTTGGAATTATAACTACTCAAATATTCCAGAGACAAATTAGTCAGGGCATCAGTTTGGTATCCATCCAGCTCAAACGGTTCAACCTGCTCACCATGACAATAAAAGGTGCGATAGAAGTTATTGGACAGGTTGAAGCCAAACCAATCTTCAAAACCCCCTCGGTTATCCGGATGTACCCAGTAATCTTCTCCAGCCCAACCTGCGTCAGACACCAAGTTGATCCCACGCTCGCCAGCTAAATGCCATTTACCAACATACGAGGTGCGGTATCCCGCATCTCGAAACGAGTCAGCGATGGTGTGATGTCCAGGATGGAGAATATCTCCGTGGAAAGGCACGTTGCAGGTTGTTGCATATTGCCCCGTAACCAAACCCGCACGGAATGGAACACATACAGGGTAGTGGCTGTATGCGTTGGTACAGCGAACCCCCTCGGAAGCAAGACGATCTATATTTGGCGTTTGAATATTTGGGTCACCATTACAGGATAGGGCATGGTAACGGAGTTGGTCGCAGAAGATCCATAGTAGATTGGGTTGGAAGAATGCCATAACGACTACCTGATTGGATCGATGAAGCTATGGATAGTCATCGAAGTCTAGTGATGGGTTTTTGCTTACTACATTGGGAGTGTAGAGTGGGGTATCAGCTTCGACCAGCCGACCATCGCCTAGAAGAATCTGGTTAGGTGTCTTCGGGGTGATTCGCATTGGATATCTTTCCTGAAGTAGAGTCATATCTTGTTGGCGAATTTGTTCTACTTGGTCAAAATCGAAGTTTTCTAAAACGGCTGCCTTGAGAGATACCAACTCATCAGCAGTCTTGGTTTCTGATAGTAGATTGTGTTGTTCGTTGGGATCGTTCTGCAGGTCAAAAGCCAGATCCTCGCAGCCTCGAAAGGCGATGTACTTATACCGTTTAGATCGAATCATACGAAACTCGGTACCCACTCCCCATCGTGGACTCAGCGATTCAGTAATCACACCTGCACGCTGTGCCAAATCTGAGTTGGTGCCGCCTCGGAGAAGGCCAGATAGGTCTACCCCGTCTAGACCTTCTGGCGTCGTGATTTCGGCCAGACCACAAAGTGTCGGAAAAATATCGGCTAGCGAGACGGGATCGACAATTTCAATTGGCGGTAATTCTCTGTTGCGATGCTCAGGCAACGAAACGATCAAAGGAACACGAGTGGAGGCTTCGTGCCAGGTGTTTTTCCACCACAGACCATGCTCACCGCAGAGTTCGCCGTGATCAGAAGTATAGATAATGACAGTATTTTCCAAGAACCGATTGTGATTTAATAGAGACAGAAAGTCTCCCAGCACTTCGTCCAGAAAATCTACAGCAGCGAAGTAAGCGGCACGTGCCTTCATCATCTCTTCGTTCTTAATCTTTTCGGTTTGGAAACCTTTGATAGCACCGAGAGTCATGGGGTGATTAACAGTATCTCCGGTACGACCTACCCATGGAGGTGTTACGGTCCCTTGATAATAGTGGTCAAAGAAACGTCGCGGAGCAGTCAGTGGGAAGTGGGGTCGGCTGAAGGATGTGTACAATAGCCACGGTTGATCTGGATTATCGTATCGATTTTCACGGAGCCACGTCAGTGATTCACGGACAACCATATTTTCCTGAAGCAAGGATTCCGGAACCTCGCTTAATCCAGCGTCAGCAGTGCGTGAACGCATGTCCATGCCCGCGGCATTAGTTGAGTTGTGTCTACTAAGTGGATCGTATTGATGAGAACACATACCGCCGAAGTCCCCATAAGGTCGAGCACCAAAACCTGCATGTTGAACCGACCCTCCGATGTGCATCTTGCCGACCGTTGCAGTGCTGTAGCCGCTGGCTTGAAAGTGTGACCCCCAATTCGGTAATTCAGGAGATAGGATGGCACCATTACTCCAGGCCCCACATCGGTGTGCATGGCGGCCTGTCAGCATAGCAATCCGGGAAGGAGAACAAAGCGGAAACTGGCAATACGCCTTGTCGAAGTTGGCGCCGTGGGTAATCAGGTTGTCAAGAGTTGGAGTTTGGCAAGGCTCTCCCCCTCGCTCACGACTACGATTCGAGAGAAAGCGATACGAGTGTTCGTCGCTGTGTAGGACGAGAATATTAGGTTGATTGGACATCGGATCTGGTGAAACTTAATTTAGCTAAGACAATTTTTGTGTGCAGTCATAGACGCTTGACTAGACAATAGCACTTTTGTTGCTTAGCAGACAAGCAAATTATTTACGTTTTTAGCGGCTCGTATGGCTAAATTTAGAATGAAAATTTTGTGTTAAAACGCCTTTGATTGAGGGTCAACCATAGGCCATCTCGGGATGTTTACCCAACACGCGAAGCAGGCGTTCATCCGCACCTTCCAGCACATAGTCGGGCATGTGGTAGTTCAAATATGGCCAGAATCGTTGTGCAACAAAGCGTTGACCGTAGACTTGGTGAAATAGATAACGGGTGCGGTCGGTTTGGTTAATGATACCTCTATGCCACGTTTGGCCATTGAGCAGATAGAGATCTCCAGCTTTCATCAGCAATGAAACTGGCCCTTGGCCTTCGAAAATTGGTTTTTCAGGATCGTTCGGTTGACTGCCTGAATAGTGGCTACCCGGTATGAACTGAGATGGTCCATACTCATCTTCATCCTGATCGGTCAGCGCAATCTGTACCGACATACGAAGGACCGGCATACGGAGTCTAGGATCATGCCTCTCCATACCTGGAGCAATTGGAAACTCAATGCAATCATCCGTGTGGAATCGATTGATACCTAGGTCTTTTCGGTTCAGAATACAGCCTTGGGCAATACAGTGGCAGTGATCACCCAAAACTGCTTCAGCGATGGAGATGATGGGGTCACGTACCAGTAGATCCCGAAACATCAAGTCGCATTCAAAAAGTCGATGGACGACAATTGGATCTTTATCCTCTTGCCGTGTTACTTTGACGTTGCGCATTTGCGCAAAGTAGGGCTCGGCGAAGATCTCGTCGATACGCTCGACCATCCGCCTACATTCTTTCTGGGAAAGTATGTTGCGGATGACGGTAGCACCGTTTCGATAGAAGTCGTCCAAAATGGGATCTAGGCTTTCGGACGGCAATGGTTCAGAAGGGAGTATTGGTACCGCTAGCATTTTTCCAACTTTACAGTCTTTCCAACTTCAACACACTCTAAACGAGGTTTAACAAATTTAGGCTTACTCATTTGACTCAAAATAGAAAATTAGTTGAGTAATGTCAGATTTTAGTATCGGCAGTGGTACGATCACATTCATTTCTTTAGATAAGCCTATAAACCCAGTTTATCTCTAAGGCATTGTTTGCAAAAGAGTGAAGCTAATGATGGCAATCTATTGGTTTCGGTTCAGCAAAATCCTGAGTCATCACGTACGGCAGGATCCAAATGGTATCTCCTACCTTATTTGTGAAGTAGAGTCGCGACTCAGAAAATTCGTCCGGATTTCCATCTGCCCAGAAGGCATAAAAATCCGGATGAGCATTCACCGGACGACGAGCATAGGTGTGGTTGAAATTGCTATCTTTGGTTAATTGCTTGGTCTTTTCCCATGTTTTCCCATGGTTATCACTAGTCCAGATTGCCATTTCGCCGCCAGTCCCCCAGTGTTGGGGGCCCGGCTCGGTTGGCGCAATGATCCTCCAAGTACCAGATGATTCGATGTAAAGCGAACCCATATCGTAGTTATGCGTTGAACGAGTAACTTGATGAAATTCCCAGTTACGTTCCGTCCAGTGAACAATCATCCAGATCCGTGGTTCACCCGTTGGACCGGGCTTATGACTAGCGCTGGTTACTACCAGAATCACTGGGTTACCGTTGGCGTCGAGGTCAATATCCTTCATATAAACCAGCCGCCCTTCGGCTTGAAAATCCCTGACCAGTGCACCACAGTGTGGATCAGTCATGGGAGTACCAATTGGTGAACCATCGGCCGTCCGCCATATTGCACCCATGTCATCCGTCTGGACAAAGTAGAGATTGGTACGGACATCAACTTTACCCTCCGGATGCATGTTGAAGGCGGTAATAATCCGATCTCCACGCCGATGGCTGGTTTGATAGTGTCCTCCCATCCCAGCTAGTTTCCGATGCTCAGTCCAGTTTTTTCCGTCAGAACTGGTATTCCAGTAGAGTTCTCTCACACCAGTATACTTGGTAAAAAGATGGACGATCCCCTTGCTTTCGAGCCACCATGGTTGCGGATAGGTCATCTCCTCTTCGCTGACCAACTCAAACCTCTCGATGCTGTACGGCTCAAAACTCCGATACTTGAAGCCGGGACGACCACGACCACGACCACTGACGAAGATCCATATATGACCTGTCTCATCAAGCGCAATGCTGGAATTATCGTGAGGGTCATCAACACCGTCTTTGTCGTGAACAATCGTTGGCTGAGGGACAAGGTGGTGGTGGTGGTCGTAGTAGGATGCCATCGTCAACAAGTGTCGTTGACCTTCTTTAGCGCCACCGTAAACGAAAAAGGTCTTTTTGACAGCTGGTGCATAAACCGCCATTGGAACATGCTTGGCGGTGTAAGTGCCGAGTCCTCCCGAATACTTATCACCCTCTTCGAAGAATTGACCCAGCGTGAACCAGATACCTTGATAACCGTTGACTTTATTGGAAGAATTCAATTCGCCTGCTTCCCTTTTAGACTACATCGCCGCACAAACTATCCACATAGGGACAGAGGCAACAAAAATGACGCTGATAATGATTGCAAAGGTTATGATCATTGGAACTCGTATTCTCGACTGGTACAATTGCTAGAGTCAAAACTATAAAGGGACTATTCCCCTCAACTTTACTGTCTTTAACAGATTATGGGTCAAAATCAGTGAAAATAGCATTTGGACCGCTCATCGGCTGGCAGACGATCTGGTCGTGTTTGGTACCAGCGAAAGTGTTGGTAATGCGCCGTATAGTTACAAAGTTGATATCAAGGATTTAATCTTTCCCCAATAAATAGAGATTTCTCCCATGGGTGTAACCGGAGAAGCAGGAATTTGATCGCCTTCAATAACCAAATTATCGAAATATGGATTGGTTTCATGGC
>DTUY01000279.1 GCA_012963885.1 Candidatus Poribacteria bacterium | reverse complement strand
CTGAGCTCTGGCTATGCCGTGCTCAGGCCTTTGCCTTTATTATGTGAATCTACGATGATATAAGCTAGGAATCTATTCCGGTCTTATTGGCCAGAATCTCTGTGCCTTACGAGGTAAAACATTACGTCTTAAGTAATGGGAGTCGTTCTCCAGTCCAGTCGGGAAATAGTGCTTGATCATCAGAAATATCGAGATGTGTTCCCGCTACGTTGGAAAACACCGAGCGGAAGTCTGTTGTCACCGGCAAGTCGCGTCTTCTATCTAAAGGTTCCGGAACGAGATGCGGAACGTTTCCATGAACTTTCCCTCCATCCACTTGAGTTCCAAGAACAAAAAGGCAGGAAGCCCGACCGTGATCTGTCCCTCCGGACCCGTTTTCGCTGACAGTTCGACCGAACTCGGTCATTGTCATCAAGACAACATCGTTTTGGTAATCGCCAAGATCTGTCCATAAGGCAGTAATTGATTGGGAAAAATCCTTGCCTTTTCTGGCGAAGGAACCTTCGGTTGTACCTTGTCGTGCGTGTGTATCCCAGCCTCGCGATTCAGCAAAGGCAATCTCTAACCCTACATTTGCTTTGATCAACTGAGCAATTTGCCGAAGGCTTCTTCCAAGTGGTGATTTCGGATAGGAGGCACCGTTGGCAGGACGATAATCCGAGATCACCATTGACTTTAATTGTTCAATAGCTTCAAAACTTTCATTCCCAGCATGACGAAGCAGATCTTGGGAAGCATCTCGATAAATCATTTGATAGCTATTAGTAATCTGTTGTACCTTTACCTTATTTGCCTTTTGTCGCTTTTTTTCTAATATATCGAAATTTTCTAGACTTGCAATTGCCAAAGCTGGTTGGTTTCCATATAATGATAATGGTAGAATTTTTGTAACCGACACGGCTTGAAAAGAGGATTGTTCGTGGCCAAGGAGTCCAGTCGCTCGGTTGAGCCAACCGGACGTTGTACCTTTTCGGCCAGGTGTCCCTGTTTCCATATAATCCTGAGCATCAAAGTGCGAGCGGGTTGGATATGGAGATCCGACACCGTGAACAATGGCTAGCTGTTTGGATTGAAAGAGTGGTTCCATGGAACTAAAGGCAGGGTGCAAACCAAATCTGCCGTCTAAATCAATTAAAAGGGAAGGAGCGACTTTCATTGAAAGACTGGGACGCAGTTTCGGCAACATCGGATCACTGAAAGGAGCAACTGCCATCAAACCGTCCATTCCCCCACGCTGAAAGATTGTAATCAGCGTTTTTCGATTTTGGCTAACTCCTTTTGCCGCTTTTACAGCTTGATTCAAAAAAAGTGGTATTCCACCGATTGAAACTGAGAAAAGACCAATTCCACCCGTTTTTAGCAAGGCTCTGCGTGTCCACATGTTTTTTCCGCCTTATTTTTGTTAATAGGTCTGAAATTCAGGAGATCCAAGGATAACGCCAACAGCTTGGACAATCAACTGTTTTTGTTCTCTCTTCTTTGCTGCGATTTTCGCTTTTCTTCGCTTGATATTTTTTATGTTTTTGATTTTCGTGTTTTTTCTCTCTTTATCACTAATAGATATTATTTGTTGTTCTAAACGTTGACACATTTTAGTAATGTCTCGTTCTGGAAGAAGTAGACTGGCATAGACAGCAGGGGATTTATTATTACTGCCAAGCTCGGTATCAGGTCCAAGATCCGCTAAATTCAGGCGAATGCCTTGGATTTGGTTGGATGCTAAACTTATGCCGAAATTCATTCGGTTCAGTATCGTTCCAGTGTTAATCCAAAACGTTCCTCGATCTGGATAACCAGTAGGAGGTCTACAGGCATATAAGGGTTGCCCCATCTTAGCTACCCATTGTGCTAGCTGTCGGGATTTGTTTATATCTGCTCCGGTTGATCGTAACGCACTTACCGCCAATCTGATGGGAGATTTGGTTTTGTGTTTTTTTTCACCACGCCAAAATTCAGGCGAGACTGAAATTTCCCGTATTAGTGCTTTGATATTACCATCTTTTTGCAGAAACACTTTAGCAAGCCGATCAACAAGAGTTGCCGGAGGATCTTCAGAAACGAAGTATGTTGCCAGTTTTTGTGAAATGTGTTTGGCGGTTGAGGGGTGTTCAGCCAACATACCCAACACACGTTGCCCTTCTTCTATTCTGCCTCCAACGGGGAACTTTTGTCCTAGGATAATTTTCTCTTTAACATCATGGTTCCAAGGTACAAATTGGAAATCACCGTCTTGTATAATGCTTTTAGGCTTTCCATTTTTGCGTTTACTTTTCCGATTTACTTTCCAACCAGTAAATGCTCGAGCAACCTCAACAACATCTTTTTGGGTGTATCCTCCTTCGACTCCTAGCGTGTGAAGTTCCATCAACTCACGTGCATAATTTTCGTTAATGCCGCGTTTGAGAGTCTTTGGATTTACCGAGGAATCTGACATCATAATCTGAGAATCTGACATTACTTTCTCTGTTGAACTACGATTTAATGTCGATGTTTTCTTCGACCTCTGTTTTCTCTTTCGACTTTGTTCTCTTAATGCTTTTGGCGTTGCGTCAGGTAACGCATTGGATTGGTTGTTGTCCAGATAATATAACATCGCTGGATGCTTGGCTGTCGCACCGAGCATATCCCGGAAACGTCCTAACACATAGGGACGAATAGCTTCCTGTTCGTAGGACAGAACCCAAGGTTTAGCCTGATTATCTGTGATTGACACATTGAAATGGTTGAACCAGAAATCGGTGAGTACTTCTGCAAGTTGGTTTTCATTGTAAACTGACCGAAGGAATTTTTGGGCGATTAATTCATTTAACAGTTCACGTTGCGGTCGAAACCCTTTTTCTTTTGAAAACTCTTTTAGCTTTTGGCGAACTTCCGTTGGCTTGGCATTTTGATCGTTTCGATCGATGACACCTTCGCGGTGTGCCATTGACCTCACTGCACCATTTGGTGGGTATACCTTTAGGATTTGTTCGGTAGACATATGTATTGATTGGAGTTTTGATAAACGTTCATCCAACTTTGGACAGGACAAATTGGCATCAAGTTGTCTCTCAAACCAAGTCTCCAATCCCATTTCGAGTAATTGATCAATTTCACCTGGACGAGCTCCGAAAGTGAAACGATTTAACAAATGGGCTGCAGCTTGTCTTTCAGTCAAACCAAAATCTGAATATGGTAAAATGGTGATTGGATTTTCGCTTCTTGCGATGACTGATATGGTAAAAAGAACAGCGAAAGACAACATCGTGTAACGTGGGCTTTTCATGATTTATCTCCGGATACAAACTAAAAAATTAAAACATGATAACGTGACAAGTAAATTTTCAGGATTTCTCTATATTATCTCATTTTTTGAACAAGTTTATTGGCACCTGAATTGCGGACAAAATATTTTTTCATTCTACGTCTTCTTATCCCGAATTTCAAATTAATCATAAATCTCATCATCCAATCTCTGATGTGAGATGAGTGTTCTCCCCTTTTTTGGGTATGGAGGCTTCGAATCTTTATAGCAGCTACTCTAGGAAGCCATTTTTCATCATCTTTGGTCAATTGTATTTTTAATGATCTGTTCTTGTTGCGTGTGTGGGGATTAAAAACTGAACCCATTAATTTCGGAGATCTTCAATTTTGATAATTTTTCCGTTTTCCTGCGCAATGTAGGCAAATCCCATGCCGTCTAATGCAATTCCTTCTTGGTCACTTCCGGGAAGTAAGTACTGATGAAGAACGTTTCCATCTAGGTTAATCTCCACTAAAAGATTTGTTGTGTCGCTTATTACGATAAGGCATTGACGTGCAGCATCATAATCAAGTCCTGAAATGTCAATAATCTTTAATGGGAAAAAACCGATAATTTCGCCTTCCTCCTTCATACCTGTTGAATTTAGTGGAATCGCAACTTCACAGACAACTGACGGTTCTCGTTTGGGTTTCAAACTGAACGACTGATTACCAATCCAAAAAACTCCTCCCTCAGGGTGAAAAGGGTCAGAAATAAAAGCAATTGCCTCTAATCCCATGCCTCCTTTTTTAAGTAATTCTCGTCCTTCAAAGTTGCGTTTGATAGGGAATTTCCGAGTCAATTTAAAAGATGATGGATCAATCTCAATAATCGCGTCCTCACCTTCAACTACTGCATAGAGAAATCCGGTTATAGGATTCACGGTGATTCCTTCCAGATCTGCCTGTTCAATAAACTTTTCACGAATCAATGATCCATCAGTTCGAAGCTCATACAGGTTTCCTTCATCGCTAACGATGAATAGAGTTTTTCGCAACGGATGATAGGTGATTCCTGATGGTTCATTGCCTTGAAGTTGGAAGATATTACCAACCCATTTGTAAGGCAACTCGATGGGAGGAGAGGAATAAATTTGTTGTTCATACCTATTTGCCAGTTGTTTGGTTTGGTTCTGAAAATAAATCAACACAAGACTGGTTAGCGCAACTCCAATTAGCCAGATTACTCTGTATCTCATCCTCAAATCCTTATCTTAATTTATCACGATAAAATGGAGTTATCGACATAATCTCTGCTTCAACAACTAAAGTTTAGGATCAGTAGCATTTATCCAAACAGCTTTTGTAAGTAAACTAATTTGACAAATAGGATTTGTTCGTTCTCACCCTTTTTTGTTTGGTTGTTGTTGTAGACAATAAAGAAATTGCTTTCCGGTCTATATTCATAGGCAAAGAGGACAAAAAAACGTCTGTCTTTTTCGATGGTCTGCTCCAAGCTAGCTCTTGCGTATATACGTTGGTCAAACTGGTAATTGAGTGCTATACGTGTCGTTAGTTCAACCAGTTCCGAATCCTCGATTAACCTTTGTTGTTTAACCTCCAAGCTAAACTTATCTGTTGGACGGATAGTGATTTCTGGTCCCACAAAAAAACTTTCTTGCCCATTGCGTATTCCGAAAGAATTTCTTGTCCGGACAGAAATCCATTTGGGTGGAAACCAGCCATAAAAAAAATCAAGTGTTCGATCAGTAAATTTTTCTCCGTCATCCTCTAGATGGTAGTACCACTCTGGACTCAAGAAAAAATACATGTTACTGATGCCGATAATATTCTCGAATTTGAATCTGTGATTAGTCAATGTCCCCTGATGATCGTACAAACGCTCGTATTCAGGTGCGCTACGAAGAAATTGGATTCGCCCTTTCCAACGTTTTTCCAAGCTAGTGCGCAGATTAATACCTCGGCGGTCAATGCGAGGTACAAAACCCATTTCTGGATTAAAATCCTGCCCAACATCAAAGTATTTAGCTTTAAAAGAAAAGAAGTTTGCTTCTCGCGAGAGTTCAGCAAAGACAGCTTGACTTCGATCCAATCCAGTTTTCCACTCGTTGGCGTATTCTAGGTTCACTTCTAAATTTTCAGGTAATACGAATCGGGCATCAATTCCAGAAGTTCGATCATAGTCACTGCCATTTTGCTTATTGGCCCCTAACAATCCAACTGTTGCTGACCGACCAAACTCCCGTTGCAAACGGAAGACTGAATAAGCATAATTACCCAATGGCAATTCTCTCATCCCTACTTCGCGGTTCATATCTTCTGGCCCGGCCTGTGCCAGGACGAGAGCGGTGTTGTAATCACCAATTTTGCCTGCCATTTTCCCCCCCTGTTGCAAGTCTTCAACACGCCGACTATAAAAGAGTTCGATTGGCGTTTGGAATATTTCGTTTCCTTCCTGAAAAAAAGGACGTTTTTCCGCAAACCGTAGTGGAATGTCTGTCAGGTTGACCATATCAGGATCTGCTTCAATCTGTGCGAAATCAGGGTTCAGCGTAAAATCAAAAGTTAAGTTGGATAACGGGTACCGAAAATCAATACCACCAGCTGGCTCAGTTTTGAATTTTTGATCCCCTATTTTCTGGGGCATGATTGTTCCATACGGTTTAACTTTCAATGGTCGTCGTGTGTTAAGGCTTTCAACATCCAAGTCTACCAAATGACCGAACCGTGAGACGGCATATTCCCTGCCGTTAAGGTCCGACCAAGAGATTTCTTCTCTGTTTGATCTATCTTGCCTCCAAAAATTAATTCCCCAGATACTGTCAGCCTTTTTAGCAAAACGTAATTCAGCAAACGGAATCGAAAATTCAGCGGTCCACTTGTCTTCTCTTTGGGCTGCCCGACCATCCCAATTACAGTCCCAAGCCATATCAGATCCTCTGCGACCGCTGTTTGCCCCTTCGTTTTGGACTCTTCGGTCAGCTTGAGTGCCTAGTGCGTTCAATTCAAACCCGTAACAATTCCGACGATCAAGATAAGTATCCAAGTAAACAGCAACGTAATCATCAAGGAAGAATCGCGAATCACGACGCGTTTCGTTCGTCATTAATTTATCCATATCAGACTTATGGCATTCGAATCCTACATAAAGCCGATTTTTGTCATAAAGTAGATAGACATTTGTTTTTAGTTCTGTTGGAGCTCCCGCTGTGGGTTCATGCTGGACGAAGTCATTTATAATAGTTGCTGATTGCCAACTGGTTTCGTCGAGTTGACCATCAATTTTAGGTGGGTTATCTGTCCATTGTGGGGAAACGCTTTTGAATTCTGAATCTTCAGCATAAGTTAAATTAATAGTTAGCAACCATAGGATCAAGGTGGCAAATTTTTTTTTATGCAATTGGTTTTCTTTCATGCAATTGGTCTTTTTTATGAGTCCTTTCTAAATCTGGATAGTTGCGAGGATTTTCTTAATAATATCTAGTATTTTAACATATAAATCATTTCCACTTGTTGTTCTTGTTCTATTTGCCTCAGACCAGTACAATTTCGGGGCAAATTCCAAAATATTCGGTGACGAGCTTGGTTCTAGTTTTCCCCTGACACAAATGAGTATTGACCTGCTTGAGACCTTTTTATGTTGGCGTATCGTCCGTAGTTCCGTTGATGATATCGTCGTGGCGTTGGTAGATGATAGGCTAACTTTAGTTAAATAATGAGCTCAGGTTCTAGTAGTACATCATCGGTGGATTGACAAGTTAGCAAACAGCGGGCAAGCTATCTACGAGGAATAAGGAGGTAACAAATTGAATGAAAAACACATCGTAGATTTAACAACAGAAGAACGTGCTAATCTTGAAGTCCGATTATGGGGTGCTGACATGGAGGGTGCCTGGTAAAGTGGATCCAGATTTCGCTCAGAGCAGATGAAGGCTGGTCTGATAATCGCATAGTAGAAGCGCTCGGCGTAGGGCTGTCAACGGCAGAGAGAACCCACCGGAAGTTTGTTGAGCTTGGTCTGGAAGGAGCCATAACTAACCACCAACCTCGGCACAAATATCCCCGCAAATTGAATAGACAAGCCGAAGTCCATTTGATTGCCTTAGTGTGTGGCCTACTCCAGAAGGGTATGTGCGTCGAAGCCTGAGGTTGCTTGCCGATCATTGGCCAAGATCATAAGGTGTCGAATCAGAGAGCATCTTCCATATACTCCCTCGATACTTTCCACTAAACGCCCATAGCATTTCACTCTACTTACTCCAACAATCATCCCTCTATCAGATCCGGTAAAACCAATACAACCTAAGCTCTTCATAGAACTACATACCGATACTCCTAATGGTATATCAAGCATCATAAAGGGCTTGAGTTCCTCAACACCGCTATCGCAAAGGACACTGACAATCTTACTACGGCTAGTACCTCTCCTGTTCATCAGCAGGATAAGCAAAAGTTGTACGGCTATCTCCGCACAAACATTCAGACTCTTATTCGAGCAGGGAAAAACGCTTTTTTAATTCTCAGTAGCATAGCATCTAAGATCCGCTTGCTCGTAAGTGGAAAGCCAGCGCCCCAGGCTGTTGTGGCGCATGGCAAGACTGTCGGCTCCCTGCTGGCATGTGTCTGGCACTCGCCCGCCCTCAGAATCCACAGCATCTGAAGACGTTGTTTCCGTTGCGCGTTGCTTTCTCGGTGCATCAGGATTCCCAGGGCTTCGGCAGTTTTATATATCTCGGGAATGTTTCTTCGCATCGTGTCAGCATACATTCTTTATGTACAACTATTAGAGAATTGGTATTACACCTCTGTCAAGCAATATCAGTAGAAGTTCATTTATTTATTTCTTGTGATTTTATAAGTGCCTGAAAATTTGGATCAGCTCTAACACGATCAAAACCAATATCTGTCTTGGCTCTCCTAGCCATGCGCTTGTCTAATCTTACCGCTGCCCAAAGAGATCTTATAGATAACACTGTTTCTCCTTTCATAGCATGAACAATGGCTAAATAGTAATGTCCCCACACGAACTCGGGGTTAATCTCAACCGCCTTTTGATACTGGGTAACGGCAGCATCTAATTCTCCTTTTCTAACATGCGCAATGGCCAAGCCGCTATATGCCAGCACATGGTTTGGATTTATTTCTAATGTCTTTTGATACTCGGTTACGGCTGACTTCAGATTGCCTTTGCCCGCAAAAGCATTTCCCAAATTCACATGGGCATCTGCAGATTTGGGATTAATCTCAATTGTCTTTTGATACTGAGCAACGGCGGCATCTAATTCTCCTTGCTGGCCATATATAACTCCTAGATTGTAATGTGCTTGTTCATGGTCAGGACTTATCTCAATCACCTTTTGATACTGGGTAACGGCGGCATCTAATTCTCCTTGCTGGCCATATATAACTCCCAGATTATAATGCGCCTGTTCATGGTCAGGACTTATCTCAATCACCTTTTGATACTGGGTAACGGCGGCATCTAATTCTCCTTGCTGGCCATATATAACTCCCAGATTATAATGCGCCTGTTCATGGTCAGGACTTATCTCAATCACCTTTTGATACTGGGTAACGGCGGCATCTAATTCTCCTTGCTGGCCATATATAACTCCCAGATTATAATGCGCCTGTTCATGGTCAGGACTTATCTCAATTGCTTCTCGATATTCAACAATGGCTAATTTCAGATCGCCCTGTTTATAGTGAACATTACCTAGATTGTTGCGAGTGTCTGGATCTTCGGCGTTAATTTCTAATATCTTTTGGTACTGGACAACGGCGTTGTCTAAATCCCCTGTTTGGCCGTATATAGTTGCTAGACCATTGTATGCCGGCACATGATTGGGTTCAGTTTCGATTACCTTTTGATACCGAGTAACGGCGGCATCTAATTCTCCTTGCTGGCCATATATAACTCCCAGATTATAATGTGCCTGTTCATGGTCAGGATTTATCTCAATTACCTTTTGATACTGAGTAACAGCGGCATCTAATTCTCCTTGCTGACCATATATAACTCCCAAATTATAATGTGCCTCTATGTCATTGGAATTGATCCCAATTACCTTTTGATATTGAGTAATAGCTGCATCAAACTTTCCTTGTCTGACGTATGTAATGGCCAGATCTAAACGGGGACGTACAAATCTGGGGTTGATTTCAATAGCCTTTTGATACTCAGCAATAGCTGCATCAAACTTTCCTTGTCTGGCGTATATAATGGCCAGATCTAAACGGGGACGTACAAATCTGGGGTTGGTTTCAATAGCCTTTTGATACTGGACAATGGCTTCAGCTAAATCCCCTTGGTTATAATGTTTTAGATCGGGATGTATCTCTGAACCTTCATAACTTATTTCTAACGTCTTTTGATACTGGATAATGGCAGCGCTTAAATTCCCTTGGTTCAAGTAAACGTGTCCCAGATTGTAGTGTGCCTCTGCATCATTGGGATTAATTTCAATGGCTCTTTGGTATTCGGCGATAGCATCAGTTAAATTCCTTTGGTTATAGTAGGCATTGCCCAAATTATAATGTGTCTCAGCGTCGTTGGGATTAATTTCAATGGCCTTTTGGTATTCGGCAATAGCATCAGTTAAGTTCCCTTGATCATGATAGGCATTGCCCAGATTGTTACGTGCTTCTATTAAACCGGGGTTGATTTCCAGTGCTTTTTTGAACTCGGCAATAGCAGTATCTAGTTTGCCTTGTTTGTAGTAATTCAGCCCACGATTGTTATGTCTCGTCGCCTCGCCTTTGGTTTCAGCTATTTCTGCTGCGTAACCAATCATCAGACCTATTGTGAATAAAATAATCAAACTCACTCTCGGCGTATACATGAATACCTCTTCAGATTAGTTTACATTCCATATTCCTTAATAGTATTGGTAAGAAAAGCCCAAGAGTAATAGATATGGACTAGATTGATGCGATCTGCCAAATTCCAATTTGAAGTGCAATGCTCTTGAAAGCCTGAAATGATAAGCATCAACTCACGGCTAAACCCCGAAATTACCACTGCTTGCAAACTCAGTGTTTACTGAGGGTAGTCTAACATTTGGGACCGCACAATCTTACCCTCATAATTTCCATAGTTAACCCAAAATGTTGAGAAAACATACCTGATTGTGATATTATAATTGCATGATAGAATAGCATACGCAAATCAAGCAGTCTAGATTCGTCGGGTGAACACATCCAACACATTGTTATCGGAGGGAACATGTTATACATGAAGAGACCATTGATCCTAATACACATTTGTTTATTCATCCTGAGTTTAATCCTAACTGTTCAGGGTTATGGTGCAATCAATCCCAAAACGGCTGTTGCTGTCTGGCTCTTCGATGGCAATACCGAAGATGCTACAGAAAATAAAAATCATGGCGAACTTAAAAACGGGGCCAAGATTGCCGACGGCGGCAAATTCGATAAGGCTCTGAGTCTGGATGGAGAAGATGATTATGTGCTGGTCAACCCATCAGCCAGTTTAGAAAGTTCCTCCAAACAATATACCGGGGTCGCCTGGGTTAAACTGGATAAGGAAGGAGTGCAGCGTAACGCTTGTTGTAATGACGATCAGTTTGTTGTCGGTTGGACTCCCGGCTGGCATAACCTGCTGTTGGTTTTCGGCGCCGGTCGAAATACCAATCAAGGCAAAGTGGAAATTGGAAGTGCCGAACTGGCTCCGCAATGGAACTCCGGCACCAAACAGGTCAATGATGACAAATGGCACCATCTGGCCTTTGTATACGATGGCAAGAAAAAACTTCTCTATGTCGACGGAGAAGTGGACATTGACACGCCGGCGTCGGGAACCTTTGGCATCTTCGGCATAGACGTAACCATAGGCGGAACGGCGGCTAGCCAGAGGCATGCCGAAGGTCTTTTGGACGACATAGCAATTTTTAATGCTCCCCTAGCCAAAAATGATATTAAAACGCTGATGGACAAGGGGGTAGGCAAGACGCTTGGTTTACTGCCTGTTTCTCCCAAATATAGATTGACGGCAATTTGGGCCAGTATTAAATCCGGAACTTAGTACCTAAATACTATATTCAGAACTAGTGAAAATAAATATAAAGTGATTTTAAAGTCACTTTATGATATGGTATATTAGTTTCTAAGCGTATTCAATTCTGTTAAAATATATTTAATTTTATCAAAAGGAAGACTATTATGAAATACCGTAGCAGCTTGATCTGCCTTTGCATATTTCTTGCTGGGTTGATGATTGTCAGCCAAAGTTTCGGTGATGAAGCCAAAATCAAAGACACTGCCGTTGGCATCTGGCTCTTTGAAGATAATGCTGACGATTCCAGCGGAAAGAAAAATCATGGTCAACTCAAAAACGGGGCCAAGATTTCCGGCGGCGGCAAATTTGGTAATGCTTTGAGTCTGGATGGCAAGGACGATTACGTGCTAGTCAACCCCTCGGCCAGTTTGGAGAGTTCCTCCAAACAATATACCGGGGTCGCCTGGGTTAAACTGGATAAGGAAGGAGTGCAGCGTAACGCTTGTTGTAATGACGATCAGTTTGTTGTCGGTTGGACTCCCGGCTGGCATAACCTGCTGTTGGTTTTCGGCGCCGGTCGAAATACCAATCAAGGCAAAGTGGAAATTGGAAGTGCCGAACTGGCTCCGCAATGGAACTCCGGCACCAAACAGGTCAATGATGACAAATGGCACCATCTGGCCTTTGCTTACAGTGGTGATAAGAAGATTCTCTATATTGATGGCAAAGTGGACATTAACCAGGATGCCTCAGGTGCCTTTGGCATCAAGGGCGTAACCCTGACCATAGGCGGGACAGCAAACGATCAGCGAATTGCGTTGGGACTTATAGACGACGTGGGAATTTTCAACACCGCCCTATCTGAAGCGGACGTTAACACTGTTATGAATAAAGGACTACCAGAGATATTTGGTGTTGTCGCCGTTTCTCCTAAGGACCTACTAACCACAACCTGGTCCAAAATTAGGACTGAACGCTAAAGATTATAAATAACTGACATGGCCTTCCGATACTCATGAATCGATTATCGGAGGGCTTTTTTTATTTATAAAAATGACCGTCTATGAACACACTTATATGTTCTTACCCTTAGTATGCTTAACTACAATATTATGCATGCAAACTAATACATCGTCAGAAACAAATTGATGCGTTGAACACTCAATTCCACCTAAGCCCAACCAGAACCTCCCAACAAGCTGGAGGCATAGTTGAGGCAGAAATTGCATGTCAGCCATATCAATAACTCAGATTGAAACAAAGTTCAAGTCCTACTCGTTAAAACTCCTGAATAATTCACCTAACACCTTTTCAACCTGTAAAAAAATAATTAAAAGGAAGTGTAGACTATAAAGCTTCACATTCTAAATATTCAGTATGTTACTCTCAGATTTCTAGGCTTGCTTGTATTTCTGTTAATTTCACCTAAAGGTCGTGCAGACCTAGCTCCAATTCAGTTCGTCGACGTCACAGAAAAAGCAAGAATTCACTTTCGGCACTATAATGGTGCCAAGGGGCAGTACCACTTACCTGAAACGATCGGGTCGGGCGGTGCATTTTTTGATTACGATAATGATGGAGATCCTGATTTGTATCTGGTCAATGGTAACGATTGGTCAGATTTACCATTGACAGGAGTTCCTACAAGTGTGCTCTTTCGAAACAATGGCGATGGAACATTCACTGATGTCACTGCTTTGTCGGGCATTGACAATCAAGGGAATTATGGGCATGGAGTCACCTGCAGTGACTATGATAACGATGGAGACGTAGATGTTTACGTGACCAACTTTGGTGCTAACGTCTTATACCGCAATAATGGGAATGGCACCTTCAAAGACATTACAGAAGAAGCGAATGTAGGAGATACACTGTGGAGTACCAGCGCTACTTTTCTTGATTATGATAGCGATGGATATCTTGATCTATATGTGGTTAACTACGTGCATTATTCGTTGGATGTTCCTTACCTACCTTGCGGTGCCAATAAAATTCGCACCTATTGTCATCCATCTCTGTTTGAAGGTGCCCCAGACCGACTTTACCGTAATAATGGGAATGGCATATTCACTGATGTTACTGAGGCGGCCGGTATACGGGATATCGGTGGTCCATTTCACGGCAAAGGGTTAGGTGTCGTCGCTGTAGATTTCAATGACGATAGAACACCAGATATATATGTAGCCAACGATGACACCCCAAACTATTTTTTTTACAACAACGGCGATGGTACGTTCTCAGAAATTGCACTCCTTTCGGGTTGTGCCTATAGCTTCAATGGGATAGCGCAGGCAAGTATGGGAGTAGATGCAGCAGACTACAATGGTGACGGTCTTTTAGATATTTTTGTTACCAATCTCTCCTATGAAACAAATGCACTCTACCGGAACAATGGTGATGGTACCTTTACTGACATAATTTATGAAGCGAATTTAGGGAAAGAGAGCTACCTGTATGTCGGATTTGGCACAGGTTTTTTCGATTACGATAACGATGGATATCTTGATATCTTCATCGCTAACGGTCATGTGATTGATACTATTGAACAGACATCGGACGTAGTCACTTATGCTCAGCCAAATCAACTGTTTCATAACAATCAGGATGGCACATTTAGTCAGACGTCGTTCATCGCCGGCACATATTTCCAACGTAAAAATATAAGTCGCGGAGCAATTTTTGGTGACTATGACAATGATGGAGACCTCGATATCGTTGTCACCCAATCAAATGGTAAAACAGAATTATTACAAAATGAAGGCGGAAATCGCCAGAATTGGGTGCGATTGCAGACCGTTGGTACAATCAGTAACCGGGATGGTATTGGCACACGAGTGATTATGACGGCAGATCAAAAATCACAGGTACAGGAAGTACACGCGGGTTCAAGCTACCTTTGCAGTAACGATTCGAATCTATCCTTTGGGCTGGGAGATAGCACGATGATTGATCTACTTGAGATTCGCTGGCCCAGTGGAATTGTACAGTTCTTGGAAAATATTCCAGCCAATCAAAAAATCGTTATCAAAGAAGAAAACGGTCAGAAGCTACTCAGGATTGTAAGGACGAATGATATAGAAGCCTTTCGACTTGCCCTAAATCAGGTTACCAGTCTAAATACCACTGACCAAGAAGGCAAAACAGCCTTGATGATAGCAGCTGAAGCAGGATACGTTCAACTGGTCAAATTGCTTATGGAACACGGGGCTAATGTCAATCAACAAAGCCACATAGGCACAACGGCCCTGTTACTGGCCAGCCATGAAGGTCACTCAAACGTAGTAAAAACGCTGATAGCACATGATGCCAAAGTAAATGCAAAAAATGTAAGAGGAAACACAGCCTTAATGGCTGCTATAATGAAGGGGCATATGCATATAGTCAGACTCTTACTTGAGAGTGGGATTGACCCGAACATAAAAAATATGGAAGGAAATACCGCCTTGATATTTGCCGTACATACAATGGGTCATGCAGGTATAACGAAACTCTTAATTGAGAGTGGAGCTGATGTTAGTGCAGAAAACAACGAAAATGAGACCTCTTTGATGTACGCGTCATGGAACGGGAAAAAAGACACAGTCAAATTGCTTCTGGCAAACGGGGCTAATGTCGACAAAAAGAATAAAAATGGTGACACTGCCCTCGTGCTGGCAGAGACCAAAGGTCATACCCACATTATTCGTCTCCTTAAAAATGCCGGTTCAAAATAACACGGCAACATAAAGTCGCAGCCTGATACATCCAATATCTGGTCCAATTCCCTGAACGGAACTGGTTTTAATCAAGTTGCTTGATGTAAATGTCGCGGAATTGAACCAGACTTGATGCCGGAGACAATTCTCCCGTTTCTTTATTGATTCCACCGTGATGCTGTAGAGCGATCGCCCCTTCTTCTGGCAACCCTGGGGTCTGCGCATTATCAATTACCATCTGATCATTCAATACGACGGTGACTCGATCCCCTTTCATAGTGATCTCCATTGAATTCCACTCTCCAACAGGGTTGTCAGCACAGACCTTAGGAACAGCACTGGCCCTGATTTCGGCGGTCATCGATTTATCATTTCTATAGTTCCAAAGTTCTCCAGACCCGATGGGCCAACACCATAAATTCACCTGTCCTTTCCCAGTGCCACGCAGATAGATACCCGAATCGGCATTGGGTCGAAGTTCCTTAATGACCTCGCCATTTTCATCTGTTTCGTGTGAACCGTCAGGAAGAATGGTTGGCATTGGATACAACCCGGATGTTTGCTTAAAACGCCATGAGATTCGAAGAATAAAATCAACGAAAGTTTCTTCCGTCCACAGATTTTTATCACCACTGGCTTCTGACTGGGCATCATAGTCAATGACACCATCCACGACATTCCAATGTCCGTTATCTCCTTCTGGTATCTTCCAACCACTTAAATCTTGGCTATTAAAAAGTAGAATAAATCCTTTCTCGATAAGTGTCGTATGATTTGCCGATGTGTCTTGTCGCACAATACCTTTCCTTTATTATTATTATTTGATTTGCCTTTACAGATTTCTGGGATCAATTATACAGTGATTAATGGTTGCTCGCCGTGCTGTCTCAATAACTGCCAGACTTTGTCTGGCATGTTCTCCCGCAACTGGCCGTTGGGATCCCTAGGTTGTTGCTCTTCAATTTCCGAGAGATCGACACGCCATGTATTTGCAAATTTATCATAAATCCACTGATAACGAAACCCTTCTAATTCAATATAGTTCATACATTACCAATCGACCATCAAGCCCTCCGTTAGAAAGTTGCTTTCTCCATGATGGTTTTAACCCTAAGTTCTTAATGTGTTCACGCTGGCCAAAGTATACATAGGCAGTTGAACCGCGACAACGTTGCTTCAAGAAATCGCCAAATCTTTTATAAAAATGACCAAGATCTACATTTTTGCCTGTTCGTATTCCATAAGGAGGGTTACAGACAATTGTCTTGCCTTCTATGCCTGGAATATCAAATACATCCTTCTGCTCAATGTTAATGACATTTTCTTCGTCAACCATCGAGCAATTATGGGTTGCCGATTTGACAGCTTTCAAGCATAAATCACTTCCAACGATAGTGTTTTTTAAGAGCCTTATTTTCTTTTGTACTCCTTTTTGCCTGACCCGGTTCCACAGCAACGGGTCGAAATCTGGCAATCTTTGGAATCCAAAATTTGCACGCATTATAGCGGCGGGAGTACGAGATGCAAGCATATACCCCTCGCAAAGTAACGTCCCCGCACCGCAAAATGGGTCGTACAAGGGCACACTACCATCCCAACCGGAATATTTAATGATGGCTGCTGCTAAGGTTTCGATCATTGGAGCTAGCACGGTTTCCTTACGGTAGCCCCGTTTGTGTAAAGATCCACCGGAAGTATCCAAGCTAACTGTTGCTTTATTGTTTTCGATATGCAGGTTGATCCATAGATCTGGATTTCTTCTGTTAACTGAGGGCCGCTCACCATTGCGTGACCGAAAGTAATCCACGATGGCGTCTTTTAAGCGCAGGGCAGCAAATTTTGAATGCTTGATAGCACTATGCGATACGGTAGCAGATACCGCAAAAGTTTGGGAAGAATCAAAAAAATCTTTCCATTCAATTCGTGAAGACACTTTGTAAAGATATCGATCTGAATGACAATCAAATAACATCAATGGGGCTAAAACACGATGAATCAGACGTGATTGGAAATTGATTGTATAAAGCACCTCTGGGGTCGCATTAAAATAGATCCCCCGATAGACCTGACGGGTGTTATCGCCACCCAGAAACAGAATTTCTTCTTCCGCAATATCCTTTAGATTGTCAGCTACCTGGGCAAAATAGCGGTTGGTTTTTTGGTAGTTGTACATATAGGCAATAGATTAAGTTCAAGTTGATCTCAAGCAAGTCACAATAACAATAAGCTGCGAATATAGTTCCTGATCTCAGTAATTTACTCATCAGAATTTATGGCAAAGTTAACAATTCGACAGGAATATCCCTTACTTTGCATATTCTTTTGGTTAAGCAGATGAACCTCTAGCTGGTGTTTCTTCCCCTTCTCCAATTCGGTTTCAAGCATATAAACCCAAGGAATGTGCAACCCTTGGCTCCATTGAGTATAAAGATCCTGTTTTTCCCATTTGCCATTGTTGATCCGGTACTCAATAATTCCAGCATCTGGACCAGCTATGACAAGCAAGCCAACGGCACTTCCCCTAAAACTCAGTTCAAAACTATCCCCTGGATTCTTACCCACTAACATAGGAACATTCACAAAACCTGATCGAGTTCCTCCACCCACGGTGTTTTGCCAATGGGGATCCATCTTGAATCCATTAACTTTTTCTATGTTATTAGGTGGTAGTAACATGCCAGTGTCGTAACAGAACTCATCCAATTTTTCAGGTTGATAATGTGCTTTAACTTGACTATCCTCTGCAACAGGTTTGTTAACCCACGCAACTTCAAATAGGCGATTAATCGTACGAAAATAAAGTTGGTGGCCGAAAGGCGATGGATGCAGGTCTTTGAAGTCATTCTCCCAAGTAAATTCTTCATGATTGATGCGTTCTGTGATTTCCAGTGCAAAGTTGATAGACGGCAAATTATAATGGGCTGCAACCCTTTCATGGTTTTGAATAACTTTTGGTATTTTGCCTTTATTGTATTCTCCCATTTTCTCCGGATCAACAAAATGCATTAAAATAATGTCAATGTTTGGATTAATGTTACGGGCATGACGAACAATACCTTCCATGCCACGAATTTGTTCCTCATCTGATCTGCCATTATAAAAATCATTGACAGCTGCCTCTTCAAAAATAAGATCCACTCGGCCATTTTTGAAAGCATCACGCACTAGGCGATACGCTCCTGGAGTAGAACCGGTTGATGGAATCCCAGCGTTAATAAAATCAAACTTAGTCTCCGGAAAACGATGTTTCAATTCAACACAAACCATTTCTCGCCATCCTGACATGAAGGTGATTGATCCTCCCAGAAAAACCACACGCCCTGTTCCTGTACTTTCAAAGACCTGTTTAGAATTCGCCAGTCCGTGGCGTAAGACAAAGTAGTCTCCATTGTTCGTGACAACACCTCCAGTAAAAATAAGTGAGCAAATAGACATAAATGCCTTCATATTAACAGTTTCCCAGCAAAAAGAATTTAGTTTCGGCAAACGTAAAAGAACCGAAGGCACTAGTCATTAATAATGTTTACAAGAACAGGACTGAGGAAGATTGTTAGCCAATCCTGATTTTGAGGTTATCAAACACCAAAAGTTGTCTGTCTTGTGAATTGTTAAAACTACAAGCGACAACCCAATAGGCAACTATAATTCTCTCATTTAAAACCCGATAGCCTAATTCCTGCACAGATTCACCACTTATGATCCGCTGTTCAAATTCATATTTGTTAGCGGTCCTGTTGTTTTCAATTAGCTAATGCATTGAATCTGCCTTCTTCGTTCTTGGCACTTAGATTAAGCAACGGAAGTAGTATAAAGACTGCAGCAAACAAAATATACCCGTAGATGATAGTCAATTCTGAAGAAAACACTTCGATAATATTGATTGAAAAGGAGGCGATGATGACAAAGAAGAAAAACAAATACTTGATTAAACGACCGATGGAATGTTCGTCGAGTTTGAAACATTTTGCCCAATAAATAACCAAAGGGATGAAACAAAACAAACAGGGAATACTATAGTCGTATGCAAGCGTAGGATAGATAGTTAGTATAATACCAGAACCCATAAAATAAGGAATCAGAAAAAGAAATTTATTCTTGCACCTCCTGATATTCAAATATCCCAGGACAACTAGCATAAAGGGCAATGTTTTAACTATAAATCTAGGGAACAATTTCATTAAGCTAAGTCCTTGAGGCTCATATGCAATTTCTTGTTCAAAAAGCCCGACAAGGAAATGAATGCCGTATTCAAGATAGAGTAAAAAGAAAAAAACAACTGTTAACAGGAATACCAATGCCAGATATATGCTATATTTTAATTCTTTAATGCTTTTTGAATTTAGCAACCACAGAACAAGAACTAAAAAGATAAATGGGAATGAGGTCCACTTAACATAAGCAAATAATGCTGATAGAAATATATAGTACCCATTTCTGTTAACTAGCCCTAAAACTAACCATAAATAACTTAGAGAAACGTAAAGGGAAAATTGACCCCGCTCAAACCATGACAGACCTACGGGAGTTAGAAACAGACAGAAGTTCACCAGTAAGATTGAGGGAAACAGGTCTTTTTCTATCTGCAGGATTTTAAAGGCGTAAATGAAGGATAAAAAAAATAGCAACATTTGGACTAACATATGCAGGAAACTAGCAAAACCATATTCGAACTTGCAGAGACTAATCGAACACATAGCATGTATAAAAGGTGCATATCTCGACGGCCTTTGCCATGGATCAAGGGTCTCTTTTGTATAGGCTGTCGTTAAAGAAGAGAACTTTTGAGAGGGGAAATAGATTTGGGCAAAATCAGCCGCTAATCTATTAACAGACTCATATTTTAATGTAAAATGATTTTCAGGAACTCTCATAAAACCATAGCGAGGTAAAGGGTTTAGATCAAGCCCAGAAAAGTCTCCATAGATCATATCCTTTGATAACAGAATAAAATTATTAAGAATCAAACAATGCAATATTAAAAAGATAATTATGAATAATGGTTTGCTCACCTTTCTGAAAAGGGAAATGATTTTCATATTCCTTATCTAATCAAGCTTGATTCCAAAACAGAGAATTCGGAATCTGCCAACACGTAATTCTTGGTTCTAATACCTACTGAAGTAATAAATAAGGCAGATAAAAAGCTTGTACTTAAGTTTTAATTTAAAATACGTCTAAATCCTAACACACATCCACAACACAACGAAACCCTTCGTTATTGTATCCGCTATTATAATTGAAAATATACTGTATTCAACAATTTAGATCTTGAAGGGAAAAACTAGATGTTATCAAGAGGATAGAGCTTACGTCCCAATCGATTAAAAGTTAGATCCTTTAAAGTATGCACACTGGGTTCGGATACGACATGGATTGCTCCCGACCAGGCTTCGAATCCGGCACGAAAGTGCGCCGCAGACTTGACTCCAATGTACTTCATCCGCTGCAGATCCAGATTAAGCGTGCGGGAAAAGGCCGTGTCGAAAGGTTGCTCACGCTGAGTGACCAAAAGCACGTGAATACCATCCTGCTTGATATGTGCTGAAAGCCCCATATTCCCAGCCAAACCTGCATACATTGGCCCATCATAATGGAAATAACCGTCCGACAATGCAACGACTTCAGCCTTCATGGGGATAGGATTCCCCTGTAGTGGCGACGATTTTCCTCCCACATCCAGCATCAACTTTGTTCCCACACCAGCTTCTTGGCATTGGACAATTGATTCGGGATCAACTATATACAAAACACAAGCGTCTCGAAGCCCGGCCTCTATAAATGTCCGTAGCATACCAGTACTGTCGCCTGGAGATCCACCACCTGTATTATCCCATACGTCAGCGAAGATAACCGGATAACGGCCATCTAACTTAGCTTCCTGTAACGCTTCAAACGTTGATAGTAATGGACAATGCCACTCCGTTCGCCGTTCAAATAGCCAAGCTCCAAGCTGGTCAGCATACATTTGAGCCAAATTTTGGTCATTATCAGTCACAATATAAACTGATGACCCCATATTCGGCACATCAGCCAAATAATAACAGGTAGCAATCGAACCGCAGATTACACCGGGTTGTGCGGTGACCCTATGCAATTCAGCAATAGCTTCCCGCATTGGCGAATATGCTGTCACCTGATTCATCCCCCAGAACATCGGTATTTGATGCAAGGCCATTGTTGGGCATACACCGTCCTTTAAGATCCGCATCAGGATATCGGCACACTCTTGGCTACGTTCAGCCATGTCAACTTCCGGATAGCTCTTTCGACCAATTAACACACTTGCTTGATCAACCATCCTTTGAGATACATTAGAGTGAATGTCCAGCTGAACCAAGATCGGCACATCCGGGCCAACCAACTGGCGCACAGCAGCCAGAATATATCCCTCGGCATCATCGATACCGTCTGCTTGATCTAAGTTTCCGACTGCCATTGATCCATGTAAGCTCAATAGGACCCCTTCGATAGAACCCACGTCAGCTATTCTGTTTAGTAATTCATCGAGAATAGCATCAAACAGGTCTCGCGGTGTGGGCCCACTCGGTTGAGCAGTAGCGAGAACAGTTGGAATCAGCTCAAAACCATGGGTTTTCGCTCCATCGATGAATCCCCCAATGGGACTATTGGTGCCATGAAACATATTCAAGATCTGATCTCCGTGCAGATAAAATCGATCTTTATAGCTTTGCAGGTTGGTTATAACGGTTGTAAAGGTACTGGTTTCGTGACTAATTCCGCCGGTAACAACTCTCATTTATGTACCCTGTCTTTTTAATCTCAATTTAGAAAATCCTGGATTGCCGTACTATCCAGCAATTGTTGATCTATTACAAAAATCTCAAGTCATCTTTCGATTAACCATAAGATCGTGCGACTACTGTATCTGAGTAACAGCGAACGATGGCGTATCCAATCATGCAGGCGTGCCGTTCGGTAAGCCCAACAGACCCATCCCAAAGTAACCATACTAAAAACAGTAATCGCCAGTCCCAGATAAAAGCTGCGGGAATAGTAACGCAGATGAATTTGATAGGCATCAGTTTGATCAAGCCGCAATGCAATTAGCCCATTCTTATTGAACAATTCTCCGTGATCAGTATGCCAATCAGGATGATAATTCTGGTTAATAATAAGAATATCAGGCTTTTGGAGATTGACCTCAACGCTAATCAAGTTTGGCCGAAATTTACTTCTTACATTATTTCCGGATTTTAAGAGAAAAGCTTCCCCACGGTATTCAGGATTTGGAAGATAATTATTATCGATATCCACAAAATATTTAGGGACAGCATTTTCCTCAAGTGGGATACCTGTATACCAATCGATCGTTCCTATATTTCTAAGAAGGTTGAAGTAAGTGATAGCAAGGGATGGCTCTTTACGATTCCGCTTCAAATCCCAACCTTTTACATTAAAAAACCCTGTTTTCGGCTGGGTCAATTGAGGGTGGACAAAATTATAGGTTTCACTTTGGATCTTTGTTATTCTCGGATAAAGAAATCCTATACCAAGCATAATCAAGATAACAGAGATTAAATGCTCCAACCATTGGGGATGGAGTCGTTTTAACAGTACAAAACACTGTCCTGAGGCTATAGCAATAGTGAAGACGATCTGAAAGCTAAAATATTTAATGGGTTGACGAACAGCGTTGAATATTGGCAAGTGCCATAGTATCTCGAATAAATCAATAGATATATTGTTGGCAAGCGCCAACCACCCAAATAATATCAGTACTATTCCCCAAGGCAGAGATTTTCTCCAAAAAACAAATATAGTGATTACAAAAAGGAGAACCGGAAGCCACCCAATTGTGACAAGCCCCTGCCTACCTTTCCATCCAACCGTTTCCTGCCAGAGACGTTCAAATTCGTAGCCGGAAAAACTATAGGTTTCATCGTAGAATAACAGATCAATATTTCCTAAGCCGCCTTTGGCGTTTATATGTTCAACAGCTGGTAGGATTCGTACCATTCCAACAAGAAATGTTATACCTATCACGAGGAGAAAAACCTTAAGAGGCTGAACATAAATCCGATCAACCGACTTGTTCTTAGCAAATATCCTGAACCCTGGAATGAGGTTGAGCAAGCAAATCACTCCAATGTAAAACATCCCCATTAAGCAGTTCAATTTTCCGTCGGAAAGCATGGTGTAGAACACAACCGGCAGAACTAAAATTGGAAGCTTATAACCACGGCAGGCCAATCCTATCAATAGTAAACATAAGGGAAGGAAAGTCGCATAAACTTCGTTGGGATTTCCATCTTGGACTCGTAATGGAACGAACAAACTCAAGCTAAAGATCAATGCCGAAAAAAGTGATCCCCACTGTGTATATCCAAGGATGTAACGTGCCAACGCATAAGTCGCTAACCCACCAATCAGCAGTGCGAAAAAAACAATGAGTTTAAGCCCAGTAATTGGGTTAAATAAGATTGTAATCAGTACAAGAGGGTTTAGGGTCGGATCCTCCGGATCGCCGAGTGTCGGGAAACCACCGCCTAACCAATGAGAACGCATCGGAAAGGTATGATATTCGATTAAGCTTTTTCTGATAGCTTCATGACGAGAGGCATATTGGAAGAAATCTACATCAAAATTCAGCTGACTTCCGGATTTAAGGACAGGAACTGAAGAAAGTGTAACAACTATGACGACGATACTGAAGGCCAGAAAATCTGGTACCATCTTCATGGTTGACTCTTAAAAAATAAGGTTATGGATCTAAGAAATTTCTCCTAATTCCATTCCTTTAGGAGAAATTTCGTCCTACAGTTTAACTTGATAATGTATTGAAAATTGAATCATTTGTAATACAGATTACCAACTAGACCTCTAGCCCCAGTCGAAGAAACAGAAGTTCGGAGGTTTTTGAACCTATATTTTAAAGAAGTTAGCTGTCTTTCAGCTAAGATTTTGGTGGGTTTTACTACTTAATGCAAAAGGTCTATTTAAAGGAATACAACAAACTGGGAAACAAATGTGAAACACAAGATAGTTCTGTATATCCTTTATTCTGATGGCAGATGATAGCCGCTCTTCTTCACCTTGATCCGCTGCAAACTTGTACCCTCCGTGATATATAGGGTTTTGCTATCTTCGCCTCGACCAAAGGCCACATTTGTTGGAAGATTAGGTGTAGGGATATAAGCTCGTTCAACTCCTTCGGGGGTATAGATGTAGATTCCTGGACGCGTTACGTCACGTACCGCTACGTAGAGATATCCTTCTTTGTCGACAACCAAACCGTCTGGACCATCCTGAGGCGCGTAGTCAACCAGAACTTTCCGAAAAGTTGCTGCCCCATCTGTGGCAAGATCATAAGCCAACAGGGCCATGCGGCCTTTGTAGACAGACGTGTCTTCCGACAGTTGGCTCTCGTTGGTTGTTCCGTTGTTGTGACAAACGACATACAGTGTTTTCTGGTTAGGTGAGATGGCAACACCGTTTGGCTTTCCTGCATCGGCAATGATACGATGAATTGAGCCGTCGGGATCAATTCTATACACACCCATCACTGGCTGGTTTATCGGTTCATGACCAATATATCTTGGGTCGCTAAAGTAGATCCTTCCTTTTTCATCAATAGTAATATCATTAGGAGAATTAAACGGCTTACCCTCGTATAAACCGGCAATAATCTCGCTCCTGCCTGTTTGAAGATCTGTTCGAGTCAGTCGACGACCACCGAAATCTGCACCCTCAGCCGCGATTAGCCTCCCTTGGTCATCGAATTTAAGTCCATTGGACATTCCGCTGGGGGAACGGAAAATTTTGGTTTGTTTGGTTCGGGGGGTATATTCCCAGATATGTCCTGCTTGCATTCCTGATTCGTGAGTAAAAGTAATATCACTGAAATAAACCGTTCCGTTGAGGGCAACGGCAGGCCCTTCAGTAAAGTGTCCGGAATCAAACAATTTCTCCAATCTGGCAGAAGGGGCGATGATGCTCTCATCTCCACTTGGGACTAGCGTTGTATCAGATGTTACTGGTATGTGAATAAAAAACAGAAAAGTAACCGCAATAGTTGTGATTAGAAAGAATATCCTTGATTTAAACCAATTTTCCAACATGATTGACTCCTTATTCAAGTTTTAGATTCCGGTTAAAGCCATTTTAACAGATAGCCTTTAACGAATCAAAAAAAGTTGGTATGATATCAATTCTCGTTATAGTCTCTTTATAATCTTTATAATCGAAAAATGACTTTTTGGTGTCAGCAATACTTAATTAATGTCATAATGAAATAGGGGGATTTTAATGCAAAAAGATAAAATTCGACTTGCTATTATCGGTTGTGGTGGTATGGCGCGGGCACATCTGAACGCTTATATCTACCTCAAGAATCAAGGGATCGACATCTTTGATTTCGTAGCTATGTGTGATGTTGACCAAAACCGCGCACAAGAATTTGCCAGCAAAGCGGCCGAAAGCCAGGACAACGTTCAGCCTAATGTATACGTTGATATTAACGAAATGCTGGGTAAAGAGTCGTTGAATGCAGCTGATATCTGTGGCCCACATTTTCTGCATCATACGCTTGCTATCCTCTGTTTTGAAGCTGGACTCGATGTGATGGTAGAAAAACCGTTGGCGGTCACGATACGGGCTGGCCATAAGATGATCCAGAGTGCGGAGGCACACAACCGAATTCTAGCTACTGCGGAGCAGGTACGGCGTTGGGTGGGCCCACGAACGGTTGAGTGGATGATCAACAAAGAGAAAATGATCGGTCAGCCACGGATGTTCTTTCGACAAGGAATTGGCGGGGCTACCGACCCAGAAAATCTTTTGCGTAATGAGCCAATGGTCTGGCGAAAAGACAAGCTGACCAGTGGTGGAAATGGAATTATCGATGGTGGGGTACACTACGTTGATTTGTTGATTTATTTCTTTGGAGAGCCGGACGAAATCTACGCGCGAGTGGAGAATCTAAACCAGTTTCAGTTCCAAGTTGGGGATGGGGATTATGTTCCACAAACGGTTGAGGATACTGCTTTAGCAACCATTACATTCAAGAATGGTGTCATCGGACAATGGGTGAGTACTGGAGCTGCACCGGGTCGTGGTATGGGTTATAATAGCTATCATGGTAGTATCGGTTCGATCCACAGTGGAGGGGGATATCCACAGCAGCCTGAATTGCAACTTTGGGATGGCAGTAAACAGGAAAAAGATGATTTGCAAAAAGCCTATATGGAAAGTCTCAGCCAAGAGGAGAAAGACAGATTGTTTCCGCATGATATTACCGAAGGCGTAGCCTTGGAAGTATACGATTTTTTGGATGCTGTCCATACGCGTCGTCGACCGGAACTTGACGGTGTTGACGGGCTAAAAGCGCAAGCCGTATGCAATGCGATTTACGAATCTGGATGGTGTGGGGAATCGGTGAAGTTCGAAGATGTTTATAACAACAAGATCACAGGCTATCAGGACGAAATTAATGAAGAATGGAAGATTTGATCTGAAGTTGATTACTATCGGGGAAATATTACGATAATATTCCCCCATTTGTTTTATTGATGGAATAAGTATCTTTTGACCAGTCATTGAACTTAGGTTGAGATTCTGCTATATTAAGCTGGAATCTACTGGTTTTTTGGAGCAGCATAATGGGTAAAATTGAACCTGATGTCCGGGTGGCTTTCTTTGGAACTGGCCAGTTTGCTAACAGGACACATATACCTAATCTGATGAAAATTGATGGCGTGGATATTGTTGCTATCTGCGATATAAATCCGAAAGCATTACAGTTCACAACTGAACAGTTCGGTATCTCCAAAACCTATCATGACGCTTACCAATTATTGGACCAAGAGGAATTTGATGTACTCTATTCCGTAGTACCTGCCTTTGCCCGAACAGATGTGGAGGCTATGGCAGCCTCAAAAGGAATTCATATCTTCAGTGAAAAGCCACAAGCCATCAAGATGGAAACAGCTCAACATATCGATGAAGCAATTCAGGAAGCTGGAGTTCTGAGCACCGTTGGTTTTCGGGAAAGATATCGGCCTCTCTTTCAACAAGCACGCCAATTATTACAGGATAAAGAGATTATTCACGCACAATTCAATAGCTTTGGAGGACTCCCTTCTCGTCAACTAGACCAAGAAAATATTGATTGGCACTCAGATTTTGAGCGAGGCGGATATTCTGCCTTCGATTGGGGTGGACATGCTGTGGATTACATCCGTTTCATGACAGGGCTGGATATCATCAGAGCGCAGGCTTTCTACCATCATCCTGATGACTATTCTAAACCGTTGTCCTGCGCTTTTCATTTTTCCTCCTCAAGTGGTGCGACTATCAACTTAAGCTTTATTTCCGCTAGTAATGGACAACCAAAGGATAATCCGTGGTTCCAGATCTTTTTTGAACAAGGTTACCTTTCAATCTATGGCTATGAACGTATTGAAATGAATCAAGAGATCGTCTACACGACTGAGGCCTTCGATCCATGGTTTAAGCAGGATCAAACTTTTATTGAGGCCGTACGTTCTAACGATGGAAACCGGATTCTCAATGATTACCATGATGGTCTTTTTTCGTTAGCACCTATCTTAGCAGGTTGGGAATCGTCACGTTGCAACGGTAAATGCATAGATATTCCCTCATTTATGGCAACTTAAATCAACAACTAGGTTGGGAAATTTGCATACACAGGTTCCAATAACCCAAAATGATATCGATGTATACACTGATTTAGGGTATTTGGTTATTCATAACGCATTTAGTAAAAACCGAATCCAATCGTTATTAGCCGCTGTTAACCGGCTAATAGACCGGGCTCTAGCTGGCGACTGTGAAATCGGATGGATTGATAAAGGCAAGCGTCTTCCTGCTCGTGTGGGGCACTTGTTACATCCTGACAAATATGATTATGCTTATGCTAAGTGGCTGGACGAAGACTTATCACCGCATATTGAAACGCTATTAGATGATGAACCGGTTAGGCATAGCCTTTTTGGGATGCTAGCTAACGGTGGTGGACAACCCTATTGCCAGTCGTGGCATCGAGATATCGGCAAGCCGGGGGATGACGACGAAGAATCATTTCTTCATCGTCTTCACGGCAATTTTTTACAGTTTAACGCCCCACTTTTGCCGGAAGATCATTTTCTGAATATTGTACCTGCCAGTCATCTGCGTGCTTCCACTTGTCAGGAACTGGAAGTGGCAAAAGGAAATGGAAACTTAAATATGCCTAATGCGATTGAACTGATGCTTGAACCAGGAGATATTGTTTACTATAATGCGAATCTGTGGCATCGTGGTTGGAACCCAAACGGAGAAAAGCGTTGGACAATGCATTGTGCGTTTTGGAAAGCTAAATATCCGGTTATGAAACACGAATATGGTCAACTTGAAGTCTTGCTGAAACATATTGATGAAATGCCTGCTGTGGCGCGTCAATACGTTCAAAACTATATTGATAATTATCCACAGTCAGATCCCAAAAGTCTCTTGGAGATCTAGTTTTCAATCATGGGTTCTGTATTGATTCAACCAAATATCGATTTAACCCTGCGAGAATTGTAAATATATGAAGGTTGTATTAGCTGAAAAACCGTCAGTCGGACGTGATATAGCATCTGCTCTCGGAGCGAAGTCTCGTCGTGATGGGTATTACGAAGGACAAGGCTACCAGGTTACCTGGTCCTTTGGCCACATCTTTACCTTAAAAGAACCAGCCGAATATGATCCAAATTACAAAAGTTGGTCTTTAAACACACTGCCTATCACCCCAGAGATATTCGAACTGAAACTGATAGATGATGCTGGAATACGGAAACAATTTTCAGTGATTAAACGGTTGCTTCAGAATGCCGACGAAGTGGTTTGTGCAACGGATGCCGGACGTGAGGGCGAACTGATTTTCCGCTATATATTTCATATGGCTGGTTGTGAAAATAGATCTTTTCAGCGCTTATGGCTGAGTTCTTTGACTGACGAAGCTATTCGTGAAGGATTTAATAACTTACAATCAGGTAGTAAGTATGACAATTTATACGCTGCAGCAAAATGCCGAAGCCAAGCTGATTGGATCGTTGGCTTAAATGGAACACGCAATTTTACTGTGCGGTACGGTGGTCGAGAAAAAATTTTATGGAGTGTTGGACGTGTGCAGACTCCGGTTTTGGCCATGATTGTCAAAAGAGACGATGAAATTCGCAATTTTCGACCTGAACCGTTTTGGGAATTGATGTCTCGGTACCGAGATGTGGTCTTTAAATTTAAAGGTAAACGCTTTAATAAAGAAGAAGATGCTGAGACATTACAAGAGAAAGTCAGCGGACATCCATTTGTTATTGAAAATATCAAGGGAAAAAAGCAGAACCAGAATCCTCCTTTACTATATGACTTGACAAGTTTACAGCGGGATATGAACCGTTTGTACGGTCTTTCTGCCTCCAAAACGCTAGAACTGGCTCAGTTATTATACGAAAACAAATTGTTAACGTATCCTCGTACAGATTCTCAGTATTTAAGTCAGGATATGAAAGGCAAAGTAATTAGCGTACTCCGGAAATTAAAAGCAGAAAAACAGCAAGAGATAGACCCATTAGATCTAGACAATCTCAGTTTTAATATGCGCATCATTAACGATAAAAAGGTAACAGATCACCATGCTATCATTCCAACGGGGAAAGTTCCTAGGGATTTGCCGAGCCCCTCAGCCAATATATTTGGTGCCGTCTTAACACGTTTGATTGCTGCCTTTTACCCAAAGTGTATAAAGGAAATTACCACGGTCGGCGCTGTGTCTAATTCCGTTTCTTTTGAAGCTAGGGGAACTCGTATTATTGATCCGGGTTGGACAGTACTCTATCCAACACAAAATAACAAGGATAGCAGTGAAGAACAACAGTTACCCAAATTTGTAAAGGGAGAGCAAGGGGATCATGAGCCCTTTATCAAGTCTGGAAAGACCAAACCATCATCCAACTATAATGAAAGTTCACTTTTGGGAGCAATGGAAACTGCGGGACGAATGGTCGAAGATGAACAGTCAAAGGATGCTCTTAAGGATAGGGGAATAGGTACCCCAGCAACCCGTGCTGAGATTATCGAGACACTTTTAAGACGCGGTTATATCGTGCGGGAAAAAAAGAAAATCATCGCCACAGACTTAGGTCGGTATCTAATAGCTTTGGTTAAGGATCCAAATCTCAAATCTCCCGAATTAACCGGTGGTTGGGAATCAAGGTTGAAAGCTATGGAAAAAGGTGAGTTTCCTGCTGAACAATTTATGAATAGAGTAATTGAGTTCACCAACGAACTTATTCAAACTAGCAACGTGTCTGCTATTAATAACAATAGCTTAGGAAATTGTCCGCGTTGTAACAATTCAGTTATAAAGGGGCGACGCGGCTATGGCTGCTCAAAGTGGCGGGAAGGATGTGAATTTGTCATCTGGAGTGAGTATAGGGGGGTTGAACTGAGCGTCAGGCAAATTCAAGCACTTCTTCAACACAAAGTATTACTTGGGCCAATTAAAGATAAAGATGGGGTTGAGTCTGTTCTTTATCTTTCGGATGACGGGCATCTGATGGATATCGGAGTGCCAAAAAAAGATCGCCAGAAACCTATACGACAGGAGAGTTGGAAGGCAGAGAAAAACACGGCACCAGCCAGCCAACCTGCAACCAAGGATTTACCATTGATAGGGGATTGTCCACTGTGCAGCCAAAAGATTGTTGAACATGAAAATGCATATAGTTGTAGTAATTCTAAACAACAGTGTAGATTTATAGTCCCCAAAACGTTTGCCGGTAAAAAAATAGGCTTGCGTTCAGTTAAAACTTTGCTTAAAAGAGGAGAGACATCGCAACTGAAAGGCTTTAAGTCAAAGGCAGGGAAAAGTTTCGAGGCAAGGCTAAAATTGCAGAACGGGAAAATTGAATTATGCAGCGATCAATAACCACTGCACAATAAACAGGGAAAGCGTATGAGAATCCAACCGGTTGTTGAAATGGAAAGCGATATCTATTCCTTTGAACCTGCAAATAATGGGGCAGGACCGCTATGGTGTCATGGATCGACAATTATTGCCCGGACAGATGATACGGTTTATGTGGCAGGACTTGAGACTTTACCGGATCAGAAGCCATTACATAATTGTCGATGGTTGCTATTCCAAAATCAGCATGATGCATGGGAGCTAGTATATCGGGATGAAAGCGGACGGACACGTGAACCTTCACCTGTTGCACTCTTAGGAAATGGGGATTTGCTTGTTACTGCCAACCCGACGTTGACTCAGCCGGGAGAATATGGCGGTCCTGCTGAACCAACTGTTTTCCGATTTGACACACAAAACATCGAAACCAAGTGTACCAGAGAACTACCTGTTTGGAAAGATCAGCCGCGATTTACAGAACATTCATACCGAACTATTGTCGCTGATAGTGAACATAATGAAGTCCTCTATATCCAAAATGTTGGAATGGATGTTGCTCATATGTCGTTATTGGAGTTAGGCGAAAAGTGGACTGGTGTTGGGCATATCCGTTGGCCGTATGCGGATGAGTACCAACAACCACAGCCCCTGCGTTTGTGCTATCCCAACGTCATTATGCATGATAGATCTGTACATTTCCTGGGTGTCAGTGATATTGTTGAACCAATTGAAGAATGGAAACACGCGAAATATGAGATCACCGGGCGTGAATGGGATTATGTTTTCCGCCGGCTCTTTTATGCGTATACGCCGGACATCAAGGATCAATCGTTTGTCCAATGGCTTGAAATTGTCAACCTTGATGCGACTGCGGGGCATGTATGGAACAATGATATTTGGCTCTCCTTGGATGGGACTGTCCATCTTATTTGGTGTGAAGCCAGTATGGATGCCCGGCTGAGAGAGCAATTTTTCCTAAATCAGGATCTTATGTATTGTTTAAAGTATATGACTATTCGTGATGGGGAAGTTCAAACGTGCCAGACGTTAAAACAAATTTGCGAACAGGAAGATGGGCGGCGTCCGCAGTCTGCCCGTTTCCATATTCTCTCAGATGGGACGCTGATTATACTAGCGTCTTTCGTTCCTAACACACCGACTTCTGATCAGGTGGTAGCATACTGTCTAGCTGAAGTCCCTACCGAGGCAACCGACTTAAACTGGGTCGATGTGCTGTTTTCCTGTCCGTTCTCAGGTACTTTTCTTACCAATACGGTTCGAGGTGGATCTGCACCATCTGATATCATTGATGTCGTTGGAATGTCACCGAACAAAAGACACACCGTGGGATACGCTCGTATCCGAGTAGGTTTGGTCAGATGATTGTATGGCAAAAGAGGAAATAAACGGTTCAAAGTCATATGAACTAGGCCGAATGGAAGATTTTTTCCGTTGGTGTTTGTCTCGAAGAAAGTTTTGTCGAATCTGCCGCAAAATGACGACTAGCTAATTTTTCAATAGATCTAACATCATTATTGTCTGTATAGACTTGACGAATCGATAAAATTTTTTGGGAACCTGATTATGACGTTAAGCATGGACGGGAGCAGATAGAAATTATGTCAATATCATTATCGAAACTTCCAAAAAGGAGACTTGGACGAACAAATTTGGAGGTTACTTCACTAAGCATGGGTGGCGCTGGATTTGGTCGAAACGAAATTACTGACGATCAGGCCATAGAAGCTGTCCATCGGGCGATTGAGTTGGGCATAAATTATCTTGACACTTCACCTCTTTACGGTGAAAGTGAGAGACGCGTTGGACTGGCTTTAAACGGAGGTTGGCGAAGAAAAGTCTACCTCGCCACTAAAACAGGCACACATCCCGAATGGCGTGGTGACTATTCCGCTTCCGGGACACGCAGGTCAGTTGAAAATAGCCTGCGTTTATTGAAAGCTGATTATCTTGATGTTTGTTTGGTTCATGATCCAACAAGTATGGCCCCAATTGTAGCCAAGGGGGGCGCGCTTGATGAATTACAAAAGATGCGTGAGGAGGGGTTGATCCATTTTATAGGTTTGGGGGTTCGCCAACATGATTTTCATGAAATTGCTATTAGAACTGGTGTTGTGGACGTAATTCTAACCTACCTTGATTATACTTTGCTCAACCAATCAGCGTCAAAAACCTTGATGCCGATTGCTAAAGAGAATGATATTGGCATTATCAACGGAAGTCCGATTGCAATGGGCTTACTGTCCTCTGCTGAACCAGACCCCGGCATCCACTCTCCAGATGGCGAACGTGCACATAAACTATGGTGTTGGGCACAAGAAAACAATCTCAGCCTTTTAGACCTTGCTATTCAGTTTTGTTTGCGTCAACCACTCATCGATACTGTTCTCACCGGTTCGAAAAATGCCTTGGAAGTCGAACAGAATTATAAAGCAGCGACAACTGAAATTCCTGATGAAGTCTGGAATCGAATGCCAAGTATCTGAGTTATGTTCCGTTCAAGCAATAAGATTGTCTCAGAATGTCTGACTATTCGTCAAAGTTCAGTTGATGTAAGAGCGGCATTTGAAGTAGAGATTTTGCCAATAAACGACATTGACAATTGACAAGTTTTGGGTTAACCTGCTATACTATCGCATCTTAAAGGATTTTATAATCTTCTCGATGTTTTACGCATCCCCGACTTTATTTGCGACAGAGGAAAGAATTCTGAATCTAGTAGGAGTCTATGGAGGAAACGAATATGAATCGATTCAAAGGCATTGCCTTAACTTTTTCTTTAGTTTTTGTTGTGGTTTGGCTAGCTGGATGTGCTGGTTGTAACCCCCCTCCTTTGCCATCAGGAATGACCCCAACCAGTGGACCGGAAACCGGGGGAACCCTCGTTAAAATTACCGGTGAAGATTTTGATATGAAGAACGGTGTCATTGTAACTTTTGGTGGTAAAAGTGCCCAAAGCATAAATGTTCCCAGTAAAACTCAAGTCACCTGTGAAGCTCCTGCTGGTGAAGCTCCTGCTGGTATGGCTGGTAGAGAAGTGGAAGTTAAGGTGGCAAATAAAGGCCAACCAGAAGAAAAGAGAGAACAGATCACGGTACCACAGAAGTTTACTTATACTGATGCCACACCGCCGGAGATCACTACTACAGATCCATCTGATAACGAGATCATTAGTGAATATGAAGATTCCATGCAGGTTATGAATTCGCTTTCGATTACCTTCAATGAAGATGTTAATTCGGGGACCGGTTCGGTTTTTATTACTTCAGGCACTTCCGAAATTAGTGGTAAAGCAACAGGCAGCGGTAACACTATTACGTTTACAGCTGATGAACATATGACTGCAGGTAACGCATACTCAATTACCGTTTCGAGTATCGAAGATGCTGCTGGGAATGCGCTGACGACACCGTACAAGTTTAGCTTCACAATTCAAGCACCGGATAAAGTTAAATTCTATCAAGTACGTCCAGGTGATACACTACCAGCAATTGCAGTCCGTCCCGAAGTTTATGGAAACAGCGACCGCAAGTACCAACTACGTTTGGTAGAAGCCAACCAAGACTATTATGATTTCAACCCCAATCGGTTGTTTGTAGGTCAGCAACTGATTGTTCCGAGAGGGAAAGCCTGGGGTGATGAAGGAGCTGAAGAATAGTTAAGCTGGTTTTACTCTAATTCACACTTCCGCTATGGTTCTGTCACCAAAATTGGGATGGGCAGAGAGGATGAAAACCTTTTTTGTTGTTAAGTTGCTCGCGTGCGCCTTGTTCCTAGCGGCAGGGTGCAGTGTTCGGCCCATCCCGTTAGATCAATCGATCGTTGAGCAGGATCCAGCAAGAGAGTACGCTACCGAGTATGATGGCAGCTACTATAGCGTAGGTGGTATCAGCAACCCAAGATTTGTTGCCGATGCTTGGCGGATGTCGCAATACTATCGAGATGGCGTTTCCCCTAATCAATTGTTGCCATATCCATATGGCGGTCAGCCGCCTGATCGCTTAAATGTAGATCCGAATCCATATGATAGCTATCGCAGCAATGAAGCACCGATTCTGCGAGCACCAGCCCAAAATGCTACTCAGCCAACACGGAATGCTGTCAAGAGCGAAAGGCGTGCGCGGAGTTCACGATCATCTAACTGGAAGCGGAATCGATTTGTTGATCGTACTGGAGCAAAGGAACGTCAAGTTCGCCATTCCTTAAAACAACGTCGTCAAGCTGAGAATATTGACGATGTTGATGAATCTAGTGAAGAAAAATCACGACGAAAGACCCGACAACGTACCAGAAGACGAAAGTAAAATAAGACTGTCCTACCCTTCCTCCCCTGTAGTGAGTTCCTCCAATCGTATAATTAGTGTTCCAAGTTGAAGTCGCAATATAAGCGTATATATTTGTAAGAGCATGGCGATCTGTGCTTCGACCGTCACTTCGCTTTCCCGTATAAGATGTATACAATTCTCTGCTTTTTCTCGGATTTGATTGGTACGATCCAAGTCTGCCTCCGTGGTCTGTTGCGCACCCATCTTGATGAATTCCCAGATGCGGTTTTGGATTTCAAGAATGTAGTTGTCTGCTAATGAATGTCTTGACCTTTCCGCACTTTCGACCCAGATTGTATTCGATTTCCAATTCAGCATAAACGCGATGCTGTTGATAATAACATCTCGTATCGAATCCTCACCTGATATCAATTCTTCAAGATTGGTTAATCCTTCAGCTTTAGCTGCAAGTGACCGCACGCGTGAGTATTCTTTAAGATTAGTAACAGTTTCCTCATTTTCCGCGATTAAGTTCCAGAGAGCTTCGCTTGTGCATAACATTGATTCTACCATGCGTGCCAAGTTGACTGATAAATCGGTTTGGATTATCAGAAGGTCCAACCCATGAAGTTGGCTTCGAAATCGCCAAACTTGATCAAGCGTTGGAGGATCTTCTTGCTCGGCGACAATCGGCACTATATTTTGACGGATATAGGTAATGATATCGTTAGCAACACGTTCTGTATTCACTTCTGTACAGCCTCTAATTCGGCAATTTGATCGCGGAAAATCGCTGCTTCTTCAAACTTCATTTTAATGGCTGCTTTTTGCATCTTCACCTTCAGTTCGGCAATTAGCGTTTCAGTATCTTGATCTTCATCCTCAATTTCATATAATATTGGTGACTCAGAGACTTGGAGTTTCATCATTTCTTCGGACGGGGTTTGGTCAATCATGTCACGAATCACTTTTTGGATGGTTTCTGGAGTAATATTGTTTGCTTCATTATATGCCATTTGAATCTTGCGTCGGCGTTTTGTTTCGCTGATGGTATGTTCAATTGCTGGAGTCAAGTTGTCTGCGTAAAGAATGACTTCTCCTTCAACATTACGTGCAGCTCGTCCCGCTGTTTGAATTAATGATGTTTTTGATCGGAGAAAGCCTGCCTGATCTGCATCTAGGACTGCAACCAGCGAAACCTCCGGTAGATCTAGTCCCTCACGAAGCAGGTTAATCCCAATAAGTACATCAAAGACGCCTTCGCGGAGCTCTTTCAGAATTTTAGCCCGTTCAAGCGTGTTGATATCAGAGTGTAGATAGTTAGCCTTAATTCCGACTTCTATGAAGTATTCGCTTAGATCTTCCGCCGTCTGTTTGGTAAGCGTGGTTACTAAAACACGCTGATTGTTGGTGATGCGCTCTTTGGCAACACCAATCAGATGATCAACCTGCTGTGTAACAGGATGAATCGAAACCTTCGGGTCAATCAAGCCAGTCGGTCGGATAATTTGTTCGACAACCTGATTGCTGTGTTCCAACTCATAGGAACCAGGTGTAGCGGAAACGAAAATCACCTGGTTAACAAGAGCTTCAAATTCTTCATAGCGAAGTGGGCGGTTATCCAGTGCGGATGGAAGCCGAAAACCATAATTGACCAGTGTTTTCTTCCGCGACCGATCTCCTTTGTACATCCCATGAATTTGTGGTACAGTCACGTGTGATTCATCTATGATAATTAGCAGATCATCCGGGAAATAATTAACCAAACAATAAGGTGGCTCTCCAACCTTTAAGCCGGTGAAGTGCCTTGAGTAATTTTCGATACCCTGACAATACCCAGTTTCACGGATCATTTCTAAATCGTATCTGGTTCGCTGCTCAATTCGTTGTGCCTCAAGCAATTTATCTTGGGATCTGAAGAACTCAATTTGTTCTTGTAGTTCGACTTCAATATCAAGTAGCGCTTGTTCCACACGCTCTTCCTCAGTCATAAAATGTTTGGCAGGAAAGATTATGAGCCTGTCATGATTGGTAAGAATTTCCCCGGTTAATGTATCAATTTCGATCATCCGATCAATTTCATCTCCAAATAATTCGATCCGATAAGCAACATCTGTATAAGCTGGAAATACTTCAATAACATCACCCTTGGCTCGGAAATTCCCACGAGAAAACCCGACCTCGTTCCGTTCGTATTGGATGTCAACTAGCATCCTGAGCAGATCACGCCTTCTTATGATATCACCAATTTCAATTTCAACGCAGTGGTTACGATAGATTTCAGGATCGCCAAGACCATAGATACATGAAATACTAGCGACAGTAACAACGTCATGACGTGAAAGTACTGCTGCGGTTGAAGCTAAGCGTAACCGATTAATTTCCTCGTTGATATCGACCTCCTTCTCAACGTAGAAATCGGTTGTTGGTATATAGGCTTCGGGGCGATAATAATCGTAATAACTGACAAAGTAGTGCACAGCGTTGTTTGGGAAAAAACCACGAAACTCGTTATAAAGTTGAGCTGCGAGCGTTTTATTGGGCGAAATAACCAATGTAGGTCGTTGCACGTTCTGAATAATATTTGCTATGGTGAAGGTTTTGCCCGAACCAGTCACACCGAGTAGAGACTGGAAGCGATTTCCACGAAGTAATCCTTTCGTTAGTTTGTCAATCGCTTGTGGTTGGTCCCCCTGTGGCAAATAATCCGAAACTAATTCAAATTTTTCCATTTCCCCCCAGTTAATTATGGGTATTGCATATCATCTTTGGTTCGTAATCAACGAGAAAAGCTTCAGATATAATCTGATTTTCAGGACATTCTTCTGATTGCAACAAACCGGTTTCCCTATCAATTTCACGAAAGGTAATTCCATCAGGTACACCAAAATCTTTCATTTCACTGCGTACGGCCTCTTTCATAAATCTTGCCCAAATTGGTAATGCAGCGTGCGCACCTTCATATTCTGTGCTTTTTTGAGGATCATCGAAACCAACCCAGACACCTACAGACAAGTTTGGATCGTATCCCACGAACCAAGCGTCTGTGAAATCGTTTGTAGTACCAGTTTTACCCGCAGCAGGACGCTTTAACCCCATGGTTCGGACACGTCGACCAGTTCCATTTCTAATTACCCCTTTAAGCAAATTGGTCAGCAGATACGCAATTTTTTCATTCAACACACGGCGTCGCTGAACCGAGTTCTCAATTAAGATGTCTCCGTTACGATCTTCCACGTAGCGAATGCCAATTTGTTCGGTATGAATTCCATAGTTTGCAAATACAGCATAAGCATTAGTGAGTTCGATTAACCTAAGATCCGAGGCTCCTAGTGATAAAGCAGGATAAGGCAACATTCGACTTTTGACACCCATATTCTTAGCGAGTTGAACTGTTCGCCTTATACCTTCAGCGATACCGTTAAGATCAGTTTTCGTCTCATTCACCAATCGTGCTGTGGCAACATTAATTGATTTTTCTAGGATTGTTCGAACGGTTACATCACCATGGTAACGTCCCTTGTAGTTGCTAGGTGCCCAACGTTTTCCGGGCATTCCTTCTGTAAACCATGGTTCATCAAAAACTATGGTCGCTGGCGTAGCAAGTGGCGGTTCTTGAAACATTGCAGCAAATACGATTGGTTTAAATGCTGATCCAGGTTGACGTTGAGCTTGTACCGCTCGATTAAAAAAATTAATTTTTTGTCGTGTAATGTAATAGTCTCGGCCACCAACCATTGCTTTGATGTAACCTGTCCGTGGATCAATGGCTATTAAGGCTGCTTGAAGATAGCTTTCAATTGGATTAATTCCGGAATCTGAATTTTTGTTCTCATCATAGTCAGGTAAATCTGCATAACCCTTATCTAACTCACGTAGATGATCGGCAACCGCGGTTTCAGCTACCTGCTGCATTGATAAATCAATGGTCGTATACACTTTCAGTCCATTATTGTAAAGCTGACCTGCAAGCAAAGGGATATTTTTAAGTTGCTCGTGGACGTAATCAAGAAAATGGGATGATCCTCTGATTTGCTTGCTCTGTGACTTTTCCACACGAACTGGTTCAGCGACACTTTTCTGATATTGGCTATCCGAAATAAAGTTTTCATTCCTCATCAATCGAATGACAAGGTTACGTCGGCTTTTACAATTTTCGGGATTCCGAATTGGAGAATAGCGCGGAGGTGATTTAGGGATTCCTGCCAAAGTCGCACATTCATGAATATCGAGTTCGGATGCCATTTTTCCAAAATAACTTTTTGCCGCTTCTTGAACACCAAGTAAATCACGTGAGCCATAACGTCCTAAATTGATAAAATTGAGGTAGCGTTCCATAATCTCATCTTTGGAGAAATAGGTTTCAATACGAACTGCCAGTAAAGCCTCCTTAATTTTCCTTACGTATCTTTGGTGTGGACTGAGGTAGATGTTTCGGGACAGTTGCTGAGTAATTGTACTTGCGCCTTGCGGATTTCCTTTGCCAAGGTTGCGAATATTATAGAAAAGAGACCCAAAAACACGGCGAATATCCACTCCCCAGTGTTCATAAAAGCGTTTATCCTCAACCGCTAGAAAAGCTTGTATGAGCATCTCTGAAATCTCAGGCAAAGTCACAATTTCACGGGCTGCGCCACCTTTATCGTAAATTTCGCTCATCAGTTCTGGCGCCAAGTCAAAACTTTTGATACGAACACCATTCTCTTTTTTAATTATTGCTATTTGTTTGTTATTTAAGGTGATATTGACAACGTAAGGGTTCTTATCTACACGAGGATAGTGGAATCCTTGCAAGTATAAAAAGAGTTTTTTAGTATCTCCGTCTTCATCTACACCGAATGTATACTGACCTGTTTTTAGACTTTCGAAATTGTTTTCAGGAACTTCCTCATACTCTAGGCGCTTCAATTTATTGATTAAAAAATCGATATCATCACCAATCTGGATAGTGGTGACAGCAGCATAAATTTCCAGATGTTGTTTCCAAGTGTCAACTTGATGATACTCAAGTTGATCTAAGTCAATTGTTTTGACATCGTTCCAAGATCGAAGTGTTACACCACAAATAAAACCAACTATAAAGAAAAAGGCAGCCATGCAAAAGATGAACGCAGCGTAAACACCTGTGACAACTTTCAGTAAGTGTTTGTTCATTTCCCTAATTCTTAATTGGGATTTTACCAAGTATCTGGTGCTAAAACCGCACCAATTCCAGCACTGGCCAACAACACAACATCACTTCTTTTATTATACCATTTCTGAAAAATCATGATGCAAATCTGCCAAGGTAGCAGACAATAAGGTGGCGAAATTGATGCACCTAAAGGAGAGCTGAATGTTTATCGGACACGGGGAAACAAGAGAGATAAAAAAAAGTTTTTGTCATGATTTTTGTGGCTCAGAGTGTATGCTATAACCCTGAACAGTCTGATAGGCACACCCTACCCAAGCCATCGAAGTTGATCTAGATTAGCCGCTAATGGATAAAGGGTTTCCTGAGTTGTTTGGAAATTAAGGACGTGCGGGGCTACCATCAGGTAACCGTGTCTGTGTCCAATGTTCAACTGTGTCCTGACACGGATATTCAGCTGCAAGTTCTTCATTAACATCTATTCCTAAACCCGGTTGCTTATTTGGGTACATGTATCCATTCCGAACTTCTGGTGTGCCAGGGAACATTTCATAAACCAGTTCCGAAAAACGACACCATTCTTGGACCCCGAAGTTGGGTGCCCACAAATCAAGGTGTAAGTTAGCAGCATGACCGACAGGTGACGTGTCGCCAGGACCATGCCATGCAGTTCGTAAACCGTACATATTAGCAAACAAAGCCACGCTCCGAGCGGGCGTAATACCTCCCATTTGGCTGATGTGCATGCGAATAAAGTCGATCAATTTCCCCTCGATTAACGGTTGCCATTCACGTGGATTGTTAAACAGTTCTCCCATGGCAATAGGTGTACAGCACTGTTGTCTTATATGTTCGAACCATTCCAAGTCCTCTGGAGCAAGCGGGTCCTCTAGAAAGAAAAGGTTGAATCGTTCTACATCTTTGGCAAATTTCACAGCATCAATCGGCTGGAGACGTTCGTGGATGTCATGTAGGAGTTCTACCTGATCTCCAATTTCTGAACGGACATGTTCAAGCATCTTCAAGGTGCTACGCATATAGGCACGAGGATCAAAATAGGCTCCGTCAGGTGAACCTTCCGGTTTACGAGCCTGACTCTCATGTCCACCGTATCCCCCCATCTGAACACGGATGTAATGGTAACCTTGTTCTGAGAAATTCTGCACGTCATCAGCCACAGCTTGCGGAGTGCCACCTCCAGCGTGGCCATACACGGCTGCTGCTTCACGGCATTTCCCACCTAGCAATTGGTAAACTGGCATGTTTGCTTGTTTACCCTTGATATCCCACAATGCTTGATCAACGCCTGAGATGGCATTGTTCAATACGGGACCATTCCGCCAATAGCTGTTCACCATCGACATCTGCCAGATCTCTTCGATTTTTGATACATCTCTGCCTATTAGGAACGGTTTAAGATGTTTTTCAATCGCAGTATGTACAGCATTGAAACGTTGTGTAAATGTCGCACAACCAACACCATGCAATCCTGGATCGGAGGTGATAATTTTGACAATGATCAAGCGTGATCCACTAGGTTGTGTCGTGATGGTTTGAATATCTTTTATCACTGTGCTCATACAGGCTCCTATCTAAATATTTTCTGGAAAGAGAACTATTACGGTGCTTTTTTTGCAGTATAAGTCAGATTGTCAAAGTAAACATCCAAATAATGCCCTCCTCTTTGATAAGAGAGCAAGCCAAATCGGTTAAAGATTGCTTGGTCTACTTTCACACCTGATTTTAGAGGTAAGGACACTGTCTGATCATTAAATGTAACGATAATATTGCCTTTCCCACTATTCGCATCTGGATTATATTCAAATGTCCAGTCATGCCTATCCGCATTTGGCCTGATAATTGGACCTTGTCCGCAAATCTCGTATGCACCTTGGGAATTGGCATAGATAGGTCGAAAATAGTGTCCAACTTGGCTTGGTCCTTCGATCATAATACCGATAAAATTTACAGGTGGCGCGCCAATATGGGTCTCGGAATTAAACCAACCAATCAAGATCGCACTGTCAACCGCAGCTCGAATCATCGACACCTTACCACTTGCTTCCAGATACTGATCCATTGTTAATTCACCAATATTGTCTGCGTAATATCCTGAGTTTTGCAAATCATTTTCCTCTATTCTCCAGATCAAGCCCCCAATCTCTCCAATTTCATCGCTAGCGTAGTGAGTTGCACTGTACCCAAAATCATGATAAGGACGGATTTCTCGATCCTGAAACTTGACACGATTTCCGTTTTCTTCCCAATTTGGATCGATATCGAAATTATGCGGCACGCCGTCGATATTCAGATCATCAAAGTAGACTTCTAAACCTTTTCCAGCAGTTTGTTGGTTAATCAAACCGAAACGGTCAAAAGTGGCACCATCTAATTTATGACTGGATTTTAGTGGTGCTCGGTAGGCCTTTCCATCCATAGTAAATACCATCTCACCATGACCATGGTTACTATCTGGATCATAACTCAGTTGCCAAGTATGAACTTTGCCATCAGCGAGTTCAGGTGGAGTCCTAGTCGTTTGGTAGTGTTCACCTTCAAAAGTATGACCACTGCCGGTTTTCCAGTTTTTGGTGCCATATTCAAAAAAGACCCAATATTTCCCACCATTTCCATCTAACCGAACAACTAGCGAATGAGGGGTTCGCCAGCCTTGAGATTGTTTGCCGTTAAACCAGCCAATCAAGACTCCACTAGCGCCGTCAGCTTTCGTTACCGCAAATTTACCGGAAGCTACTAAATTATCGTTCAGTGTTTTTGGCGTAATTGGTTTGGCATAGGTTGCGGGGGTTATGGATCTGGATATTCGACCTCCAATTTCACCTGAACGTTGACCGCCAGCGTAATTCGTTTGACTGTATCCAAAATTCTGTATTGTAGTTTTTTCCGAAATTGAGGAATTTCGATTCGCTTTTCCTTCCCAATTGGGTATAGATCTAAAATCTTGAGAACGTAGAATTGTTTCTTGGGCCATAGTAGTTGTGACACAAAGAAGTAAAAAGGGTAAAATCTCTAGTGCAAACTTCCCACATGATGATGGCTTTTCATGGAAATTAATCGGAAAGGCAGACACATCAATCTCCCTGGTTAGGAGAAGATAATCTCAAAACTGCTTTGCAAACCGCATATCGTTTTCAAACATTAGCCGTAAATCTGTGATGCCAAACTTGAGCATTGCAATTCGATCAACTCCCATACCAAAGGCAAAACCAGTAACATTTTCAGGATCATAATTGACATGTTCAAAAACATTTGGATCTACTAAACCGGATCCAAGAATCTCAAGCCAACCGGTATGGGAACAAACACGACATCCTTTAGAATCACAGAAGAGACAGGATATATCCACCTCGGCTGAAGGCTCGGTGAACGGGAAAAAATGAGGGCGGAACCTGACCTGTATCGTATCACCGAACATCTGACGTGCAAAAGAATACAGAACACCTTTTAATTCGCTAAAAGTCACATGGTGATCAACAAGTAATCCTTCTACTTGATTGAACATCGGCAGATGGGTGATATCGTAATCTCGACGATAGACTTTACCGGGAACAATAATACGAATAGGAGGTGCCGTCTTTTTCATCACTCGGATTTGGACTGGGGAGGTATGTGTTCTTAAGACAATGCCTTCATCTATATAAAAAGTGTCTTGTAAATCTCTTGCTGGATGATCTTTTGGCGTATTGAGAGCGTCAAAATTGTAGAACTCAAGTTCAATTTCGGGGCCTTCAACAACCTCAAATCCCATGCCTTTAAATATCATCTGAATCTGATCCAAGACCTGAGTTATCGGATGTCTTCGGCCAATTTGCCTGCGCCGACCAGGTAACGTGATGTCAATCGTTTCTTCTGCTAGTTTATGTTCATGTTTGTGTTGATTAAATTTCTCTATTACTTGATCGAATTTATTGGTGATTTCTAACCGAATTTCGTTAGAGAGTTTACCGATAACTGGCTTCTGTTCTTTAGAAAGCTTACCCATTCCCTTCATCACGTCAGTAAACAATCCCTTGCGACCAAAATACTTAATTCGAAGTTGTTCCAGCGTTTCAAGCGTTTCGACTTCCTGTATTTCTGCTAAGGCTTCGGTTCTAATTTGCTCCAGTTGATCTTGCATGTGCCTTTCCCTCTATGTAATGCGCGACAATTCTAGCATAAGTCTTTCTGTGAGTCAATACGATGCCTGAGAACTCAGTGTCCATCTGCTTTTGCGTTGAAACCTTAATATGGTTGTGATAGAATACGAAAAATCACGGTAACCTTAGCAGAGATCACATGCACATTAACGGTTGGCTTGTTGGGCTGAAGCAACATGTTGAAATTGAGATGGCTGACGGAGTATTCTCAACCATCACCAAAGTGAAGGAGAGCAGTTTAAATCATCAGGATGTGTGTATTGCCCCTCCGTTAATTGACATTCAGGTGAACGGGTTTGCTGGTTATGATTTAAACAGTGATGATGTAAAAACAGCAGATGTATGCCAGATGGTGAAATCGCTTTGGAAGACCGGAACAGGTTTTTGCTGTCCAACTGTTGTTACCGGTTCGAATCAGCGAATGTCCAAGTCAATCCAAGTTATCACAGCTGCACTTAAGGATCCTACCATTAATAGGTCTATTATTGGTATTCATGTAGAAGGACCATACATTTCACCGCAAGACGGCCCTCGTGGTGCGCATCCAAAGGAGCACGTCCGCCAACCGAACTGGGATGAATTTCAGCGCTGGCAGGACATAGCAGAAGGGCAGATTAAAATTCTTACGTTGGCTCCAGAGACAGAGGGCGCTATAACCTTAATCGAAAAGTTAAGAGAAAGCGGCGTAGTCGTCGCAATAGGTCATACTGGCGCAGAACACCAGCAGATTCAAGATGCGATTCAGGCAGGTGCCACGATGTCCACGCATTTGGGAAATGGCGCCCATGCCCAGATCCGTCGTCATCCAAATTATATTTGGGATCAACTAGCGGCAGACGAATTGCACGCCAGCTTTATTGTTGATGGACACCATTTACCACCTTCTGTGGTAAAAAGTATGTTTCGTGCCAAGGGACTTGAACGTGCAATTCTAGTCAGCGATGCAGTGCATCTGGCTGGGTTAGAGCCTGGGCGATACCAATTCGGCAGCCAAGACATCGAATTGACTTCTAATCAATCTGTTCGGTTGTATGGTACTGATTACTTAGCAGGATCTGCCATTGAGTTAGCACGCGGGGTTGAAAATAGTGTGAAATTTGCTGAGATTTCTTTGGACCAAGCATTCCGACTGGCAACCGTCCAACCTGCGGGTGTGCTTGGCCTTGATAATCAGATTGGATCCATTCAGGTCGGACGAAACGCAGATTATATTACATTCCAATGGGACAAATTGGGATACAAAATTAAGGTGTTATCAACTGTAATAGATGGACAAAACAGAAATTAATCATGGGAGTATTTCGGGAACACTATATCGGTAGCATAGTTTCTTATTCGGCCTTCTTCGGAGTTTCAATGGGGGCGACTCTTGTCGGTCATTGGTTATTTCAAAAGCCAATGGATTGGAATTCAACAGTATCTATCAAACCTTGGTGGCATATCGTTGCTTGTTTTATAATTGCAATATTATTTGGATTGTGGCCTGATGTCGATATTAAAAGCAAAAGCCAGTCGATTTTTTACAAAATTTTCGTCATCATGAATATTTTCTTAATTCTAAAAGGATGGTACATTGAATCGGCGTTTTTCGGATTATTCGCCATGTTACCGATGCTTGGCAAACACCGAGGTTGGACGCATTCCAGAATCACAATGATTTTGTTCCCGATGATCTTCATCATTCTACCGCTTTATCTGCACAAGGAAATTATCAACATCGAAAATTGGTTGTCTCCAACAAACTTTGGTTTGGTAAGAACTTCCATTCCCTTTTATGTTGCTGGTTTGATTGGTTACGCAACACATCTTCATCTCGATAGTGTTTTATTAACTTTACCTAAATCGTGTCACAGAAGAGTTAAAAGAACATAACGGGTGATCTGAATACAGTGAAATCTATTCCGGTTGAGAATATACTGCCCAACTTACCCAACTTGGAACTCCTTTTTCAACTTAATGAGTTCGCTAAAGATCAGGGGATTCAACTCTATCTGCTGGGTGGATCAGTACGGGATTTGCTGCTTAGACGTCCAATTAATGATTTGGATTTTGCCGTCGATCACAATCCAATCTTGTTTGCCAAGCAATTTGCAAATGCAAGCGACGCTGCCTTTGTTAAGTTAGAGGATCAGCCAGCCACAGCACGCATTGTGATTCGGTCGGATCAATCTAACATCGATTTTACTCAGTTTCGATCCGACAATCTGGAGTTAGACCTTCAGTTACGGGATCTGACTATAAATGCAATAGCTTTTAATCTCACCCAGTTATTTAATAGTCATCAAATTGATCTAATTGATCCATATAATGGTTTGGACGATATGGAGAATCGGATTATACGATTTTCCAGCGAACAGGTTGTTGCTGATGATCCGCTACGTCTTTTGCGTGCCTACCGCTTTTCCGCACAATTGAGGTTTAACCTACCTGCAGAAACAATTGCACTGACCAAGAAATACGCTGACCAGTTAACAAAAGTTTCGATGGAACGAATCAGTGGTGAATTATTGAAAACCCTCTCAGCCAGTGAGTCTGTAGATTCTTTACGACTGTTGTCGAGGCACCAGATCTTGTTACCTGTTATTCCAGAACTTGAAGTGACAGATGAAGATTTAGCAGCTATCGCTATATTTGAATCAGAAGGGATACCTGATATACTCCAGCCATATTATCAGGAGGTAGATCAATATCTCCAGACAAAGCTTCTAGGAAATTTCAGGCGTTATGAGATTGTTAAACTTGCCATTTTTCTTGGATCAACCAAGACATTGATTCAGATTACAAACCGTTTATGTTTAAGTAAAAAAGCCTTTAGACTGATTAAACGTATACACTTTCATCAATTGAGTTTCGTCAATTTAGTAACTAAACCTTCAACTTCACGTCAGGAAATTATCCAGTTTTTACGGAAAACAAAACGAGATTGGGTTTCTGTTGCATTGCATGTCTATGCACGTATCAGATCTGAAGGTTGGCAGATAGGTAATGTCAATATCGGTAATGTCGAATCTAAAATACCTGAAATAGCTGGGGTTTTTTATCTCGATTTTCTGAAAATTATGAATCGGGGCAGCCTAATTAACGGAAACGAAGTTATGCGTAAATATGACGTCACGCAGGGAATTGAATTGGGAAAAATTCTTCGTCATATCGAGGATCTCCAATTTAAACATGTCATTCAAACAAGATCTCAAGCATTCTTAGCAGTTGAACGGTTTTTGAAAGAGAAAGCGGGTTGATGAAACTTAATCTTGCTAACAATCTAATAGAAGATAGCTGGCAGCTACACCAGCAACTTGCCGACAGGTTATCGAATTCGGTTTCCGAACTATTAGGGCTTGATACCACGATGTCCTGTGCTATTGTAGAGAGAATTGAAGGTTGCGATTTTCTGGACGAAAACGTAGAAATCGTATTTTGTCAAATCGGACTCCCTCCAATACAGGGCGAATTGATTCTTGCTATTCCAAAGAGACTGTCATTTTGGATTGTCTCTCAACTTCTCGATTATTCGGATACTGAAGAAATTGGCAATCGTATACTCACGAAAGTTGAACAGATTTCACTTATGCAGTTCGTGAATCTAATAGTGGTTAATCTCTCCGAAGAGTGGCAGCAAATTAATTCTGAAATTCATGCCAGATTTGATACTTTGGATGTAACAGGTGATGAGTTAGCTAATGTACTCCAAACGTGTGAAGTCATGCTGGTCGGCATCGAAACAATCGTTAGCCAAAATATTATCGAAAATCTATGGTTTTGTTATACGGAAAGTTTTGTTTCGACCATGCAAGCAGAACAGGAAAAGAAACGAGAGGAATTGGATCGGCAGAGCAGATTGCGAGGAGACGTCCGTCAGGACCTAGTATCAACTTTAGAAATAGTATTGGAATCGTACACTACGCGAATTGAAAATCGATTGGATCAACTTGAAGCAAAACTTGACAGGATGATTCAAGACGAATGAGTAAACTTTAAGCTATTGAGTGTGTGATACTTGTCCATATAAGTTTAATGGCAAAAGCTAAGACCGTAACCACTAGTACAATTCGAATCCACTTATCCCCCTTTTCTACCGCCCAGTGACTGCCAATCCACGCACCTGCTGCATTTCCTACACCAAGCGAAATACCAAACCTCCAATCTACATGTTTATTAATAACAAAAATGATCAGGGCGACAAGGGTACAGAAGAGAACAACGAACATCTTTAAAGCATTGGTTCGCACCAGATTAAAGCCATTAACAATAGTTAGCGTTGCAATGATCATAAACCCCACACCAGCTTGGATAAACCCCATGTAGATACCTAAAAAGAAAAAAAGAAGTACAGCTAGAATTTTCCGAAAAGCTCCCAGATTTTCGACGTCACTTTGGAATTTCTTAAATGGATTAGAAAGTGTGATCACCAAGACACCAAACATTATAATAGCAAGCAGACGATTAAAAATGACACCGTTTTTGTCGAATTTCCCAAGGTTGATGACCAATAGAGCACCCATGACAGCGCCAATCATCGCTGGAATCGCAATTAAAATACCATAGCGAAAGTCGGAGACCCCTTTTCGACGGAAGCCCGCAACACCGACAGTGTTCTGGATCATGATCGCTACACGATTGGTGCCGTTGGCCATTGTTGCCCCATCTAGACCAAGAAAGATTAACACCGGAAGCGTAAGTAAAGACCCTCCGCCTGCAACCGTATTGAGAAAGCCTGCACAGACTCCCGTCGTAACGACAATGGCAAGTTGTACAAAAGGATGGTTTAATAACTCCAAAGACTTGCGGCCTTATTGTGGTGGCTTAGTTGATAATTTCATAGAAAAAGTTACGTTGTTTGGGGACATAACCGAGTTCCACAACAAGCCGCTCAATCTCTTCCATTGGCATGCAGTATATGGTGCCCGCTTGGCTAACAACGTTTTCCTCGATCATCGTTCCACCCATATCATTTGCGCCAAATTTCAGTGAAAGCTGTCCTATTTTTGGTCCTTGAGTAACCCATGATGACTGGAAATTCGGAATATTATCCAGCATTAATCGCGAAATAGCCAATGTTTTGAGATACTCAAAGCTGCCAGATGCAGGCATATGTTCGAGTCGTGTATTGTTTGGTTGAAGCGACCAGCAAATGAAAGCCGTGAATCCGCCTGTTTCGTCCTGTAGGTCACGTAATCGCAGTAGGTGTTCGACTCGCTCACCATAACTCTCAACATGGCCATACATCATCGTCGCACTTGATTTTAATTGAACTAGATGTCCCTGCCGCATGACCTCTAACCATTCAGCAGCTGTGCATTTCTTAGGAGAAATGGTATCTCGTGCATGGTCAGTCAGGATTTCTGCTCCCCCACCCGGAATTGACCCGAGTCCAGCATCACGTAAGCGCGTTAAAGTTTCTATTAGAGATATTTTGTTGATCTTAGCAAACCAGTCAAGTTCCGGGGGTGAAAAACCATGAATATGGATATCATAATTCGCTTTGATCCATCGAAGAAGATCTTCGTACCAGCCAAGTTTGAGTCTTGGATGTAGACCGCCCTGCAGAAGAATTTGTACACCACCAAGGTCAATAGTTTCCTGTATTTTCTGACCAAGCACTTGACGTGATAGAGTATACGCTTCCAAATCCTTCATGTGGCGATAGAAAGCACAAAAATCACAGTCCACATGACATACATTCGTATAGTTAATGTTGCGATCTACGATATAGGTCACGTACGGTTCAGGATGAATCCTTTTCCGAATAAGATCTGCCGCGTTACCAATTGACAACAGGTCATAGCTTTTGAACAAAGTTAAGCCGTCATCGTAATCAAGGCGTTCATCCAATAGTGCTTTTTCCAGAATCGGCTGTATTGATGCATCAATCATTATTTTACCTTCTCTTCAGCTACCTTAGGCATAAATTTTAACACTCATAGCTATTGACGTCAACTTCACTACCCAAGCCAACAAATAATATTTTATTATTTTGAGTACACTATTTTGGTTGACTTGCTGTTTTTATTACTTCAATATCAAAATAATGAAAGTCATCGGAATGTCAATATGCTTCTCGATGAAGTTAGGGTCTAACAATAAGTTCTAAATGACCAAAGACTTCTGCTTCGAATCGAATGATACCTTCCAGATAGCGTTCCTGAGAAAGTATTTTTTGAACATATCCGTCGCGGATAGCGACAAAATTAATAATACGGCTTAAATATCTCCCAGAGACGTTTTGACAGAAGGAACATAATATAAGAATCTGTGTGAGTTAGGTGGTTAAGGGCCAAAATAGTAGGGAACTCATCGATTTCCCCCAAATGCTCCATAGTAGATTTAGCATCAATGTCTACTTTGAGACCTTCAGGTAATATCTGCTGATTAGAGGCAACAAGGACTCATCCGCTCCAATGATAAGAGTATTTCCTTTTGGGTCTGAAATCCAACATCTGATCCTCTCCTTATCTTGGTAGATCAACATCTTCAACCAACCATAATGTCATACAGTTGATAAGTAATACCAACGTCAGTTTGGAAATGAAGGAGGTACTTCTGTCGTCTTGAATTCACTGTTTAGAAAAGAAATCATTGATGTGGCCAATCCAAATTATCCTATTGGTTTGGTTGATCAGAATAAAATCGAGATATCAAAATTACACGGAATTGCAAACAGTTGAACGGCCATTTCAAGCGCGAAAAATAAGCTATCGAAAAGACAAATTAGATTATCCAAGAACGGTTAACCAAAAAGAACATTGCCCTACGATGTATTGATCTCATCAATGATAGAGGCACTAGTTATTTTAAAAGTTGGTTGAACATGATATAATATCCATCTAAGTCAAACAATCACTGAAATTATATTGTGGGCACAAGAGAATGGATTATGCTGTTACCATAACTGCTAAAGAAACTGCGGAACTTCTTCCATTGGAGCGTCCAAAAAGTCCAGTTGGACCGGATGAAGTATCCGGAAAAACTTTAGTTACTTTAATTAGCGCGGGCACGGAACTAGCCTCAGCCTATCTTGGAACAAACTTTCCTAGTACACCGGGATACGCAGCTGTATTCCAAGTTGAAGAAGTCGGTCAAAACGTGAAAGAAGTCCGGTCTGGAGATCTAGCTTTTTGTATGGGGAACCATCGCTCCTATTACCGCGTTAGGGCCGACCAGTTGCTTCTGGTTCCTGCAGGGCTTTCCCCTGAAATTGCTGTTTTTGCTAGAATGATGGGGGTAAGCATGACAACTTTGACAACAACTACGGCCCGACCACCCGCAAAGGTATTGGTTATGGGATTGGGACTAGTTGGGCATCTTGCCACCAAGAATTTTTTAGCCTGTGGGTACAACGTTTATGCTTGCGATCCCGTTGAATCCCGACGTCGTATTGCAACTGAAACTGGTATTCCAAATGTTCTTCCAGCAGCACCACTGGACGATCCTGATCTCAGCGGCAGGTTTTCCTTGGTTATTGAATGTTCTGGACACGAACAGGCATTATTGGATGGATGCAATGCTATCCGAAAAAAGGGGGAAGTGGTCTGTATAGCAACTCCCTGGAAACGGCATACTGAACTTTACGCTCATGAACTGCACCATGCCATTTTTCATAAATATGTCGTTATCCGTAGCGGTTGGGAATGGGAACTTCCGATGATTTCCACCGATTTTACCGAAAATAGTGTGTGGGGCAATATCCAGGGAGCGCTGAACTGGTTATCTACAGATAGGGTTAATGTAGAAGGTATTTACAATTTGTTCTCTCCAGATCAAGCCCAAGAAGCTTACCAAAAACTTCTTCACAAGCAAACCGATAGACTGGCAGCAGTTTTTGATTGGCGTGATATATAGTTGAGCATAATCTTAAATTTGATCTCGTCGAGGTAAAACAGTTGTCAAAGAATTATATTGATGCTGCTACAGCAACATGGCAGGAATGTCGCGATTTTTTGCAACGTTACCCTTTTGCCATCCTACCACTGGGTGCGACAGAGCAGCACGGACTTCATTTGCCTCAAAATACAGATAGCCTGATTGCAGAAGCCCTCGCCTTACAAGTTGGCAAACAAAGCGTGGGTATGATCTTGCCAACAATACCAATCGGTTACTCATGGGTTTGGCGTGATTATCCTGGTTCCTTGACTTTCTCTTTCGATACATTTCGATCCGTTATCAAGGATATTGCTGTTAGTCTTGGCCGAAATGGATGTCGTGTGCTCTTGATTATGACTACACACGGTGCAAATTCACAACCAATCAAGTACACGATTCGTGAATTAGTTGATCATACCCCGATGCGAGTTCTCCGTGCCTTTTATCCCAATCTAAATCAGGTTATGACGGATGCCGATTCAACCGCTTGGCAACCCTTAAATTTTCACGCTGAAGAATTTGAAACCTCGCTGATGTTGCACTTACATCCTGATTTGGTAGACATGACTAAAGCGGTCAGCGAGTATCCACCGTATTCACTCGATTATGAGATGTCAACACTACCAATGGGAGCCTTAAGTGAGTCTGGAGTGTTCGGCGATGCCACAGTAGCCACGGCGGAAAAAGGTGAAAAATGGTTTAATCGTTGTGTAACCAACATCGTAAAAGTGTGGGAAGAATTTCTAGATCTGCCAACCGATGAATCTGGAGGGCTTTATAAAATTAACTAGCAGATAGGAGAAGACTCGATGGGAACAGTAATGACAATACAAGGCGAAATTGGAGGAGAAGATCTAGGTGTTGTGGATTATCATGAACACTTGTGTTTCGATGCACCTCCTTGGTTGTTACGTGAAGATCCAGATTTCAAATTGAATGACGTTGAGAAATCGGCTCAAGAACTGCATTCATGGTTGGAGGCAGGTGGAAAAACAATCATTGAAATGTCAGCCATCGACTTCGGTCGAAATATCCGTGGAACGAAACAAGTCTCAGATCTAGTACCCGACGCCAATGTCATTGTGATTACAGGTTTTAACAAACCTTATTTTTGTGATCAATCGGTATGGCAATCAGACGAATCTGATCTAATCCGACGATGTATTCAAGATATTGTTGAAGGAATTAACGGAACAGGCCTCAAGGCAGGAATTATGAAAGGTGGCACAGGCTACAATACTTTCAACGACCACGATCAGAAGTTAATGAGGATTGCCGCCATAGTGCAAAAAGAAACGGATGTCCCCATTATCACCCACACTGAAGCTGGAACAATGGGCTTTGAGCAGATCGAGTATCTCGATGATCATGGTGTTGAACCACACCGAGTTTGCTTAAGCCACCTTGATCGCAATCCCGACCTTTGGGAACATAAACGGATTGCTCAAACAGGAGCATATCTGGGCTATGATTGCCCAGGTAAAGCAAAGTATGGACCGGATGAATGGCGAATTGATTTACTCAAACGCTTAATTGATGCTGGATTCGGCCAACAGATTTTGCTGGGTAACGACCTCGGTCGACCTAGCTATTGGCGTAGTTACGGTGGTGGCCCAGGCCTTGATTTCGTCCTGACTAAGTTTGTTCCGCGCCTCCTTTCCCAAGGAATTGATCAGCATATCATTGACGATATGTTGATCAATAATCCCCGCCGTTTTCTTATTGGTGATTGAACAAATCAACTACGGACAAATTGGAGAAAATGTCTCTCGTTATTGGTATTGATATCGGTACGTCTAGTACCAAGACCTTGTTGCTGAGTGAGGAAGGTACGATTATTTCCAGCGCCAGCGCGGACTATCAACTATCAACGCCGTGTACAGGTTGGGTCGAGCAAGATGCCAATGATTGGTGGCAGGCAGTCTGCGACACAATCCGTCAAATCATTCAGTATCTTGAGTCTAATGAATGTTCTTTTTCTACCAGCGATATAAAAGGGATATCTCTCTCTGGGCAGATGAACGGGGCAGTGTTTGTTGATGCCTCTGGAAATCCACTTCGTTCGGCCATTTTGTGGCTTGATCAACGAGCTCAAAAGCAATGTGACCAGGCAAATGAACAGGTTGGATATCTGCTTCGAGATCATGCGCTACATGTTCTCAATCCAATTAATACCTTGGCCAAGGTACTTTGGTTACGAGAAAGTCAACCCGACATCTATGCTGATGTTTATCACGTGTTACTTCCCAAAGATTGGATCCGTTTCAAATTAACCGGTACATTTAAAGCTGAGGTAACTGATGCTTCTGCAACGGCAGCACTAGATCTATACACCCGAAATTGGAGTGGGGAAATCCTGTGTGCTTTGGAAATTGAAGAAAGATTGTTTCCTGAGGTCGTTGAGTCACCAACAGTTACTGGTCAGATAACAAAGAGTGTTGCAGAGGAGACAGGATTGTGCGCCGGAATTCCCGTTTGTGCTGGTGGTGGTGATATGGCCTGCATGGCCGTTGGAAGTGGAATCAGAAAGCCGGGAATTGTCAGCGTTGGAATTGGCACAGCAGGACATGTATTGACCTATGCGGAAAAGATTAGTGATGCAGCTTTTAATCAGCTTTGGCCGATGTGCCATGCTATACCAGATAAGTATTTCTGGCTCGGGTGCTCTTTTACTGGTGGTGCCAGTTTAACTTGGTTTCATGATCAGTTCGGAGATAGTTTTACTGAACTGATTGACTTTGCTGAAGACGCACCGATTGGAAGCGATGGGCTATTCTTCATGCCATGGTTTCAGGGAACTGCGACTCCTCATCCAGATGCAAATGCTCGCGCTGGCTGGTTGGGAATGACACTACATCATACCAAGGCACATATGATCCGATCACTGATGGAAGGAGTGGTCTTTGATCTTCGACACTCTGTAGAATGCTTCAAGCAATTGAAATTACCAGTTAATGAAATTTATATTGGTGAGGGAGGATCAAGGTCTGCATTATGGCGTCAAATTCAAGCGGATGTCTTTGGAAAAGACGTCCAGGTTATGGAAGTACAAGATGCCTCTGCCCTTGGGGCTGCCATCATTGCTGGTGTCGGTGTGGAAGTATTTGATAGTTTTGAGTCAGCATGTGGTTTGACTGTTATCTTAGGGGAAACGATTCATTCTGATGCTGAGCGAGTTGAAAAATACGAACGTTATTATCAACGCTACTGTAATTTATATCCAAGCCTAAAAAAGTGGTTTCTAGAACATTAATATTGCCTGAATTAAATCTTAATCTTCGTGTTGTGATATACGGGTAAGGAATGGATTATAGTAGTTACATGGATGTATACCCTCACATGCGGGAGATGATGGTGTGGCACACGCCATATTATCCGCCATTTTTTTTATATTTGGTTCATTACATCTACCATGGATCCTATTAATAGTATCATCTAGCTTAACTTTCTTACGATTTTCTTCGCTTCAACAGACAACTTCAGATTGGCTGTCAATAAATCAAGGCTTCATTAAACGAATCAGTACCCATGTTGCTCTGGTTTCAATTTTGATGTTGATTTACAGTATCAACTTTCGGGTAGGAAGCACACTTGGTGATACATTCGGCGCGCGTTATTTACCTATCAGCATTATCAAGGAAGGTAATTTCAACCTAGATCAGTTTCCATTCTTGCAGGATAGGAACTACTATACTCGGCAGGAAAATGATCATTGGGTTTCAAAATATCATCCCGGTGCCCCCATTTTGGCGTTACCAATATATCTCGTTCCTGTGATGTTCGGCTTGCCTGTTGACTCACCTCATGTCCCGTGTCTGGAGAAAATGACAGCATCATTAGCTATTACTCTATCAGCGTTGTTCCTTTTCCTGGCAACAAAGATATTTCTTAGCAGAAATTGGGCATTTTTCCTGGCATTGCTTTATGGCACGGCCACCTGTAGTTGGAGTATAAGGAGTTCAAGTCTCTACCAACACGGTCCCTGTCAATTTTTTTGGCTTTGACCCTTTATTTATTAGCGAGGGGCGGTGGTTTTCATCAACCTGACAATACTGATTTTAAAAGGATAACTCTCAACATCAACGATGGATAAAATGGTCAGGCCTTACAGTTGCTTCAGCCGTTGTATGCCGTCCAACAGCGCTTGTTTTTGCGCTCATCTTGCTAGTCTATGTTTTTGGCATAGACACAGACACCAGTTACTCCAATTTGTATTAATGACTCTGCCAGCAATAATTATTCTTGTGGTTTATAATCATGTCACTTATGGATCAATCTTACGACAAAGCTATGGCAGTGAAGTAAATATGTGGGGAACGCCCTTTTATATTGGAGCTTTTGGGGTTTGGTTTGCACCCAGCCGTGGGCTGTTAATATTTTCTCCAATTTTCCTGTTTTTGTTAGTAGGCATGAGAAAAATTTTGGGGTGTTCTTTCTCCGGTAGCTTTCTCCTCATGCTTGGAATTTATCTTGGGTTTTTACTAATCTGCCAAAAATTCAATTTCATGCAAAATTTAATTAGTCATGATAAGGGATTCTTGTCATCTCCCACCTTTTATATCCTTTTCATTCTTGTTATCTGTACTGGTACACGGAATATATATCGATCGGTTAGATCTCTCCGAAAAGATGCCGAAAAGAAACAGACTCGTGAAATACCACATCTAATGTTATTTCGATATTGTGCGGTTTGTGCTTTGCTCTATCCCTTTTTATTCAGCAAATGGCATATGTGGTATGGAGGATGGTCATTTGGTTATCGCATCATGACCAAAGTTAGTGTTTTTCTTT